>QHXY01000383.1 GCA_003223145.1 Acidobacteriota bacterium
GACGCGAACACCAGATCCGCGACGCCGTCGACGATGACGTGCAGCGCGTTGACGGTGGTGCCCGACGAGGAGGGTGTCTGCTCATTGATGATCACCCGGCCGCCGAGCAGCCACAGCGTCTGGTTCGGCTCGCCCGTGACGTAGACCGGCACGCCGTTGATCGCCAGATCGTCGATCTCCGACAGGCCGGTCGGCGAGCCGCTGACCGGGGCCAGGGCCCGGGCCATCACGAACGCCGCGGAAACGGAGTTGCCTGCCACCGCCACGCCGAGGTCGGCCAGGGAGGCCTCCGAAGCGACCTCATCGGCCGAGCTGATCGCGGTGGCGTGCAGGACGTCGGCGCCGCCCAGCGACAGGATGCCCGACTCCAGGTCGGACGCTTCACGGGCATCCAGCGCATCGGCGAGGGGGCCGGTGCCGGCGAGAACGGTGCTCGTCCCGAACATCGTGGCCTGGACCGCGCTGGCGGCCCCGCTGACGGTCTGGGCCGCCGCGACGGCGGGCCATGCCAGCAGGGCGGCCGCCATCAGGGCGAACGCGGCCACGGTGCGAATGTGCCTGATTCTCTGACTCATCCTGACCTCCAATCTGAGTGACGCGGTTGAACGCCTGTCGCACGTCTTGAGATCCCGTGCCGCCGCGGCGGCGCCGGGCCGGTCGTCATGGGCTCTGAGCGGCGATCCCTCCTTTCCGGCTCTGCGGGCTTCGTCCCGTGCGTGCCCATCGCCCGGAAAACACTACAGCCACGCGGCGTACGGCACCATCTGGTCAATTCTCTAAAGAGGACGGGAGAGATCCGGGAAGGGGGGGGAGGAAATTATCGGCCGACGCTGGGGGTTTGACCCCATGACGGCCCCGGGGCGCGCCACACGAGGCGCGCCCCGGGGCCGGGCGGTGCTCAAATCCGCGGCAAGAGAGCGCTCGCCGCGCCGCTCGAGGTCGCGGGCTGTCCGTCGCAGTTCTTGTGGAGCTGGATGTTGCCGCCGTCGAGATCGCCGCAGCGCGGCTCGTTCGGGTCGCAGGTCTTCGCCGAGCTGCTGTCATCGGCGAAATACGCCTCGCTTCCGTCGGCGGCGAACACCATGATGCGGAAGCGGTCGTCGCGGCCGGGCTCGCCATAATCGCAGACCTCCACGTGATAGCGGAAACCCGGCGTGCCGTTCATCTCGGCGTCGCCCTCGAACATCCGGCAGAGGCTCTGCGGGTCGCCGAGCCGGAAGTAGGTGTCCACGTTCACGCCCTTGATGTGGGTCCCGTCATTGTGATCGACGAAGTTGACGTGGCCGAGCAACGCCCCGTCGACGGTCCGGAACCCGGCGTTGAAGCCGAAATTGACCCTCTCGGGAGGGCCGCCCTCGAAGCGCGGCTCGAACCACCCGCCGCCGGTGACGAAATCTCTGCACTCGGGCTGCGACCAGACGTACAGGGCGCGGGGTCTCGACAGCCCGCCCCGGCCGCTCAGGACCGCCAGAGTCGCCTGCTTGTCCAGCGCGCTCCGGGCGCTGGCGAGGAGGACCTGGTCGCCGGTCAGGAGGACAAGCCGGAGGGCGTTGACCGTGAGTGTCGGGACGCCGCCCTGCGAGGACGTGAGCTGTTCGTTGATGAAGAGGGTCGCGACCCCCGGAAGATCGATTCTCTGATTCGGCCGGCCGCTGATCGTCACCGCCTGGTGGCCGAACATCAGGTCCTTGATCTCCGAGACACCGCTGTACCTTGCCGATCCCTGAGTGTCGAACACATCCGCCTGGGCCCGCACGAACGACGCAGACAGCTCGGCCGGCTGGCCCGGCAGGACGATCACATCGGCGAGAGAGGCCGAGCTGGTGGCGCGACCGGTTTCCAGGCTCGTGCTGGCGGTCAGCACGTTCGCCCTCAGCACCCCCGGGACGGCGGCCTCGATCAGGTCGGCGCCCAAGGAGTCCGGAGCGACCGGGTCTCCGGTGTCCGCCAGGAAGGTGGCGGCCACGCCGAGGAGCGGCACGTTCACCATGGCGCTGCAGGCGTGGCTCCCGGTGGTCCCCGCCCGCGCCGGCGTCGTCCAGGCCAGCCCCGCTGTCAGCAGTACACCCATCCATAGGGTCCATTGAGCCGTCGATCGAATGTCTCTGGTCATGAATTCCTCCGTCAAAGCGTCTCGGGATGTTGTCGATCGATAGTCTGTGTCGATCAGTGCGTCGGTGCGGGCCCATTCGATTTCAGGACATGCGTCCCTCCTTGCCGGAAGCCCGGTCAGCGCCTGACCAGGACATCCCTGATGGTCGTCGGCGGCGCTCGGGTCCGGGGGAACTTACGGTGCAAGCTTGGCGCAAGCCATCGGTTGAACCTTGCAGCGCAAGGGGGAATTTCCCAGCAAGGCCGGCTCGGTGAAACCCGGACGCGGGAGCGCGCGGGAGGCGCGCGATCCGATGCGCCCGCGCCCTCCGTCAGGGATTTTCCCCGTCCATTTGCGGGGTTCACAGGTAGGTTTGGTTCTCCAGGTGGCGTATCTTTTTTGCGGTGGATGACGCATTCCCTTCCATCGCGGTCGAGGTACCACCGCGTCGCGAGGCAGTTGATGCGCAGGGTCCCAAGCAGCCCCGGATGGACCGTTCTCGTCTACCTCATCCCCGTCCTGATCCTCGCCACCAGCGTCGCCTTCCGTCCCCGCCCCGGCGCCGTTCGGTCAGGCGCGGCCCCGGCCGCGGCCCTGCTCCTCGATCCCGGCGGCTTCCTGGAGACGGCGACCACCGGGCTGGTCAGGCCCCGTCCGTCCGCTCTGCAGATCCAGGCGCTTCTGCCCCGGCGCGGGGCGTTCACTTTTCCTCCGCCCTACAACACGACCGCCGCGCGCATCACCAACGCCGACGATTGTGGCGGCGGCGATTGCGTGGACCCGGTCGGCTACTCTTACTGGCGCAACATCAACAATCACGCAGGTCAGAACGAGATGCTCATCCTCCTGGGCCTCGACCGGGCGCGCGGCGGACCGGGACCGTCGCTCTTCAAATACGACAAGACCACCGATCAGATCTCCAGCCTCGCGCCCCTGTTCGACCCGTCTTCCAGCCTGAGCTGGCGCAGCGGCGAAGGCTGGTACTGGAGCGCCACGCAGCCGACCCGGATCTACCTCGACAACGGCCCGCAGATGCTGCGCTACGACGTGATGACACGGCAGTTTCAGACGGTGTTCGACGTCCGGTCCCAGTTCGGTCAGGACAAGATCATCCGGCAGATGCATTCCAGCGACGACGACACGGTGCACTCCGCCACCCTCGCGGCCCTGCCGAACTACGACATGCTGGGATGCGTCGTCTATCACGAGGACACCGGGCGGTTCCAGTACTTCCCGAAGATCGGTGTCTTCAACGAGTGCCACGTGGACAAGAGCGGCCGCTGGCTGATGAGCCTCGAGGACGTGGACCACAAGTACGACCTGGAGATGCGCATCTTCGATCTCCGGACGGAGACCGAGAGGCTGGTCTGGGATCAGGGCGGGGCGGTGGGCCACGCCGACATGGGGTACGGCTACGTGGTCGGCGCGGACAACTGGAACATCTTTCCCAACGCAGTCCTGTTGTGGGATTTCTCCAAGGATCCGCTGTCGGGGCTCCTGGTGTCGCACAATACCGACTGGTCGGCGCCGGCGCCCAACCACATCGCTCACGGCAACGCGCGGCCGGACGTGGCGCCCTACCTGCAGTACGCCTGTGGCAGCGGCGCCACGCGCACCGATGCGGTCTGGGCCAATGAGATCATCTGCTTTCGCCTCGACGGCTCGCTCGATGTCTTGGTGGTCGCCCCCGTCCTGACCAACCTCGACGCTGCCGGGGGCGGCAGCGACTATGCGAAGATGCCGAAGGGAAACCTCGACGTGACGGGGCAGTACTTCGTCTGGACCAGCAACGCGGGCGGCAACCGTCTGGACGCCTTCATCGTGAAGGTGCCTGCGAGCCTCCTGCTCACCCTCCCCACGGGGGCCGTCCCTCCGAGCCTCTCGGTGACGGACTCGCCCGATCCGGTCCCGGCAGGCGGATCGATCACTTACACGTTGAACTATATGAACCACGGCGGCACCGGTCTCACGGGAGTCGTGATCCGGGACAGGGTGCCGCCCGACACGAGCTTCGTGTCGGCGACTTCGGGAGGCGCCCTGTCGAACGGAGTGGTCGTCTGGACAGTCGGGACGGTCCCCGCCGGGGGCTCCGGCTCCGTCCAGATGACGGTCCATCTGACGACCAGCCCTTCGGCCGGTGCGGTGATCATCAACGAGAGCAGCGCCATCGACAGCAACGAGACGGCGATCACCACCGGCACGCCGGCCATGACCACGGTGGTCGCCGCCGCCGCGCCGAGCATCACGACGGTGGTCGAGACGGGCACGAACTCGATCTACCTCCTGCAGGGAGGGAGGTGGACGATCCGTGTGGATGGCGCGGACTTCCAGAACGGAGCGGTCGCCGACCTCGGTCCGGACATCTCCACAGGCCCGGTGTCGCTCGACGGGTCGGGCCGGCTGACGGTCCCGATCACGGTATCGTCCACGGCGGCTCTGGGGCCGAGGGTCGTGACCGTGCTCAACCCGGACGGAGTCTCGGGTAGCCGGCCGGCGGCGCTCGCCGTGGTCAAGACCGTCGACATCAACCGCGATTGCCGGATCGATGGCGCGGATCTCAACCTGCTGGCGCGGGCCTGGAACATCGCCGCCGCCGAGCCCGGCTTCCTCGCGGCCGCCGACCTCAACGGCGACGACTACGTCGGGCCGCTCGATCTGACGGTCCTCGCCGAGTACTTCGGTCAGAAGCTGGCCGTCTGCCCCTGAATATCGCAGACAGCAGCGTCCAGGTGCGTTAGCCGAGACGGGCCTTCAGGCGGGCGCCCAGCTCCGCGACGTGAGGCTCCTGCATCATCGTGTGGGTGCCGCCGGGAACCGGCACGACCTCCAGCTCCCGCGCCTCGAGACCATCCAGGTCCCGCTTCGGATCAAGGGAAAATCCGGGAGGCATCTCGCCGCTCAAGAAGACGGTCATGCGCCCGGGATACAACCGGGGAGCGTACCTCCGGGCGGCGTGCAGGTTCATCTCCTCCACGTTCCACGGCAGCCCGGACGGCAGGCGTGGGACCGGGTCGAGAAGCGTGTACGCCAGCCTCCACAGAAGGGAACGAGTCGACCGTGCGAGATCGCGCCAGGCATCGCGACCCCTGCGCAGCAGATAAGCCCGTCTGTCGCGGCCGGAGCGGGACCATGCCTGACTCAGGTGGAAGGACACCCGGCTGCCCAAGCGCAACGGCCCCCGGGCGCGTGAATCGTGGCCGACGAACAGGGCGAGCAGCTCCACCTCCTCACCCCGGGCCCGGAGCTGCTGCGCCATCTCGAACGCCACGATCGCGCCCAGGCAATACCCGCCGATGCGATAGGGCCCCCGGGGCTGCACCGTGCGGATCTCGTCGAGATAGTGGGACGCCATCGGCTCGATGGCGCGGTGCGGAGGCTTGCCGCCGGAGCCCTGCGCCTGCAGCGCAAAGAACGGCTGGTCAGGGCCGAGACTGCGGCAGAGATCGCGATAGAAGAGAACCTCTCCGGAGTGTCCGTGAACGCCGAAGAAGGGCCGCCGGCGGCCCCCCGGCTGCAGCGGCACGAGCGACGACCACGCGGCCGATGTCCCCCTGTCGCGCAGGACGCCGGCGAACTGCGCCACCGTCGGCGCGCCAAACAGAGTGGCGAGGGGGAGGCGAAGACCGAAGGTCTTCTCGATCTCTGCGAACAGGCGCGCCGCCCGGAGCGAGTGCCCCCCGAGGTCGAAAAAGTGGTCCTCCCGGCCGACGGGGCCCGTCCCGAGCACATCCTGCCAGAGGAGCGCCAGCCTTGCCTCGAGAGCATCGCGGGGCGGCAGGAAGACGCATCGTCGCTCCGACGGGTCCTCCCCCGGGTCCGGAAGGGCACGGCGATCGATCTTACCGCTGGGCGTCAGGGGCAGGGCGGCCAGGCGCACGAAGGCCGCCGGGACCATCGCTTCCGGCAGACTCTCTCTCAAGAAACGCCGCAGCTTCCCCTCGTCCGGCGCCGGCTCGGCCCGGGCGACCCAGTAAGCCACCAGGCGTCTCTCGCCCGGTGGACGACCGTGCGCTGCGACCGCGGCCTCACGCACCTCGGGATGCCGCGCCAGCGTGGCCTCGATCTCCCTCAGCTCGATCCGGAATCCCCGGATCTTGACCTGGGCATCTCTTCTCCCGGCGAACTCGATGCCGCCGTCGGCGAGCAGGCGTCCGATGTCCCCGGTGCGATAGATCCGTCTGTCCCCTCCCTCGGGGTCGGCAAGAAAGGACGTCCGCGTCAGATCGGGCCTGCGCCAGTAGCCGAGGGCGACATGGCGGCTGCGGATGGCGATCTCGCCGCAGATCTGACCGGGCTCGCCCCGGGGGCCGAGCAGCAGGACCTCGGTGTCCTCGACGGGCCGTCCGAGCGGCACCGAGGCCCGCCCGTTTGGGGTCGCCCGGTCGACGAAGTGCTGCAGCGTGACGGTCGACTCCGTCGGCCCATAACCGTTCACGAACAGACAGCGGCCGGGGGTATGCCTCCTGCCGGACTCGACGTCCTCGCGGCGGACCTCCTCCCCTCCGAGGACGACGAGTCGCAGATACGGAGACAGAGTCTCCTCCGCCAGCGCTTCGATCAGGTGCCGGAACACAGTGGGCGTCGAGTGGTAGACGGTGACGCCGTCCCGGCGCACTCGGTCTCGAAGACCGGCGAGACCGGCCTCGCGGATGTCGATCGGACACAGCGTCGCGCCGTTCAGGAGCGCCCCGAAAATGTCCATGACCGCGGCGTCGACGCTGTACGATGAGAGGAGTGTCAGCCGATCGTCGGCGGACAGACGGAGGTTCGCCGCATACGCCCTGATGAAGTGCAGGACATTCCGGTGGTTCTGCAGAACGCCTTTCGGCCGGCCTGTCGAGCCGGACGTGTAAAGAAGATAAGCGGGATCGTCCGGCGAGGCGGTCCTGACGCGGGTGTCCCCCGGAGCGGCGTTCAGGATCTCCTCGACCCCCAGCACCTTCCGGCCCCGGGCGAGCTCCAGCGCCAGCGATCGATTCCGGGCGTTGGTCAGCACGGCGTCCGCCTGACAATCCGCCACGATGTGCGAGAGCCACCCGGCGGGATGTCCCGGATCGAGCGGGACGTAGGCGCCACCCGCCTTCAGGGCGCCCAGGATCCCGGCGATCATGTTTGCATCGTGGTCGAGCAGGAGGGCGATCCGGGCGCCGGGTCCGCCGACTTCGGGCGCCAGCGTCGCGGCGACCCGATTGGCCGCCCGGTCGAGCGCCTCGTAGGTCAACTCCCGCCCCGCCTCCCGGACCGCGATGCGCCGCGGGTGCGCCGCGGCCTGCCGCGCGAAGCGCTGCGCGATCGACTGCTCAATCTCCTCGCGCGCGAACCTAACGATCGGGCCCGCCGGCGCCGCCGGGTCCCCGGCGGGGAGGCCGGTCGCGCGATCCTCGGGTGCGAGAACCGGCAGGGCCGCGACCCGCTGCCCCGGATCGGCCACGATGCCCTCCAGCAGGACCGTGAAGCGCCGCACCAGGCGATCGATCGTGACGCGATCGAAGAGATCGGTGCTGTAGCGGACGCGGAGGTTGATTCCCTCCGGTCGCTCGTCAACCTGCAGGTGCAAGTCCACCCGGGCGATCCCGGTGTCCACGTCCATCTGGGTCAGGCCCCAGCCCGGGGGTGGCGCGGGCAGAGGCGGCTCCAGGACGAGCATGACCTGGAACAACGGGTTGCGGCCGGCATCCCGTCCCTGTCCCAGGGTCGCCACGACGTCCTCGATCGGGACGTCGGCGTGTGCCAGCGCCTCGAGCGTCGTCTCCCGGACGCCCGCGAGAACCTCCCGGAACGTGCGTCCGCCCGAGAGCCGCGTCCGCAGCACCAGCGTATCCAGGAAGAAGCCGATGACGCCGTCCAGCTCGGGACGGTCGCGGCACGAGGCCACGGTCCCGACCAGGATGTCCTGCTGGCCTGTATAGCGGTAGAGCAGGACGTTGAACGCCGTCAGGAGCGTCATGAAGAGCGTGGCCCCCTCTCTCCGGGAAAGAGCCTCGAGCCGGTCGCGCAGGCTTCCGGGCAGGGCGAAGGTGGGCTGCTCGCCGCGGAACGACGGCCAGGGAGGCCGCGGCCGGTCGCCGGGCAGATCGAGCACCGTCGGGGCGCCCGCCAGCTGCCGGCGCCAGTAATCAAGCCCGCCCCGCGAGACCACTTCACGCCTGCGCCGGCGCTGCCAGCGGGCGAAGTCCCCGTACTGGAGCTGCGGCTCCCGAAGGGCCGGCACCCGTCCCGCGACACGAGCCTCGTAGAGTCCGGTCAGCTCCGGCAGAAACACGGAAAACACCGACACCCCGTCGAAGATGATCTGGTGCAGGGTGATGTAGAGTCGATGCTCTTCGTCGCCCAGCCGGATCAGCCGGAGTCTCAAGGGCGGTCCGCCGGCCAGGTCGAACGGTCGGCGCGCGTCCTCGGCGGCCAGACGGAGCGCCTCGGGCTCCCGCGCGTCCCCGGTCAGCGCGCGCAGATCCACGACCTGCAACGCGATCCGCGGGGTCGGGTGGACGACCTGCAGCGGCCGCCCGGCCACGGTCCGCACCGAGGTGCGCCAGGCCTCGTGTCGCTTCAGGATCTCTTCCAGGCTCCACTCGAGGGCCGCCCCATCAAGCGGTCCCGTCCGGCGGACGGTGAACGTCTCGTCGTAGAGCGGCAGCCCGGGGGCGATCTGGGAGTGGAGCCAGATGGCCCGCTGGCCGACGGAGATCGGCGCCGCCGCCCCCGCCGGGCGCCGCGGAATGCTGTCTCCGGCGTCCGGGCTCCTCGGGACATCTCCACGCAGATACCTCTCGAGCAGGCGGCGCTTCGGCTCCGAAAGGGGCACATCGGGAGGGGCCGGTTGCCTGTCGATCCTCATCGCGACAGCCAGCCGGCGGGCGCCCCTCCGGGCCGGGTCTCGAAGGTCACCGGCAGCGCCTCGAGCCCGCGCAGCCCCAGATTCGTCCGCCAGACGAGGCGGACCGGCTCGAGGGCGAGGCCGGGCATTCGGCGCAGCATCGCCTCGAGAGCGATCTGCCCCTCGATCCGCGCCAGCGGCGCGCCGAAGCAGAAATGGGCGGCCCAGCCGAAGGCGAGGTGCCGGTTGTCCTGGCGGGTGATGTCCAGCCGGTCGGGGTCGGGGAAACGATCGGGATCGCGGTTGGCCGCGCCCATCACCGCGATCACCGCCTGGCGCCTGAGGATCCGCCGCCCCGACAGCTCCAGGTCGGCGGGGGCGAGGCGACCCGTGTGCTGGCTCGGGCTCTCGTAACGGAGCAGCTCCTCGACGGCGGAGGGGATGAGAGACAGATCGCTCCTGAGCTTTGCGAGCTCCTCCGGGTGGCGCAGCAGCGACAGGACGCCGTTGCCGATGAGATTGGTGGTCGTCTCCTGACCCCCGACCATGGTGACGATGCAGTTGGCGATCACCTCCTCTTCCGTGAGGCGGTCGCCGCCGACTTCCGCGTTCATCAGCGTGCTCACCAGGCCTTCCCGCGGCCGCTTCCTCTGATCGCGCATCGCCGAGCGGAAGTAGGCGGTCATCTCCTCCACCGCGCGCACGATCTTCGGCGCGTGGTCCGGATTGTGCTGGAAGTTGCCGAGCATCTCCGCGAAATCCTGCGACCAGGACTTGAGCCGGCGATGGTCCTCCACCGGGACGCCCAGCATCTCGGCGGTGACGATGCACGGCAGGGGCTCCGCGAGATCCGCGATGACGTCCATGCGACCCGCCGGCAGGACGGGCTCCAGCAGCCGGTCGGTGATCTCGCGGATGTGGGCCCGCAGGACCTCGACGCGGGCCGGCGTGAAGGCGTGCGCCGCGAGGCTCCTGATCCGGGTATGGGCCGGTGCGTCCAGGAACAGCATCTGCTTGACCATCACCTGCGCGATCGGGTTCAGTTCGGCCAGACCCATCCGGGTGAGCTGCTCGGGTGAGGGCGTGCGATCCGCGGAGAAGTCGTGCAGAACACGGACCACGTCCCTGTAACGCGTGACCACCCAGACATGCAGGAACGGATCCCAGTGCACGGGATCCTCCGTCCGCAGCCGGTGGTAGAGCGGGTAGGGGTCGGCAAGGACTTCCGGCTCGAGCAGGTGGTACAGGCTCAACGGCCGATCGCGGCTCGAGGTGGTGACGCCGCCCGCGCTCATCGCAGCATCCGCGCCGCTTCGTCCTCGCTCAGGGCCTGCAGCTTTTCGACCAGCAGCCGCTCGATCTCGGCCGAAAGCTCCGCGACGGTCGGCGCCCTGAAAATCGAGCGCAAAGGAAGATCCACGCAGAAGACTTCACGAAGGCGGGCGATGAGCTGCGTGCCGAGCAGCGAGTGCCCGCCGAGCATGAAGAAGTTGTCGTGAACGCCGACGCGATCGAGGCGCAGAAGAGGCGCCAGAATCCCGGCGATGCGCCGCTCCACCGGGGTGCGCGGCGCAATGAAGGCTTCGTCCCGGAGGAGCTGGTCCCCCTCTGGCACGCGAAGGGCCGCGCGGTCGACCTTGCCGCTGGCATTGAGCGGCAGCGACGGGAGAGCCAGGAAAGCCCCGGGCACCATGTAGTCGGGAAGACGGGTCCCGAGAAATCCCTGCAGCTCCGCGCGGCTGGGGCGCCTTCCGGGAGCAGGCACGAAGTAGGCGACCAGGCGGGTGTCCCCCGGCGCTGCCTGGTGGCCGACGACGACGCTTTCCTCGACCGCCGGATGTCGGTTGAGCGCCGCGACGATCTCGGCCGGTTCGATGCGATAGCCGCGGACCTTGATCTGCTCGTCGATCCGGCCCAGGAAGACGAGCCGGCCGTCCGGCAGACGCCGGGCCAGGTCGCCGGTCCTGAACAGACGCGCCCCGGGCTCCGTGCTGAACGGATCCCGGATGAACCGCTCCCTCGTCAGGTCGGGTCGGCCGACGTAGCCCCTGCCCACGCCGGCGCCGCCGATGCACAGCTCGCCGGGTTTCCCCCGCGGCACCGGCCGCAGCGATCCGTCCAGGAGGTGAACCTGCACGCCCTCGATCGGCAGCCCGATGGTGGGCGGGGCGGTCGCGCTTCTGTCGGGACAGACCGGCCCCGAGGTGGCGACCACCGTGCACTCGGTCGGACCATAATTGTTCACCACCGTGAACGGCAGACCCGGTGGCGGGTAGCGGTGCAGGGTGTCGGCCCCCGTCAGCAGGGTGCGCAGGACGGTGTCGGCGGGCCACGGCAAGGCGATCACCCGCTCGGCCATCTGGGTGGGCAGGAACGTCCGGCTGATCCTTTCGGACACCAGCCAGTCGCGCAGCGCCTCGGGATCCTGCCGGATCGCCTCGTCGGGAATGTGCACGCTGGCCCCGGCCGTGAGATAGGGCCAGATCTCCCAGACGGCGGCGTCGAAGCCGACGCCGGCGATCTGCGTGGCGCGATCCCCTGGAGTGACGGCGAACTCGCGCCGGTGCCAGCGCACCAGGTTCAACAGGCCCCCGCGCGTGAGCTCGACGCCCTTCGGCCTGCCCGTCGACCCGGACGTGTAGACGACGTAGGCCAGGTCTCCGGCCGATATCGCGACACGGCGCCGCCCGGGAGGCTCGGGCCCCCCGTCCCGTCCCTCCGGGTCGAGCGGGATCAGCCGCCGTGCGCCCGGCGGGAGGCGATCGGCCAGGCACCGCGCCGTCACCACCAGACCGGGGCCGGCGTCGTTCAGGAGAAACGCCAGGCGCTCAGGCGGAAGGCCGGGGTCCAGGGCGAGGTACGCCCCGCCCGCTTTGAGGATACCGAGCGCCCCGACCACCATGGCGGGGGAGCTGTGCAGGCAGAGGCCCACGATCGTATTGGGACCGACGCCGAGCGAGCGCAACCGGTCCGCCAGGCGCTCGGCCCGCCTCTCGAGATCGCCATAGGTCAGCCGCCAGTCGCCCGCCGCCACTGCAAGCGCCTCCGGTGCGGCCTCCGCCTGCGCGCGAACCAGATCGGGCACGCCAAGCAGGTCCGGCGGATGCCGGATCAGAGTCGAGGACATGAACCCCACCCCCTGCCTCGCCTTCACGCGAACCCGGCCGGGCAGGCCTCGCCCGACCTGATCGGGGCGGCCCGTTCCGCGCCGCCCGGATCCGGCAGCGCGGCGCCGGGTCGCTGGTCGAGGAATGTACGGCACCAGATCTCGAAGGAGAGCAGCGTCCAGATCGGCAGATCCAGGACGCCGCAGCGCTCCGGGTCGGCCAGGAGCCTCTCAACCGCCGCCGTGTCCAGGATGCCGCGGCGCCGGCTGCGCTCCGACAGCAGCAGATCACGGGGGAGATCCCGGAGCGGGCCGCGGAACCAGCGGCCGAGCGGAATCGCAAAACCGCGCTTCGGTCGTTCGAGGACCGACTCCGGCAGCAGGTCCGCCAGCGCACGCTTCAGCACGTGCTTCGACCGGCCGTTGCGCAGGAGCAGCCCGGGCGGTATCTTCGCGGCGAATTCCACCACCTTGTGGTCCAGAAGCGGCACGCGCGCCTCGATCGAATGGGCCATGCTCATGCGGTCGACCTTGGTCAGGATGTCGAGCGGAAGATAGCTGGTGAGGTCTACCTCCTGGAGACGCGACAACCAGTGGCCGCGGCGCGCCAGGCGGCGGGCCTCGCGAAACCACGGGTCGTGGCGGGCGACCTCCTCGAAGACATCGGGGCGGAGAAGCGCGCGCTGCTCGTCCGGGTCGTAGAGCGTCAGCCGGTTCAGATAGCGCCGGCCGTCCGGCAGGGATAGATGCAGGAGGCGATTGCGTCCTCTCATGCCCCGCGGCATCGACCGGCCGAGGCGGCCCATCGCCCAGCGCTCCAGCGGCCCGTGGCGGCGATCGCGATCCTCGGCGCGGTAGCGGTCGTAGCCCGCGAACAGCTCGTCACCGCCGTCCCCCGACAGAGCCACCTTCACGTGGTGGGCGGCGAGCTGCGACACCATGTAGGTCGGGATGGCGGAGGAGTCGCCGAACGGCTCGTCGAGATGGTAGACAACGTCCTCGAGGACGGCCGCGGCGTCCGGGTCCAGGATCGCCTCGTGATGCTCGGTCCCCAGGACCCGCGCCACGCGCCGCGCATCGGGAGTCTCGTCGAAATCCGCATCCCGGAATCCAATGGAGAAGGTCTTCACCGGCCGGTCGGCCCGGCGCGACATCAGCGCGACGATGCTGCTGGAGTCGACCCCTCCCGAGAGGAACGCGCCCAGCGGGACGTCGCTGACCATGTGGAGGCGCACCGATTCCTCGAGCAGACCCCGCAACTCGTCGGCGATGTCCGATTCGCGGCGGCCGGCCACGGGGTCGAACCGTACATCCCAGTAGCGCCGGATCCGGACTCCGCCGCCGGCGCGGGCGACGAGCACGTGGCCCGGCTCGAGCTTCTTGACGCCCGCGACGATGCTCTGATCGGCCGGGGTATGGAGAGTCGAGAGGAGTGAACCAAGGGCCCGCCAGTCGATCCTCGTCTCCACCTCGGGAAGGCGCAACAGCGCCTTCAGCTCCGAGGAAAAGGCGATGCGACGGCCTATCTCCGTGTAGTACAGCGGCTTGATCCCCAGCCGATCGCGGGCCAGGAGCAGCGTCCTGCGCGACTGGTCCCAGACCGCGAAGGCGAACATGCCGCGAAGCGCCTCGACGCAGGCCGGGCCGCGCTCTTCATAGAGATGGACGATCGACTCGGTGTCGGAGGACGTCCGGAAGCGATGACCGCGACCCTCGAGGTCGTGGCGGAGTTCCCTGTAGTTGTATATCTCGCCGTTGAAGACGACCCACGCGGTCCCGTCTTCGTTGGCGACCGGCTGATCACCCGTCCTGAGGTCGATGATGCTCAGCCGTCGCATCCCCAGGGCCACGCCCGGAGCGACGTACACGCCCTCGCCGTCCGGGCCGCGGTGCCTGAGTGCCGCACACATGGCGCGGACGCCACCCTCCTGGACGGGCGCGCGGTCGAGATCGACGATGCCGGCGACGCCGCACATGGATTCCCCCTGGAGCGACCCGATTTCTGCATTCCGTCTTCGCCGCCCTGAGATGGCGCCGGCATCACGGCTGCGCAACCGCCGCCCGCGCCGCCTCGAAAGCGTTGAGATAGCCCGCGCCCGCGGGCCGCGCCGTCATGACCGCCAGAACGATCAGGATTGCGACGAGGTCGATGCACCGTGCGGCTCGTCTCATCGCCCTGCCCTCCTCTCGGTGATCATCCAAATGGGTCATGACGCACGCGGTCCGGCGTGAGGATCCAGCCGGCCGGCCAGCCTGAACGGCGACCGATTCGCGCGGTCCGCCAGCCCGCTTCCGACGCTCCGCCAGAGCGGCGCCGGCGGAAGGAAGGCCAGGCGTCCGGCGCGGGCCAGGACCTCGGTCTGGATCGGCTCCCTGGCGCCGGCCCCCTGGCCCAGAAGCACGACCTTGATGGTGTCCAGCAGGATGCGAGTGTCCAGGAGGATGGAGCGGTGCTTGATGTAGTAGAGATCGTAGCGCATCTTCTCCGTCTCTTCCTCCAGGTTGTTCGCATAGCCATAGCGGACCTGCGCCCAGCCGGTGACTCCCGGCCGCACCAGCGAGCGCAGCCAGTAATAGGGAACGGTCCGGGTGAACAGGTCGCAGTTGGTCACGGGGTGCGGCCGGGGACCGATGAGATTGATGTCACCGCGCAGGATGTTCACGAACTGGGGCAGCTCGTCGAGGCGGAACTTGCGCAGCCACCGGCCGGCCCGGGTGATGCGCTCGTCGTTGTCCCCGGCCCACTCCGAGGTCGCCCTGCGGGCCGGATGCATGGTCCGGAACTTCAGGAGCTTGAACCGCCTCCCTTCCAGGCCGACGCGCTCCTGGACGAACAGGGTCGGGCCACGCGAGTCGAGCCAGATCAGCAGGGCGATGAGCGCCATGAGGGGGGCGGTTGCGATCAGCCCCGCCGTCGCGACCACGATGCTGAGCGCCCTCGTCAGGACCTCATGAACCCGGGAGCTGGGGAATCTGGAAAAGGCCAGGGAGCCCGGAGAGACCGACTCGATGGCGATCTTGCCGGTGAGGCGTTCCAGGATCTTGACCCCGTCCTCGACCGCGACTCCCCGCACACGCGCCTCGAGAAGACGCTGCACCGGCAGCCGGCCGCGCCGATCGTCCAGGGCCACGACGATCCGGTGGGGCGCGGTCAGGGACAGGATGGGGCCGAGATCGTCCAGCGTACCGAACACCGGCGCCGCCATCAGGGGCGGCAGGCCGTCGCCAGGCTCCGCGACGACGCCGACGACGGCGTCGCGGGAGCCGGGCCGGGTTTCCAGCTCATGGACGATCTGTCTGGCCAGCGGGCCAGTCCCCAGCACCAGGTTCCGTCGCAGGAACGGCCGGAGCGCGGCGACGCTGTACACCAGCGCCCGCAGCGGCAGGACCAGGGCGATCGGCGCGGTCAGCATCACGATCAACGAGGCAGGCCGCGTCCCGGCCGGCGGGATCACCTTCCAGATGACGAGCGTCAGGCCCAGGGCGAGCCCCGCCGAACGCGGTAGGCGGGCGAGGAACGCCCTGAACGTGCGCACGGCGCGCAGGTCATAGAGCTCCTGGTAGTAGAAGGCGACGACGCACGACAGGGAGAGCGCCAGGGCCCGCCCCAGCGCGCCGGTGAGGTGGATCGCGCCGCCCGGCCCGGTTCCCGGATCGAGGTGCAGAGCCGCGTAGGCCGCCGCGCTGAACATGACGCACTCGAGGAGGGCCAGGATCAGCGACATGCCGCGACCGCCTTTGTGCGCGCCGGGCGCTGTGCGCTTTCCGCGCGGACCTCATCACGCGTGCGACCGTAGCGGCCGTAGTAACCGCGGTACTCGGAGGACATCCGGGCATCCTGGTTGAACACGATGCCGAGCAGCTTGGCAGGATCGACCAGGCGCAGGCCTTCCTCGACCAGACGTCTCGGCGTCCTGTGGGCGGCGACGACCACCAGGAAGGCGTCGATGCACCCGGCCAGGACCCGGTTGTCGGACACCGGGACGAGCGGTGGAGTGTCCACCACCACGCTGTCGTAACGCTGCCGCGCCTCGTCGATGACCTCGGCGAGTCGCGGCGACCTCACCACCTCGTGCGGGTCCTCCGGCGGGGGGCCGGCAGGCAGGACGGCGAGACGCGAACCGGGAAGCCGCTTCACGAACTCCTCGAAGTCCACCGCCGGGGACCGCACTGCCCCCGTCAAGCCCGGGGAGGAGTCTCCCAGACCGACGAGACGGGCGACCGAAGGCATATGGAGGTCGGCGTCGACGAGCAGAATGCGCGCCGTGACGTCCTGTGCCAGGGCACCTGCCAGATTGATCGCGGTGGTCGTCTTACCCTCCTTGGGGACCGCGCTGGTCACGGCGATCACGTCCATCTCCCCGCGGCGGCTCTCCAGGACGTGACGGAGCGACCGGTATTGCTCCGCCTCGAACGTCGCGGGAGCGACCAGACTCACGAGCCGCCCGTCGATCGGGCGCCAATCGATCGCCCTTGCCGCCGGCGGCTCCCCTCGCGCCGCGCTCTCCAGCTGACCCGGCTCGGCCGCCGGATCGGCCCCCGCTCCTGCCTCGTGCATCGAGCCACCTCGTCTCGAGCGATCGAACCGTCGATCGACCCCTGATCTGTCGTCGACTCTTGTACACGCGCAGGAGCGCAAGCACCATTGGGGGAACCCTGATTCGCGTCGGGGAGAATTCCGCAATGCCGGCGGGGGGAGTTACCGGAGGGGCTCCGCCGCGGGCTCCTTGATCGGATTCAGCGGCGACACGAAAAGCCCGGCTCACCGGGGCGATCAGTTCGCAGCCCGCTCCCAGGCGACACGCTGGCGTCCGGTGAGGAAACGGACGAAGGCCACCACGGTCGCCCATTGCAGGAGACAAACCGTGTACGGGACGGTGATGAGGGGAATTCGGCGCGCGGCCTCGTTGACCCCGCCGCAGAGGGCGGAGGCGTAGAACACCGCCTGCGCCAGGAGCGCCCAGAGGAAGAACGGCCGATCGGAAAGGACCACGGTCGCTGTCAGGACCGTCGCGAACAACAGCGCGCCGAACAGGCGGAGCAATTTGTGGGAGACGGTCTGCAGCCAGAGCCGGTTGCGGAACGGGTCCAGGAGCCAGCGCTCGCGGGTGAACAGCTGGAAGTTACCGGCGATGGTTCGTACCTTGCGGACGAATTCCTGGCGCGCGCTGCCGGCGCGGTCGTAGGCGCGCGCCGCCGGCTCGAAAATCACGCGATAGCCTCGACCGACGATGCGCATCGGGATCAGGACGTCGTCCAGGATGGTATCGTTGGGGATCGGATCGAACAGCTCGCGACGGATGGCGTAGATCGCGCCGGTTGCGCCGATCGTCGAATCGATCCGGCTCTCGCCCAGCCGGATCGCTGACTCGATCCGCCAGTACAGACCGATGCCCCGGATCGCCGGCGTGGTCTCCGGGCCGCTCGTCAGGATCAGCTGGCCGCTGACCGCCCCCACCCGCGGGTCGGCGAACGGACCGACCAGCGCGCGCAGCGTCCCCGCCTCGAACCGCTGCCGGGCGTCCGCCAGAACCACGATCTCACTCCGGCAGCGCGGCACCAGTTCGCTGATCACCGCCGCCTTGCCGCGACGCGTCCTGAAGGCGGTGATCCTGACTCCGGCGCCCTCGAAGACACGCGCCCGCGCCACCGTCTCGTCGGTCGAACCGTCGGAGCCGATCACGATCTCCAGTCGATCCCGCGGATAGTCGAGCGCCAGGAGGTTCTTGATCCGCCCTTCGATGTGCGCCTCCTCGTCGTGCACGACCAGCACGATCACGACCGTCGGCTCGCGCCGCCGTCCCCCCGCGGGCCGCGCCGGCCGCAGGGCTCCCCAGGCGCGGAGCAGGGCCGGGTAGCCGGCGTAGCCGTAAGCGATCAGGAACACGCACGTCCAGAAGAGCAGGATGGGCGCGGTCATGACGGCGTCGCTCCACGGACCCCGTGAGGAGAGTTGAAGTCCGCCGCCCCGTACGCCACCCGACCGCGGGGGGGCCGCCTGGTGGCTGCCGGGCGGAGGCAGGGGCTCCGGCCGGGACGGCGGACATTTCCAAGAACCCTAGCGGACCAGGACGATGTCGCCCGGTCGCAGCTCGAAATTCTCCTGCTTGCCATCCAGCATCGCCTTGTCGTAGTCGAACCGGATGCGCTTGACCTGCGACCCCCCGTCCCGCACGACCAGAATGCGGGATCGCGAGGCGAACTCGGTCAGGCCGCCCGCGAGCGCCACGAGATCCAGCACGGTCGTGCGCCCCTTGAGATCGTAGCGGCCGGGATGCACCACCTCCCCGAGAATG
>QHXY01000386.1 GCA_003223145.1 Acidobacteriota bacterium
ATACCTGGAGATGGCAGGGCAGGAGCCCGGGCGCTTCGTCGTCATCGACGCGCGCGGCTCCGTCGAGGACGTGCGTCACCGGGTGGGCGAGGCGATCGACCGCTTCCTGGCCACCCGCGGGGCGCCCGAATGAGCCCGCGCCGCTTCGCCCCGCTCGACCTGGCCATCCTGGGTCAGCCGCGCGCCACCTCCGCCCTGCAGCGCGCCCTCGAGGCGGATCAGCTCTTCCCGTCGCTCGTGTTCCACGGCCCGGCCGGCGCCGGGAAGCTGGCGACGGCGCTCCTGCTCGGCCGCGCCCTGCTCTGCAGGGTGCCGGAGGACCGACCGTGCGGCGAGTGCCGCTCCTGCCGCCGCATCGACGAGCGCGCCCTGGTCCACCCCGACGTGCGCCTGGTGCTGCCCGAGAAGAAATCCGATTTCGAGAGGGCGGACCCGGAAGCCGGCGGCCGGGCCGGCATCGCCCCCCAGGAGCTGCAGGCGGAGGCGATCGCCAACCCGGTCTGGTCCGTCCTCATCGATCGCGTGCGCCAGGGCATCACGTTCCTGCAGCACCGGCCGTCCGAGTCCGAGCGTTCCGTTCTGATCGTGGACCAGGCGCAGCGCATGGAGAGCGCCGCCGCCAACGCCCTGCTGAAGACCCTCGAGGAGCCGCCGCCCCACGCCGTCCTGGTCCTGATCACCCCGTCGTGGCACGCCCTCCTGCCGACCATACGCTCGCGCTGTCAGGCGGTGCCGTTCCAGCTCGTCCCGCGTACCGAAATCGTCAACTTTCTTGTCGAGCGCAGGGAGCTGCCGGCCGAGGAGGCGGTCCTGCGCGCCGGGCTGTCGGGCGGACGCATCGGCCCCGCGCTCGACCTCGACCTCGATGAGTTCCGGCGCCGCCGCGAGGCGCTGGTCGCCATCCTTGACGAGCTGGCCCGGCGCGGCGACCCCGGGATCGCGGTGGCGCGCGCCGAAACGATCCTGCAGGCCGGCGGCTCGACCGAGGGTGATCTCGAGATCCTGATGACGGTGCTGCGCGATCTGCTGATCCTCGGCGTCTCCCCCGGTGACGAGGCGCGCCTGATCAACGTGGACATCGCGGACCGGCTGCGCGACTTGGCCGGCCGCCTAGGTCCTCGGTCCGGGGCTGCCCTCGAGGACCTCGAGACGACCGTCGAGTCGATCCGCCACAAGGGCAACCGCCAGCTCCTGGTCGAGAATTTCCTGATGGGTCTCCTGCCAGATGGCGGAGACTCCGCACCGGGTGCTCCGGCCCGAACCTGACCGCGTGTCGCTGATCCTGCGCTATCTCCGCGCCTACCGCCAGGACTTCCTCCTGGGGTTCCTGTGCCTCGTCGCCACCAACGGTCTCACCCTGTGCATCCCCTGGCTGCTCAAGGACGCGATCGACGCGCTGGGCCGGGGTGGGCCGCCGCGGCGAGTTGCCTACGACGCGCTGGCGATCCTGGTGACGGCGGCAATCCTCGCCGCCATCCGCATCCGGTCGCGTCTTCACATTCTGGGCGCGTCGCGCCGCATCGTGTACGACATCCGCAACGAGCTGTACGCCCACCTCCTGACCCTGCCGGCGTCGTTCTACGCGCGGCGCCGGACGGGCGAGATCATGTCGAGAGCCGTGAACGACCTGATGCTCATCCGGTCGCTGTTCGGCCCCGGCATGCTGAGCGTGATGAACGTGGCGCTGATGTATTCGGCCGCGCTGCCTCTGATGGCGAAGATCGACCCTGGACTCACCCTGGTCGCGGTCCTCCCCTACCCGCTCCTTCTGGCCGGCGTGTTCCGGGTCAGCCGCAGGATCCACCAGCGCAGCAACGCCGCCCAGGAGCAGCTCGCCGAGCTCAGCAACAAGGCGCAGGAAACGCTGAGCGGTATCAACATGGTGAAGGCGTTCGTGCGTGAGGAGGGCGAGGCGGGCTTGTTCGGCGGTCTGAGCCGGGAGTATCGCCGCTCCTCGCTCCTTCTGGCGCGCAGCCGCGGTCTCATCCTCACGCTCATGCGCGGCCTCGGAGGCGTCAGTACGCTCGCGGCCCTCTGGCTGGGGGGGCGGCACGTCATCGCCGGGACGCTGACCAAAGGGGGACTCGTCGCCTTCCTGTCGTACCTGGCCCTGCTCGCCGATCCGACCGTCATGATGGGCTGGGTGCTCGGCGTGTTCCAGAGGGGACTGGGGGCGATCCGCCGGCTCGAGGAGATGCAAGCCATCCGGAGCGACCTGCCGGGCGACCGCGTGCAGGGAGCGGGGCCGGTCCTGCGCGGCTCGATCGCCTTCCGCGGGCTCGATTTCTCCTACCCGGGCGGAGGGGATGAGACACGTCCGGTCCTCAGCGGCGTCACGCTGGAGATCCCGGCGGGCTCCACCGTGGGCCTCGTCGGCCGCGTTGGATCCGGCAAGTCCACCCTGGTGCAGCTCGTGGCCGCCGTCTATCCCGTTCCCGACGGAACGGTCCTGATCGATGGGCACGATCTCAACGTCATCCCGACCGGTCATCTGCGCGCCCACGTCGCCGTGGTTCCCCAGGAGACCTTCCTGTTTTCGAAGACCATCGCCGAGAACATCGCTCTGGGAGCGCCCGCGGCCACGCGCCAGCGGATCGAGGAGGCGGCGCAGGTGGCACAGATCACACGCGACCTGCCCGACCTGCCGCGGGGGCTCGACACGCTGGTCGGCGAGCGCGGCGTCACCCTGTCAGGCGGCCAGCGCCAGCGGGTGGCCCTGGCGCGCGCCCTGCTTCTCGATCCCCGCATCCTGATCCTCGACGACGCCCTGAGCAGCATCGACGCCGACACCGAAGAGGCCATCCTGGCCGGTCTGCGGGGCATCATGCGCCAGCGGACGACCCTGCTGGTGTCCCACCGCGTCTCCACCGTCCTGGCAGCCGATCGAATCGTCGTCCTGGAGGACGGCCGCGTGGCCGAGAGCGGCACCGCCGTGGAGCTCCTGGCCCGGAACGGCCCGTTCGCCCGCATGCACCGGCAGCAGCAGATCGAGAAGGAGCTCGAGGCCCTGTGAGCCAGCCGGCCCAGCACGACGAGGAGGTCCTGGGAAAGGCTTACGACGCGCGCCTGGTGCGCCGGATGCTCGGCGACATCGCGCCGGAGTCGCGGCTCATCGTCCTGTCGGTCGGGCTGATGTTCGTGGTCATGGGGGCCCAGCTCCTGCAGCCCTTCCTCTTCAAGCTCCTGATCGACGACCCGATCCTGAGAGGAGACCGGCGCGGCGTCACGCTCCTGGCCCTGTCTTACGTCGCGACGCTCGTGGTCGAGCTCGCCGCGCGCTTCGGGCAGCTCTATTCCATGGAGCTGACCGGCCAGAACGTCATCCTGCGCCTGCGTCATCGCGTCTTCCGGCACCTGGTGTCCCTCGATTCGTCCTTCTTCGACCGCTACGCGGTCGGCCGGTTGATGACCCGGGTGACCACCGACATCGAGTCCCTGGCCGACCTGTTCACCTCGGGGGTCGTGTCGCTCCTCGGCGACAGCGTGAAGCTGCTCGCGATCGTGGGGATCCTGTTGTGGCTCGACTGGCGCCTGGCGTGCGTGGCCTTCGCGCTGACGCCGGTGCTGTTCCTGCTGTCGGCGGTGCTGCGGGGCCGCATCCGCCAGGCCTACCGCGATGTCCGCCGCCGCATCGCGCGCATCAACGCCTACCTGCAGGAGTCGATCTCGGGGATGCTGCTCGTGCAGTTGTTCCGCCGGGAGAAGGTCAGCACCAAGGAGTTCGACGTCATCAACTCGGACCATCGCGACGCCGAGCTGAGCTCGGTCGTCTACGAGTCGGGCTTCTCGGCGATCATCGAGCTCGTCGGAAACGTCGCCATCGCGCTCATGCTCTGGTACGGCGGCGGGCAAATCCTGAAGAGCGCCCTGACCCTGGGGACGCTGGTGGCCTTTCTTGAGTACACCTCGCGCTTCTTCGGGCCGATCCGCGATCTGTCGGGCTTCTACGCCGTCCTGCAGGCCGCCATGGCCTCGCTGGAGCGGATCTTCGCGCTCCTGGACGAGCGCCCGGCGATCACGTCGCCGACCACCGCCTCACGGCCGGCGCGGTCTTACGGGCGGATCGAGTTCGACGGGGTGCGCTTCGCCTACGGCTCGGGCGACGAGGTGCTGCACGGCATCAGCCTGCGCGTCGAGTCGGGCGAGCGTGTGGCGATCGTCGGAGCCACCGGCTCGGGCAAGACGACGCTCATCAAGCTCCTCGTCCGGCTGTACGACGTCTCCGCCGGCGCCATCCGAATCGACGGCACCGACATCCGGATGCTGCCGCTGTCGTACCTGCGACGCCAGGTCGGGGTGGTGCTGCAGGACCACTTCCTGTTCACGGGGAGCATCGCCTCCAACATCGCCTTTGGCGCCCCGACCCTGCCACGGGAGAGGATCGAGGACGCGGCTCGGGCCGTGCACGCCTCCGACTTCATCCGCCGCCTGCCGGGAGATTTCTCGGCCGCCGTGCGCGAGCGTGGCGGAAATTTCTCGGTCGGTCAGAAGCAGCTCCTGTCGTTCGCGCGCGCCCTGGCCTACGACCCCGCCATCCTGGTGCTCGACGAAGCCACGAGCAGCGTCGACACCGAGACGGAGCTGCTGATCCAGGGGGCGCTCGGACGGTTGCTCGCGGGACGGACGTCGCTGGTCATCGCCCACAGACTCTCCACGATCGTCGGGGCCGACCGGATCCTGGTGATGCACCATGGCCGGATCGTCGAGGCAGGGACACACCGCGCCCTCCTTCAGGAGCGCGGCATCTACCACCGCCTGTATCAGCTGCAGTTCGGCCTGGAAGCGCCCGGGTCAGGACCGGCGACGCTGGCCTCGCCAGAGGTAGCGTCCTAGGTCGACGAGACCGCCGGCCGAAACGGCGATCCCCTCTCGCCGCAGCGCCACGGCTTGGCGGCCGATCCCTCCCCCGCCTCCGCGGTCGCTGATCGCTCCGCGGGCGTTGATCACCCGGTGCCAGGGGACCGCTTTTCCGTCAACACGGCAGTCGTCGGGAAGCGCCCGCAGCGCCCAGCCGACGGTGCGGGCGCCGCGATGCAGGCCGATCATGAGGGCGATCTGGCCGTACGTGGCGACCCGGCCACGCGGCACGTGCGCGACCGTGCGCCATACCTTCAGGAAGATCGGATCGTCCGTCATCGCGGGGCCGGCCGGTCGTCCACGTGGCTGGGACCGCGTGCATGCTAGCATACGCCGCCATGGCTGATTCGGACCGGGACGGCAGCCTCGCGGACGTTCCCGGGTTCCGCGTCGGACACGCGACCGACGCTCGAGGACTGACTGGCTGCACGGTGATCCTGTGCGGTGAGGGGGCCGTCCCCGGCATCGACGTGCGCGGCATGGCCACCGGGCTGCGCGACCCCGGACCGTGCGACCCGGGACACCTCGTTCCGGCGGTCCACGCGCTCTTTCTTTCCGGCGGCAGCGCCTACGGACTGGATGCGGCGGCGGGGGTGATGTCGTTCCTGGAGGAGCGCCGCGTCGGTTTCCGCCTGCGCGAGGCCATCGTGCCGATTGTCCCGGCGGCCATCCTGTTCGATCTGTCGGTGGGCGACCCGCGCTCCCGGCCGGGCCCGGCCATGGCGCGCCGGGCCTGCAGGAACGCGTCCTCGGCCCCCGTCGTCCAGGGAAACGTCGGCGCCGGAACGGGCGCCACCGTCGGCAAGCTGCACGGGATCAGGCGCGCCATGAAGACGGGCCTGGGCTCCGCCTCGGCGCGCCGCGGGGCGCTCGTGGTCGGCGCGCTGGCGGTGGTCAACGCCTGGGGCGACGTCATCGAACCGCAGACCGGCCGCATCGTAGCCGGTCTGCGCGACTCGGGCCGCGGCATGCGTCGGATCGGCATGGCCGCCGCCCTGCGCAACGGGGCGCTTCCGCCAGAGCTCAGTCCGGGGCGTCACCCGATGACGCGTGTGACGCGCCTGCAGGGCGACCCGGACGCCGTCCGGCCGCGCGGGGGCCCGCCGCTTCTACCGCGCCACCAACCATGCCGGCGGCATCGAGGGCGGCATCACCAACGGCGAGGAGATCCGCGTGCGCGTCTACGTGAAACCGCTGTCAACCCTGCCGAAGGCGCTGCACAGCGTCGATCTGAAATCGAAGGAAGAGTTCCAGGCGCAGGTCGAAAGGACCGACGTCTCGGCCATCGCGGCTGCCGGTGTGGTGGGCGAGGCGATGATGGCCTTCGTCCTGGCCGAGGCCGTCCTGGAGAAATTCGGGGGGGACTCCCTGAAGGAGATCACCCGCAACTACCGCGGGTACCTGCGGCAGC
>QHXY01000081.1 GCA_003223145.1 Acidobacteriota bacterium
CTCTCCAGAGGTTCCTTGAACTTGAGGATGTCCGGGAGCTCGGTCTGGCAGGGCACGCACCAGGTGGCCCACAGGTGCACGAGCGCCGGACGGTCGGCGAGGGATTCGAGCGCGACCTTCCTGTCGTCCGCTCCGAGGACCGAGAAGAATGTCTTTGTGGCCCCGCCTTCCTGCCTGGAGCGGCAGGCGCCCGCGGCCGCGTTGAGCCGCGCCAGCGCCTCGCTCATCGGCGCGTCGAGACTCTCGTGCGGGTAGTACCACGCGTCCATGACCTGGCCACCGGGGGAGATCAGAAAGGTCGTCGGTGTGGAGACGACTTTGTACAGGTCGGTCGCGTAGCCGCTCGAGTCGTCGAGCACCAGCCAGGGGATGCCGTTGTTCTTGATGTAGGCCTCGGTCACCTTGCGATGCGAGAAGCCGTCGGGACGGTCCGGTTTGATCATCGCCACCGACACGACGTTGTACTCGCCCGGGTGGGAGCGCACATGCGCCAGGAGCTGCGGGATCTCCTTCTGGCAGTGCCGGCAGGTGGACGACCAGAACATCAACAGCGTCGGCCTGCCGTTGGTGGAACGACCCGTGAAAGTCACGTCCTTTCCGCTGATCACCTCGGGCAGGGTGAACTCCGGGGCGCACCCGCCGTACAGCTCGCTGGCGGGGTAATAGGGCGGCACGTGTGTGATGGGCGGAGGCGACGCCCCCTGGGCGACCGCGCGGATGAGCTTCTCGGCGGCAATCTGGGTGGGCGAGTAAGTCACCGTCTGCTCCAGACCCTTGATCTTGGAGACGACCAGCCTGCCCTTGGCGTCGATCAGGACCAGATTGGGGACGTCCGTCACCTCGAGCTGCTTGGAGACGGCGAAGCCGTCGTCCACCAGCAGCGCCAGGTCCGGCGGCAGGTCGAGCATCAGGAACGACTCCCACAGCATCTCGGCCCGCTGGTCCTCGCGGCGTCCCGCGATCGCGAACATCTCATATTGCGGCGCCTGCCCTCTGATGTAGTGCGTCAGGGCCACCAGGGCCGACTCGGACACGCCATAGCCGGGCGCCCAGAACAGGAGGGCGACCGGCCGCCCACGACCGATGTGTGACTGCAGATCGAACGGCTTCTGCTCGATCCCGCCGGCCCGGCCCGACACCTGCGCCAGCGGGCCGGGCACCACGAAGGCGCCGGCGGCGGGCGGCGCCGGGGCAGGAAGTGACGATGGCGGCGGCTGCGTAGTCGCGCGCGCCGCGGGCCTGGCCGGGACGGGCGGCGCGGCCGCAGGGGGCGTCGCGGCGGGCGGGATGGAGGGCGGCGGCGGAGCCGATTCCGGGACGGGCGCCTCGATCGTGCGGGCCGGCGGCTGCGGCTCGGCCGGACTGGTCGCGGCGGTCGTCTCGAGGGGGGCGGGCGCCAGGCTGGCGCGGTAGACGCGGTCCCCGAGGGCGGCGGAAGCGAGCAGGACCACGAACGTCGCCGCCGCCATCCGCACCTCCGGCGCGAAGCGTCCCAGGTCAAGGAAGGTCTCCCGCAGCAGTTGAACAGGGTTCCGCCAGGCCGCCAGACCCGCAAGGACCGGGATACCCGCGTTGATGCAGTAGAGCCGGAAGCACCACAGACACAGGAAGCCGATCTTCACCTCGGAGACGTAATAGAGATATCCGGAATAGAGGACCGTCAGGAGCCCGATCGTGAAAATGTACCCGACAACGCGAGGGCGCCGGCGGGCCATGCCGATCAGCGCCAGGAGGAGCAGGTACGTGGGGATCCCCAGCGCCGAGATCGGAACACCGGCGATCTCGGAGTAGCCGCTGGTGTTGACCACCTCGCAATTGGTGGTCTCGCTCTCGGGACAGTTGGCGAGCGTGGCGCTGGCGTCGCCGTAAAGCTGGTTCTCGTGAAACCGGGTCAGGTAGAGACAGATGCCGGTGCCGGCGACCAGCGCTGCGGCCAGGAGCCACAGGAGCCACGGGTGCCTCACTCCCGTGCGCCGGCCGCCCTCGGAGTCCATCATGCTCATCTCGACCTCGGGCAGGGATGATATCCCCGGGATGGCGCGCAGGCAAAACGACCGCGGCCATCCTAGGCCAAACATCCCGACCGCGCGGTATGATGCCGGCACGCGATGACCCTCCACCAGGACCGATCGCGCACCACGGGAGACCTCGGGCAAACGCGGGCCGATCTCGGCGACTGGCGCGGCCCGACCCTCGCGGCGATGCTCGCCGCCGTCGCCACCCTCCCGGGGTTGTGGCTGCCGTTCCTCTCCGATGACTGGGCTCATCTGGCAGCGGTAGCCGAGGGACCGGCGCTGCGGA
>QHXY01000384.1 GCA_003223145.1 Acidobacteriota bacterium
ATCGTGGACGAGATTGCCGCGAGCACCGACGCCGATCTCGGCCCCGCTTCGGCGGGCGAGCGCCTGCCGGCGGCTAAACCTTCAGCTTCGACACCAGCTCCTTCACCGCCGCCGCGGAGCGGTCCAGCGCCGCCTTCTCCTCGGCGGTGAGCTGGATCTCGATGACCTTCTCCATCCCCGTCGCACCGAGACGCGCCGGCACGCCCAGAAAAAGATCCCGGTAGCCGTACTCGCCGCTCAGGTAGACGGCACACGGCAGGATCATGTGCTTGTCGAGGAGGATCGCCTCGACCATCTGAACGATCGATGACGCCGGGGCGTAGTAGGCGCTGCCGCTCTTCAGGAAGTTCACCACCTCGATCCCCCCGTCCCGCGTGCGCTGGACGATGGTCTCGATCCGGTCCCTGGTCAGAAGCTCGGTGATCGGGATACCGGACACCGTCGAGTAGCGCGGCAGCGGCACCATCGTGTCCCCGTGCCCGCCGAGCACGAAGGCGTGCGTGTTCTCGACCGAGACGCCCAGCGCCTCAGCGATGAAAAAGCGCATGCGCGCCGAATCGAGCACACCCGCCATCCCGAGCACTCTCTCGCGCGGGAAGCCGCTCGCCTTGAGCGCGGTGTAGGCCATGGCGTCCAGGGGGTTGCTCACGACGATCAGGATCGCCCGGGGCGACTGACGCGCCACCTGCTCGGTCACCGCCTTGACGATCTCGAAGTTCTTCTGCAGGAGATCGTCCCGGGTCATCCCGGGCTTGCGCGGCAACCCCGAGGTGATCACCACGATGTCCGAGTCGCGCGTGTCCTCGTAGCCGTTGCTGCCGGTGAGGCGGACGTCGTAGGCGTCCACGGGAGCGGCCTCGTTCAGGTCGAGGGCCTTGCCCTGCGGCAGTCCTTCGATGATGTCCACCATCACGACGTCGGCCAGACGACGCAGCGCGATCCGCTCCGCCGCCGAGGCGCCGACGTTGCCGGCGCCGATGATCGACACTTTTCTGCGCATGCGGGGTTCCCTCAGCTCCCTTCCTCGATTTTGGCGATCACGACGCCGGCGAACTCGGAGCACTTCACCGTGATCGCGCCCTCCATGTGCCGCGCCAGGTCGTACGTGACCCGCTTCGTCCTGATCGCCTGGCGCATCCCCTCCACGATCAGGTCAGCCGCCTCCAGCCACCCCATGTACTCGAACATCATGGCGCCCGACAGGATGAGCGATCCGGGGTTCACCTTGTCCTGTCCGGCGTACGCGGGCGCGGTGCCGTGGGTGGCCTCGAACACCGCCGTGGTGTCTCCGATGTTGGCGCCGGGCGCCAGTCCGAGCCCTCCCACCTGGGCGACCGCCGCGTCCGACAGGTAGTCGCCGTTCAGGTTCGGAGTGGCCACGACCGAATAGTCGGACGGCCTGATCAGGATCTGCTGGAACATCGAGTCGGCGATCCGGTCCTTGATCATCACCTTGCTGGCGGGCCGCTTCGCCAGCTTTCCGGCCTCCTCTTCGGTGATCGTGAACTCGGGGAATTCCTCCCGGGCCACCTGGTAGCCCCACTCCTTGAAGGCTCCCTCCGTGTACTTCATGATGTTCCCCTTGTGCATCAGCGTGACGCTCGGTTTCTTGCGCTCGATGGCGTAGCGGATCGCCTTGCGCACGAGCTGCTTGCTGGCGCGGGCGCTCATGGTCTTGACACCGATCGCGGAGTCGGCCGCGATCGAACAACCCATCTCGCGGTTCAGGAACTCCACGACCTTGCGACACTTCTCGGTCCCCTCGCGCCACTCGATGCCGGCGTACACGTCCTCGGTGTTCTCGCGGAAGATCGTCAGGTCGACGTCCTGCGGGCGCTTGACCGGCGACGGCACGCCCTCGAAGTAGCGCACCGGACGGATGCAGGCGAACAGGTCCAGCTCCTGCCGCAGCGTGACGTTCAGGCTGCGGTAGCCGCCGCCGATCGGCGTCGTGAGGGGCCCCTTGATGGCGACGGTGTAGTAGCGGATCGCCTCCAGCGTGTCCTGCGGCAGCCACTCGCCGTATCGGTCGCGCGCCTTGCCGCCGGCGTACACCTCGAACCAGTGGATCCGGCGCGCGCTGCCGAAGGCCTTCTTCACCGCGGCGTCGAGCACGCGGCGCGCCGCCGCCCAGATGTCGGGACCGATGCCGTCCCCCTCGATGAATGGGAGGATCGGATTGGCCGGCACCCGCAGCTGACCGCCCTCGACCTCGATGCGCTTGCCCTCGAGAGGAACGTTCAACTTTTCGAATTTCAAGGTGACGGTCTCCCCGCGTCCGCTCCCGGCCGCGTGGCCGCGGCCTCGTTCCTCCCGGGAGACATCACGGACGCCGTGTCTGCGGAATGGGCGGTGAATCTAACACAGCCTTCGTGGTTATTCAATACTGCACCAGGGAGCCCTCCTGCCGCGCCTTGCGCACCGCGACGCGGAAGGCGAGGATGCCGAGGGGGAGCAGCACGGCGGCGAACACGACGAGCGCCCGGATGTCGGGCAGCAGGTCGGCGAAACGGCTGCCGCGCAGGAGCGCCCGGCGCAGTGCGTGCAGGGCGTAGGTGATCGGCAGGAGGCGCGACCAGCCACCCAGCCAGACCGGCATGTCCTCGGGCGGGTAGAACACTCCGCCGACGAGCGCCGAGCCGCTGGCCACCAGGAAGGTGATCGGATCGCCGCGCTTGAGGTAGAGCACGAAGGCCGCCGACAGGATGCCGATCCCCGAGAACGCCAGGACGGTCAGAGTGATGATCAGGAAATCCCACAGCGAGGACCCGAGAACGATGGTCCCGATCGGCGTCGGGGTCACCAGCATCGCCTCCAGCGTCCCGGTCATCTGCTCGGACCGCACCTTGCCACCGAAGGACATCATCGCGGACGACAGGTAGTGCAGGAGCGCCAGCCCGAGCAGCACATAGGCGAAGTAATCGACGCCTTCGAGCCCCGGCGTGGTCGGCGGGGCATTCACGACGCGCGACACGAAATACCAGATGAGGACCGAGAAGAAGATCCCGAACGCCTGCATCAGGAACGACGTCCGGTACGACGCCTCGATCAGGAAGTCGCGCTTGAGGAAGGCCAGGAGCGTGCGCAGGGCGCTCACGGATCGCTCCTCTCTTCGTCCGGCGCCATCATGTCAAATACTTCCTGAAGCCCGGGCTCGCGGCGCGCGCACGAGACGATGGTGCCGCGGGCCTCCAGGAGACCGCGCAGCAGGTCGGAGAAGGCTCGCCCGTCCCGGTCGACCGCCGCCATCAGTCGCGCCAGGGTCCCGTCCCGCCGTTCCACCTCGACCGACCAGCGCGGATCGGCGGGCGGCGTTCCCAGTCCCGACACGACCAGGATGTAGTGATCCCTGCCCGGGAGACCCGCGGTGATCTCGGCCAGACTTCCCTGGCGCAGCACCCGTCCGCGATCGAGCACCACCAGACGCCCGCACATCTCTTCGGCCTCCTGCAGGTTGTGCGTCGCGAGCAGGACGGTCTTGCCGCGCTCCCGGTTGAGACGCTCGATGACGAAGCGCCTGAGATGCTTGGCCGCGATCGGATCGAGGCTGCGGGTCGGCTCGTCGAGACAGAGCACGGGCGGGTCGTGCAGGAGCGCCCGCGCGATCGCCAGGCGCTGCTTCATGCCGGTCGAGTAGGACATGAACTGCCGGTCGGCGAGCGCCTCCATTTCCATGACCTGCAGAAGCGATCGGCCGATGGATCGCGCCTGCGCAGCGCTCAACCCGTAGAGCCGCCCGAAGAACTCCAGGTTCTCCAGGCCGGTCAGACGCCAGTAGAAGGAGCGCTCGTCGGACGTCACGAACCCGATCGATCGCTTGACCGCCTGGTCGTGGCGCGCGACGTCGATGCCGCCGACGAGCGCGCGGCCGGCGGTGGGCAGGATGAGACCCGCCAGGATCTTGAGGAACGTGGTCTTACCGGCGCCGTTCGGGCCCAGAATCCCGAAGATCTCCCCGGCGCGCGTTTCCAGGCT
>QHXY01000385.1 GCA_003223145.1 Acidobacteriota bacterium
GGCCCTCAACTCCCCCCTGTTCACCCTCGTGGGCGTCCTGCTGGTGTTCGGGATCGAGCAGTTCCTGGAAGGACACTTCCTCGTCCCGTACTTCACCGGCCGGCAGGTGGAGCTGCACCCGCTGGTGGTCCTCGCGGCCCTGATCGTCGGCGCGAACCTGGCCGGGATCGTCGGGGCAATCGTGGCGATCCCGCTCGCCGCGGGGATCAACGCCGTGCTGCAGGAGACCTACGTCAAGGCGATGGAGCGCCGTCACGTAGGGTGAAGACCTAGGTTGTCCCCGGGTAATGACCCCCTTGCGGTCCCTTCGAAGCCGAGACGAGAGTGAGCGGCGGCGACCTGCATTCGGCGGGAGTCGATGACGAGTTCGTTCCCGCAGCAGATCAAACGGATGAAGTCCACAGGGGGCCTCCGTCGGGCGCTGGACGTCCTGCTGGTTGAAGAAGACCCCGCAGACATCCGCCTGGCGCTGGAGGGGCTCAAGGAATCGGGGTTCGATCTGGAGACGCGCGCCGTGCGCGGCGGCGTCGAGGCGCTGTCTTTCCTGCGGCGCGAAGGCGAATACGCCGACGCCCGTCGCCCCGATGTGATCCTTCTCGATCTCGATATTCCCGGCGCGGACGGCCGCGAGCTCCTCGGCGAGATCAAGCGTCACTCCGAGCTCGAACGGATTCCTCTCACCATCCTCGCCCACTCGCGCTCCCGGGAAGAGATCCTCCAGCGCCACGACCTGGGCGTGAATTGCGGGATCGCCAGGCCGACCGGCTGGAACGAGCTCACACGCGTCATCTCGACCACGGTCACCTCCTGGCTCGCGCGTTCCTCCCCGCCCGGCGGGGGAACGCGCCCGGCCGGAGGCGATCCGGTCCGCGTGCTGGTCATCGACGACAACCCCGCGGACGTCGGCCTGGTGCGGGCGCTGCTCCGGGAGCAGGACCCCGATGGATTTGTCGTGAGCGCGTCCGGCACGCTGCACGATGGACTCCGATCCATGGATCGGGAAACCTTCGACGCCGTGCTGCTCGATCTGTTCCTGCCCGACGGCAACGGCGAGGACACGCTGGCCCGCGTGGTCCTCCGGACGTCCCGCCCACCGATCCTCGTTCTGACCGGCAGCGCGGACGAGACGATCGCCTGTCGCGCCCTGCGGCAGGGGGCGGAGGACTTCCTGAGCAAGACGGATCTCGGCGGCGCCGCGCTGGCGCGCGCCATCCGCCATGCCATGGCGCGGACGCGCTGGCGCAACCACCTCGACCACCTGGCTCACCATGACGCCCTGACCAAGCTCCCGAACCGCACCCTGTTCCACGACCGCCTCAGCCAGGCGCTGGAAGTCGCCCGCCGCAACCAGCAGGCGGTGGCGGTCCTGTTCCTGGACCTGGACCGGTTCAAGGAGGTCAATGACACGCTCGGCCACGCCGTGGGTGACGCGGTGCTGGAGTGCGCGGCCGAGCGCCTGAAGCTGGCGGTGCGCGGCAGCGACACGGTGGCGCGGATCGGGGGAGACGAGTTCGCCCTGTTGCTGCCCGAGGTCCGGAGCTTCGACGACGTGGTCCTGGTGGGCGACAAGATCCTCTCGTCTCTGCGCGCTGCGTTCCTGATCGGGCCGCACCGCGTCGCCGCGTCGGCGAGCATCGGGGCCAGCGTCTTCCCGAACGACGGCGAGGACGCGGAGGCGCTCCTGAAAAACGCCGATGCCGCCATGTACAGGGCGAAGCAGCAGGGCCGCAACTCCCTCGAGTTCCATTCGCGCCCCACCGGCGGCCGGCTCACCGGCCGCGGGGCGCTGGCGCAGGGCCTGCGCAATGCCCTCGACAGGGGGCAGTTCGTCCTGCACTACCTGCCGATGATCGACGCCCACGGCCAGGTCGTGAGCCTGGAGGCCCTCATCCGGTGGCGCCATCCCGACTGGGGACTGATCTACCCGATGCAGTTCATCCCGCTGGCCGAGGAGACGGGGCTGATCATGGAGATCGGTGAATGGGTCGTGCGCTCCGCCTGCTCCGACAGGCGCAGGTGGCAGGACGGCGCGGATCTGCCCCCGAGGGTCAGCATCAACCTGTCGCTCCGGCAGCTCTACCAGGGCCGCCCACTCGTCGACCTGCTGTCGCGCGCCCTGTCGGAGAACGGGCTCGAACCGACCTGCCTGGAGGTGGAGGTCGGCGAGAAGACCCTGGCGCACGACGACAACCTCGCCCTGCAGACGCTGCACGAGCTCGCCGACACGGGCGTCTCGATCGCCCTCGACGACTACGGGACCGGCTACTCGTCGCCGTCGCGTCTGAGGCGGCTGCCGATCCGGCGAGTCAAGATCGACCGTTCGTTCATCCACAACATCGCGGCGAATGTGGACGACGCCGCCCTGGTGACCGCGATGATCGGGATGGGTCACGGGCTCAAGTTGAGCTTGGTCGCCGAAGGCGTCGAGACCTGCGAGCAGATGTCCTTCCTGGTCGAGCAGCAGATCGATCATCTGCAGGGCCACTACATCGGCCGGCCGGTGCCCGCCGACTCGTGCACCGCCCTGCTCGCCGCCCCGCGCCAGAAGGAAGCCTGAGTCCTCCCGAGGCCGTGACGCGGCCGCGGGAGCGGCTGCGGACAACGGGCCCGCTCCGCGCCACGCATCTCCGCCGATTGCAAACAGTTCGGGATGTTCTTATATTGCCGTTCCGGTGAGCCAATTGGCGGAGGGAGCAGGATTCGAACCTGCGGGGGTTTCCCCCAACGGTTTTCAAGACCGCCGCCTTAAACCACTCGGCCATCCCTCCGCGCGCGCCATTATACCGATGGGGTGCGCTT
>QHXY01000084.1 GCA_003223145.1 Acidobacteriota bacterium
GAGAAGCGCATCCTCTTGATGATCTCATCGGTCAGGATCTCGTATTCGGCGCCGAGGATCTGGTTGCCCGGCATGGCGAAGTTCTCGAGCACCGGGAAGCACTCCTCGAGCGTCTTCTTGCGGTCGGTCTCGAGGTGCATCTTCAGGACGCTTTCATACCAGTGGAAGTGTCGCCATTCGTCGGCGATGATCTTGGTGAGGATCTCGTTGAGCAGGGGCTCCCGCACGGTGCGGCGGAACATCTGGTAGAAGAACGCCGTCAGCAGCTCCTGGCAATAGGTGAAGCAGTTGGCCTGCAGCGGCGTCTTGACGTACGGCACGTCGAACTTGCGCGAGCGCGGGCGCTGCAGCGAGGCATGCAGCTCCGAGGGATCGAGGCCCACCACTTCCAGGTACCGCACCAGCTTGGTGGCGTGGTTGGTTTCCTCCCTCTCCCATAGCTGGAAGAACGTCGCCATCGTGTCGTTGACGCAGAAATTCTCGAGCAGCAGCGCCGTGTACACGTCGGCGTAGGACTCCACGAACGTGACCAGCTTGACGACCAGCAGGTTGTCGAGCGTCAGCTTGCCGCGGTCGAAAATCGTCCAGTCGATTTGCACCGGGCCCTGGTCGTCCCAGCGGATCTTGCGCGCGCCCAGCTCAAACTTCCGGCGTCGATCGGGATGGTGGGCCGCGCCGGCACGTACGGCCGCGAGCTTCCGTGGCCGTCGCCCGGCGCGACGTTCGAATTCGAAGCCGTTGTCATCGTTTCGCCTTTCGAGAAAAGGGCGTGCTCCGGAGGCTTCCCCTGGGCCCGCAGGCCCCTGCCGGAGCGCGCCGCCGCTTCCACGCGAAGCACGATTGTGAATGAGCGAGGCGCTACCTACGACCCGGGACCATCCCGTGCGCCTCCTCCTCTTTGGGGAACGGGACGGGATAGTCGTTCGTGTAGCACGCCGTGCAGAACGACCGGTTCTCTCCGACCGCCCGGTACATCCCCTCGAGCGACAGATAGCCGAGCGAGTCGGCCCGGATGTACCGCCGGATCTCATCGACCGTGTGCGACGAGGCGATCAACTCCGACCGGCGCGGCGTGTCCACGCCGTAGTAACAGGGCCCGACCGTGGGCGCGCACGAGATGCGCACGTGCACCTCACGCGCCCCCGCCGAGCGGACCATGGAGACGATCTTCCGGCTGGTGGTGCCGCGCACGATCGAGTCGTCGATCAGCACCACGCGCTTATCCGACAGGAGCGCGCGCACGGGATTGAGCTTCAGCTTCACGCCGAAGTGCCGGATCGCCTGGCGCGGCTCGATGAAGGTCCGCCCGACGTAGTGGTTGCGCACCAGGCCGAATTCCAGGGGGATGCGCGACTGCTCGGAGAAGCCGAGCCCGGCGTACATGCCCGAGTCGGGCACCGGCACCACGACGTCCGCGTCGACCGGCTGCTCCTTCGCCAGCTCCCGTCCCAGGCGCTTGCGGATCTCATGCACGCTCCGCCCGAACACCTGCGAGTCGGGGCGCGAGAAGTAGACGTATTCGAAGATGCACTGCGACACCGGTTCCGGCGGGAACGGACGGTACGACTTCACCCCGGCCGGGCCGATCACCACCATCTCGCCCGGCTCGACGTCGCGGACGAACGTGGCGTCGATCAGGTCGAAGGCGCACGACTCCGAGCTGAGGACCTGCGACTCTCCGAGGCGGCCCAGCGACAGCGGCCGGAAGCCCCGCGGGTCGCGCACGCCGATGATCCGGTCCCGGGTGATGAAAATCAGCGAGTAGGCGCCCTGCATCTGCTTCAAGGCGTCCACGATCGCCGCCTCCAGACCATCCTGTTTTGAGCGCGCGATCAGGTGGAGGACGACCTCCGTGTCGCTGGAGGTTCGGAAGATGGAGCCGTCCTTCTCCAGACGGTCGCGAACCGCCACGGCGTTGACCAGATTGCCGTTGTGGGCGACCCCGATCTCTCCCTTGCATGATTCGATCACGAACGGCTGGGCGTTCTCCAGGTTGCTCTTCCCGGCGGTGGAGTAACGCACGTGGCCGATCGCCAGGTCGCCCTTCAGCCGCCGGAGCTGCGTCTTCTTGAAGACGCGCGCGACATGGCCCATGCCCCTCTCCTCGTGCAGGCGGTCGCCGCTGGAGGAGACGATGCCGGCCGATTCCTGGCCGCGGTGCTGCAGACCGTGCAGCCCCAGATAGGTCAGGTTCGCGGCTTCGGGGTGGTTATAGACGCCGAATACGCCGCACTCGTCGTGGAAGTGATCGTCGTCTTGTGCGGGGTGAATGACACGCGTCGGAGCCAACCGGTCCTCCTGGAGAGTCATTATACTGCGGATCGCGGCGCGCTCAATCCCATCCGTCCAGCAGCCAGCGCGATCCTTTCTTGATCATCTTGAGGACGTGGGTCGTCCCGTCGATCGGACCGGGTTCACCGATCACCGTTTCGTAAAGCTTGACCCGGGTGACGGCGGCGCTCGTGCCCTTCGGCTCCATTGCGACGATCTGATACGCGGCGTGCTGCCTGCCGGGCGGGGGCGAGAACAGCGCCTTGAGCGCGTCGTCGCGCGCCGCGAACTTCTTGAGGAACGACTCGCTCATGCCGCCTCTGGCTGCGGCCACGTTGCCGCCGTACCAGGCGCGCAGCACCAGACGCAGCGCCGTCACACCCGGCACCGCGTCGCCGAAACGCAGCTTGTCGGAATCCGTCAGCGTCAGGTCCGCGACGCGCCACAGACCGTCCGGCTGCTGGGTGAGGGTCATGGACTCGGTGCGCAGCTCGGTCGCCTCTCCCTGCTCCGCCCACAGGCTGCGGACGATGGCGATGTAGGAGACCGCCGGGGTGCCCGTCCTGCCCGCGGCCGGTCGCGCCGGCCTGAGATCCTTCTCGGTGAAATCGAACGCCGCCAGGCGGTTGCTTCTCTTGCCGTTGAACGGCGACGAGTCGTGATCGAAGCGCGCCTGCAGCCGGTCCGTCATCACGCTCTTGAGGCGCTTGATGGTGCGGTAGTCCCGCGACGCCATGAACTGCCGGAGCGCCCCGCCCGCCGTGCGGGTCGGATCCTCGGCGGCGGGCGTGCCGGCCTCCTCCTGACCGGTCGTCCCTTCCTCGGCAGGAACCCCGTCCGGCGGCGTCGACGACGCGGACGGAAGTTGCGCCCAGGCGTGCAGCACCGTCGCCATCCACAGGGCTGCCGCCCCCAAGGCCAGCCTGACGTTCGCACGTTTCATGGATTCTCCCCCTGGCAACTTCCCGGTCATCCCTCACCTCGGGAAGCCGAAGGGTGCAGACGGTACCTTGCGCGCTCCAGCCAGTCAAGCGCCCCCAAGAGCCCGGCGGACCCGACTTCCGCGCGACCCCGCTCCACGGCCGCCGGTTACTGCCGCTCGCCGGCGATGAACGGCTTGAGACGCCTCTCGACCGCCGCGCGCATCGCGCCCGGGAAGCACAGACGGAGGAGCTTGCGCGGCTCGTTGCGGATCGAGTCGATCAGGGGCGAGACGCTGCGCTCGGACATGTAGCCGACGATGCGGCCGCGCACCGCCAGACCGATGTCTTCAGGGGCCGTTCCCATGCGGTCCGAGTAGGCCAGGTCGCGGTAAGGCAGGTCGGTGGCGTCGTCCTCCAGCAAGTAGTAGCGCGGGTCGAAGCCCTTCTTGCGGAACAGGTCGCTGAGCTCCTCGATCGCCTCGCCGAACAGCTTCTGACGGCTGCCGGCCGTCAGGCGCACCGTCTTGAACAAGCGGCGTCGGGTGATCCGATCGCACAGGTCGCGCAGGATGGGGTCCACTTTCCCCGGCGGGGCCAGCGCCCACTCCTGGAACGCCGACAGGAACAGCCAGTCGTCCAGGCGGAGGAAATCTTCGACCGGGAGGCTGCCGCGCGTCTCGACCAGTCGCTTGATCGAGGCGGCGCAGGGATCCGGCAGCGCCCCGGTCTCGCCGTGCGCGTCGACCAGGCGCTGCAGGGCGGTGCGGATCATCTGCTCGGCGGATCGACTGGTCTTGTGATAGTAGACCTGCTGGTACATGAGGTAGCGGCCGATCACGAACTGCTCGGCTGCGTGGTACCCCTTCAGACCGTTGATCGCAAGCCTCAGATCGTTGTCCCGCCCGCCGCCCGTGGAGGCCGCGGCCCCCCGGCCCGTCCCCTTGCTCCGCACCCTTTCGGACGACTCCCGTCCTCGCCGGGCCAGCCGCAGATTGGTCAAGATCCAGTCGAGGTCATAGCGGCCGTAGGCGACTCCAGTCATGAACGAGTCGCGCAGCAGGTAGTCGAGGCGATCGGCGTCGAGCTGCGACGAGACGATGTCCGACACGAACGGCGGCCGGTAGGTGCGATCGTACACGGCCAGGATCTCCTCCACCGCCCCGGCGCGGCGCAGCAGGCGGCCGGTCTCTCCGCGCGCGTGCCGGATGATCAGGCGCGTCCACTCCTCGTGCCGGCGGTCGTTGAACACCTTCTCATACAGATGCGAGAAGGGACCGTGCCCCACGTCGTGCAGCAGGGCCGCGGCGATGGCGATCAGGCGTGTGCGCTCCAGGACCGCGCCTTTCCGGGGGATCTGCCCCGCCGCCAAAAGCGAGTCGAAGATGCGCTTCGCCATGAACGCCACCCCGACCGAGTGCGTGAAGCGCGTGTGCTCCGCGCCGTGGAAGGTCAGATACAGGGCACCGAGCTGGCGAATGCGGCGCAGGCGCTGGAACTCCCGCGTGTTGATCAGGTCGATGACCAGCCTTTCCCGCTCCTTGTCGAAGCTGATCGAGCCGTGGATCGGGTCGCGCAGGTACTTGTTCGGCACGAACGTCCTTCCCCCCGGACGGACCGGCGCGCCCCCGGGAGCTGCCCGGGCCGTCGCCGGGGCGACAGGATACGCCAGCACCGAAAGTCACTATGAAAGATTTTTTAACCCGCCGGGGCCGGCGATCGGGGCGACCGCGCGATTCCTCTCTGATCCCGAAGACCGGACCCGGCGGGCTGATGGCATGGGACTTGCGACCGGCAGGCGGCAACCGGATAACGAAGGGACCGGTGACCAGGACATGGGGAGAAGCACGTTGGTCTCACAGGCAGCGGCAGCGGGCGCCTCAGTCCTCCGGGCGGCCCCGTTGCTGGCTCTTGCCGCCGTTCTCCCCATGACCTTCGCCTCCAACGAGGCGCAGTTCCCCGCCACGGAGCCCGCTTTGGCTGCAATTCCCCCGCAGGCCGGCGACTCCGTGGCGGTGGACGCGCTCCTCAAGGACGCCCGCGGCCTGGTGGTCTGGATGGCGGATCACAATAAAGATGTGCTGGCCGCGGCGTCGCGGGTCGAGCAGGCGCAGGACGGTCTCAGACAGGAACGGCTGTTCCCGAACCCCGCGCTCTCCGGAACCGTCAGCGACCTGACCGTGGGACCCACCAACCCGCCCGGCCTCACCCGGGGCGAGACCGCGATCTACGGCACGGTCCTCTCCGAGACGGTCGAGATCGGCAAGCGCGGTCCGCGCATCGAGTCGGCGGAGCTGCGTCTCAAGTCGGAGCGCAATTCCTACCTCGACACCTTGAACGGTAGAACGGCCGAAGCCCGCTACGCCCTGGGTCGCATCGCGTACCTCGGCTCGCGCCAGTCGGTCCTGGAGGAGAGTCTCGCGGCCGCCCGCCAGAACCTCGACATCCAGCGCTCCCGCGTGGAGAACGGAGACTTGAGCGGCAACGACTTCGACCGCCTCCAGGTCGATACGATGCTCCTGGAGTCCGAAGTGGCCGCGAACCGGCAGGAGTACGAGGGGGCGACCGTGTCGTGCGGCGCCGTCCTGGCGGCTCCGTGCGTCGCGGCTGGCGCGGGCATCGAGGCGCTCACGGCGGCTGCGCCGCTGCCGCCCAGTCCGAACGTGGAGGAGGCGATCGATCGACGGCCCGACATCCGGGCCATGCTGTTCGACCGCGACGCGGCACGCCAGGACGCCCTCCTGGCGCGGCGGCGCCGCATCCCCGATCCGAACTTGAGCCTCGGCTACACCCACGACAACCTGACGATTTCTGGCGATCAGCCGCGCACCTACCTCTTCTCGATCGGCATCCCGCTCCCCCTCTTCGACCGGGGCCAGCACGATTCCGCCCGGGCCGAGGCGCGTGCCCGGGAGCTGGATTGGTCCGCGGCGGCCTCCCGCGATAAGGGGCGGGCCGACGTCGAGGCACTGCTGCGCCGCAAGGCGAGCCTCGAGGGGACTCTCGGGAGGCTCGTCAACGAGGCCGTCCCCAAGTCCCGGGGGGTTCTCGAGGCGACCCTGGGCGCGGTCAGTCAGGGCGGCGTGAGCATGACCGACCTGCTGCTGACGCGCCGGACGCACATCGATCTCCTCTTGAAAGTCATGGACCTGCAATTCGATCTGTTCGCCGTGCAAAACGACCTGCGCCGCGCGCTGGGACTGGATGCCGATCTCCTGCGCTCGGCGGCGGCGACCCCGGAGGCGACACCATGAAGCTCCGCAAGCTGCGCATGTTCGGTCTCGGAAGCTCGATGCTCGTCGGGGGACTGTCGATCTGGCTGTCGGCCGGATTCAGCCGGGAGACGCGACCGGCTGTCCCGCCGGCCGGAATGCGCGTCGAGGGCGGCACGATCGCGCTCACCCCCGACGCTCCGCAATGGCAGGCGGTCAAGCTGGGGGTGGTCACGCGCGCCGATCTCCGGTGGACCGACCCGGTTCCCGCCCGCATCGCCATCGACGAGACCCGGGCCTCGAAGGTGCAGGTGCCCCTGAACGGCCGTGTCAGCCAGGTGTTCGTCGAGCTCGGCCAGCGGGTCCGGCAGGGTGATCCCCTGTTCTCCGTGATGAGCCCCGAGATCGCCGACCTGCGCGCCGCGAAGGACAAGGCGGCCCTCGATCTCGAGGTCGCCCGCACCAGCCTGGACCGGGTGCACAATCTCGTCCAGACGCGCGCCCTTCCCGCCAAGGAGGAGCTGCTGGCACAGCAGCAGCTGAAGGAGGCCGAGATGGCGCTCAAGGCGGCCTCGGCGAAAGTCGACGCGCTGCGGGTCTCCGAGAGAGCCGACAACGAGTTCACCCTCACTGCCCCGCGACAGGGGGTGGTGGTCGACAAGAGCATCCTGGTGGGGCAGGAGGTGGCCCCCGATGCGTCGAACTCTCTCATGGTCATCGCCGATCTATCGTCCGTCTGGATCCTGGCCGACCTGTTCGAGTCGGAAGCCGGCGCGATCGAGGAAGGGGCGGCGGCGCTGGTCACCAGCCCGTCCATCCCGGAGCTCTCCGCTCAGGGGAAGGTCGACATGGTCTCCGCGGTGGTCAACCCGGACCGCCACACCGTGCCGATCCGGGTGCGTCTGGCCAACCCCGACGGCGCGCTGCGCCCGAACATCTACGCGCGGGTGCGCTTCGCGACCACCGCCCGGGCCGGGACCGTCGAGGTGCCGACGACCGCCTTGATCACCGACGGGGCCCGTCAGTACGTCTACGTGCGGGACGAGAAGGGCCGCTTCGCGCGCCGCGAGATCGTCACCGGCCCGGCCCGGGACGGACGCGTGCCGGTGTTTACCGGGCTGACTCCGGGCGAGACCATCGTGGCCGAGGGCGGCCTGCTGCTCGACAATCAGATCGTCCTCGGAACCTAGGAGCAGGTTCGAGTCGCCACGGCCCGGAAAGAACGCACATGCTCGACGCTCTCCTGCGCTACTCGCTGAAGAACCGGATCGCCCCGTTCATCCTGGCGGCGGTCCTGGCCGCGGGGGGCTACTACGCCTTCACCCAGCTCACCGTCGAGGCGTTCCCGGATCCGACCGACACCCAGGTCCAGGTCATCACCCTGTTCAGCGGCCAGCCGACCGAGGAGGTCGAGCGGCGCGTGTCGATCCCGCTGGAGCGCGCGCTCAACGGCACGCCGGGGCTGTTCCGCCTGCGCAGCATCTCGCTGTTCGGGTTGTCGTTCGTCACCCTGACCTTCCAGGAAGGCGTCGATCCCCTGATCGCGCGGCAGCAGGTGCTGGAGCGCATGTCGCAGGCGGAGCTTCCCGAAGGGGTGCAGCCTGGCCTCGGACCGCTCGCCACGCCGATCGGCGAGGTGTACCGCTACACCCTGGAGGGCAAGGGCGCCGATCCGATGACCCTGCGCACCCGGCAGGACTGGATCGTCCGGCCGCAGCTGTTGCGTGTCCCGGGCGTGGCGGACGTCGTGTCGTATGGCGGACTGGTGCGCGAGATCCACGTGGAGCCGGACCCGGCGCGCATGGCGGCGCTCGAGATCGGGCTGTCCGACATCTTCGAGGCGCTGCGCAAGGCGAGCGACAACGCCTCGGGCGGCTACGTCGAGCGCGGCAGCGAGATGTTCGTCATCCGCAGCCTCGGGATCTTCAAGGACCTCCCGGACATCGAGCAGGTGCGCGTCGGCTCGAAGGGGGGCGTCCCGGTCGCCGTCAAGGACGTGGCCCGCGTCACGACCGGTTTCGCCCCCCGGCAGGGCATCGTGAGCCGCGACGCCGACGAGGACGCCGTGGAGGGAATCGTCCTGATGCGCCGGGGCGAGAACCCCTCGGTCGTCCTGAAGTCGCTGCGCGAGCGCATCGACGACCTCAACCAGCGTGTCCTGCCTCAGGGGACCCGCATTCATCCGTTCTACGACCGCACCGAGCTGGTGGACACGACGTTACGCACCGTGTTCCACAACCTGGCCGAGGGAGCGTTCCTGGTCGTGCTCGTGCTGTTCCTGTTCATGCTGTCGGTCAAGGCGTCGCTGATCGTGGCGGCGGTCATCCCGTTGTCCCTGCTCACGTCCTTTCTCTACCTCTATCTCCGCGGCATGTCGGCCAACCTGCTGTCCATGGGCGCCGTCGACTTCGGGATCATCGTGGACGGCGCGGTGATCCTGGTCGAGCACCTGTTCCACCGCGTGCACGGCGAGGATCTCCAGGACGCCCGCCACCCCGGCAACGAAAGCGAGCGTCTGGCGGACCGCATCCTGCGCGCCGCGCGCGAGGTGGCGCGTCCGACGCTCTACTCGCTCCTGATCATCATCGCGGCGTACATCCCGATCTTCTCGCTGCAGCGCGTGGAGGGACGGATCTTCCACCCCATGGCCAACACCGTGGTCAGCGCCCTGGTCGGCGCCCTCCTGGTCAGCTTCACCCTGGTGCCGGTGCTGGCGCATCTCTGCCTGCGCCGCGCCAAGCCGCTGCCCGACTCGCCGCTTCTCGAGTGGGCGCGGCGCGCCTACGAGCCGTTGATCCGCTTCTCCATGCTCCGGCCGGAGATCGTCCTGACCCTGGCGGCGGGCGCGCTGGTCTCGGCGCTGGTGCTCCTGCCGCGCCTCGGATCGGAGTTCCTGCCGGAGCTGAACGAGGGGGCGCTCTACGTCACCTACACGCTCCCGGGCAACATCTCTCTTACGGCGGGGCGCAAGCTCGTGCCCCTCCTCAAGGAGCGCATGTACCGGACGCCGGAGGTGACCGAGCTCATGAGCCAGCTCGGCCGGCCGGAGGACGGCACGGATCCGACGCTGGCGAACAATCTCGAGATTTTCGTGAAGCTCAGACCGATGAGCGCGTGGCGCTCGAGCATGCACAGCCTGAACGACCTGGTCGCCGAGATGGAGCGGAACGTCCGCGAGATCCCCGGAACGGAGTACAACTTCTCGCAGCCGATCCGGGACAACGTCAACGAGAACATCTCCGGCCAGTTCGGGCAGATCGCCGTGAAGATTTACGGCGACGATCTCGATCTGCTGCAGGGCGCGGCACAGAAGGCCGAGTCGGCCATCGGCGACGTCGCGGGAGTCGCCGACCTCGGGATCGTCAAGTCGGGCGAGATGCCCCAGATCGCCGTGACCCTCGATCGCCCCGCCCTGGCGCGCTACGACCTCGACCTCGCCGACGTGCAGGATTACGTCGAGACGGCGATGGGCGGTCACGTCGCGTCGGAGCTGTGGGAGGGCGAGAAACGCTTCGACGTGACCGTGCGCCTGCCGGCGGCCGCCCGCGACGACATCGGGTCGATCAGGAGCCTCATGCTGCCGCTCAAGAACGGCGCGCTGATCCCGATCTCCGCGGTCGCCGACGTCCGCATCGGCACCGGCCGGGCGGCGATCACCCGCGAGAACGGCCGACGCTACGTGGGCATCCGGATGAACGTCCGGGATCGCGATATGGGATCCTTCGTGCGGGAGGCGCGCTCGCGTGTCGCGGCCGCGGTGACGCTGCCCGCCGGCTACGAGATCACCTGGGGCGGGGAGTTCGAGAACCAGGAACGTGCCATGGCGCGCCTCCGGCTGGTCATACCGTTGTCGCTCCTGATCACCTTCCTTCTTCTGTTCTCGGCCTTCGGTTCGATCTGGGACTGCGTCCTCATCATGCTGAACGTGCCGTTCGCCCTGATCGGCGGGGTCCTCGGGCTCGCGGCGGCGCACATGCCGCTCTCGGTGAGCGCCGCGGTCGGGTTCATCGCGCTCCTCGGTCAGGCGGTCCTCAACGGCGTCCTGGTCGTCGCCTCGATCAGGACCCGCGCCGAGCGTGGCGAGAACTTCTACGAGGCGGTGGTCGCCGGCACGCGCGACCGTCTTCGCGCCGTCCTGATGACGGCCCTGCTGGCTTCCCTCGGGCTCCTGCCCGCCGCGCTGTCGCACGCCATCGGCAGCGAGACGCAGCGCCCGATCGCCGTGGTCGTGGTCGGTGGTACGCTATCGGCGGCCGTGCTGACACTCGTGATCCTGCCGGTGACCTACTACTGGGCGACCCGTCTGAAGGAGCGCCTCCTGCGGCGCCTCCCCGCACCGGCCCCCAGCCTGCCGTGACCGCGCCCGGCCACGGGCACGAGCTGGCGGCGGCGCACGCGCGATTCGCCCGGGCGGTCCTGCTGATCTACCTGGGAACCGCGGTCGTCGCCGTCGTGCTGCTGGTCGCCGCGCTTGCCACCGACCTCGCCTACCAGCAGGAGGTCGCCCGCGAGACCCTGCTGCTGGAGACCGAGGTCCACGCGTACTACCTGGGTCGTCATCTGCATCTTCTGGCCGGCGAGCTGGCCCGCCTCGGGCTGCGCTCGGAGGTGAATCTGCTGGACCGGAACAACGAGCCGGAGCGCAGCCTCCTGCGGCTGTCCCACGAGAAGAGCGCCTTCTTCAACGTCGGGGTGGCCGTGGTGGGGCCGGACGGCGTGCCGATCTGGTCCGAGCCCCAGAGCTTCCTGCCCGCCGGCGTGCCGCTGGCGAACGAAAGCTGGTTCCAGGCGGTCCTGCGAACGCGCAGCATCCTCATCGCCCCGGTCCAGACGCCGCACAACCGCGAATCGGTTCTGTACATGGTCTCCCCGATCCTGCGCGGCGGGCAGTTCCAGGGTGTCCTGCTCGGCGCCATCGACCTGGCGCTGGAAGGGGCCATGGGGACGGAGTTTCATCGAGGAGCGCACAGCATGAACATCCTGGCGACGCGCACCGGTCTGGTGATCTATCCGCCGCAGCCCCCCGCCTTCTCCTCGGGCGCCGACTGGCGGTCGATCGTGCAGCGTCCGTCCGACGAGCCGTTCATCCACGAGGCCGTGCTCGCGGTCCAGGATGACGCCACCGCCCCGGTCAGGCCCGAGCGCACCGTGATCGCCGTAAGCCCGGTGCAGGGTACGGAGTTTCTCCTCCTGTCGTTGAGCAACGCCCGCCTGTTCTTCGGCCCGGCCCGCTCCCGCCTGCTGACCCGGCTGGCCCTGGCGCTGATCCTGGCGCTGGTCCCGTTCCTGTTCCTGGTCCTGCTGCTGCGGCGCTCCTTCCGGGTGTTCGAGAAATCGGAGCTGCAGGCGGTACGCGGCGAGCGCCTGCGCATGCTGGGCGAGGCGGTCAATCTGATCGCGCACGAAGTGAAGAATTCCCTCAATGGCCTGCGCGTCGGTCTCGATCTCATCCTCCAGGGCGAGCGCATGGCGCTCGAGACGCGGCACCGGCAGGCGGTCAGCGGCCTGCGGACGGAGATGGAGCGCCTGTCCGACTTCACGACCGAGCTTCTCAGCTTCTCGAAGGGGGTGGTGCCGCGCCCGGTGTCGCTCGATCTGGCAGGGTTCTCGCGCAAGGTGGCCGACCTGGCGCGCGGCCGCGCCGACGGGCTCGGGATCCCGGTCGAGATCGTCCTCCCCGACGGCCCCGTGCCCGTGAAGGCCGACCCGACCCTCATCCACATCGTCATCGCCAATCTGGTGGGGAACGCTCTCGACGCCCTGTCGGGGCACCACGCGGGCGCGCCCCGCGTGGTGGTCCAGGTGGAGCGGCGGGAAGCGGGCGCGGCAGTGCGGGTGACCGACAACGGCCCCGGCGTGTCGTCCGGGGTGAGGGCGCGGCTGTTCGAGCCGTTCGTCACCGGCAAGCCCAGCGGCGTCGGCATCGGCCTCGCCCTGTCACGCACCATCGCCCGCGCCCACGGCGGCGACCTGGTCATGGAAGACGCCGGGTCCGGCGCATCGTTCCTGCTCACCCTGCCCTTGGGGGTAGGATAGGGTACACCGGTCGCGGAGGTTCGATGAGCGGCAGCATCCTGGTGGTGGACGACGAGGCGGTGTTTCGTGTCCTGGCGGAAGAGGCCCTGACCGCCGAGGGATTCGAGGTCCGCACCGCGGAGACCCTCCGGAAGGCCCGCGCCGAGTTCGAGCGCGGCGCCCCGGACGTCCTCATCCTGGATCGCCGCCTGCCCGACGGAGACGGAATCGACTTCCTGAAGGGACTGCGGGCGGACGAGACGGCCGCTCCGGGCGGAGACTCCTCCGGCGCCATCGTCATCGTGGTGACCGCCTACGGCGACGTCGAGAACGCGGTCGAGGCGCTCAAGGCCGGCGCCTGGGACTACCTGACCAAGCCGGTGCAACTCACCGACCTGGTGGTGAAGCTGCGCAAGGTGCTGGAGACGCGCGGCCTCCGGGACCGCCTGGCGATCGCGCGCAGCAGCGCCGAGGGTCCGCCGATGGTCGAACCGAAGAGCCCCGCGATGCGCGAGGTCGTCGAGCGCCTGCGGAGCGTCAGCGTCAGCCCCCTCACGCCGGTCTTCATGTACGGTCCATCCGGTGTCGGCAAGCAGCGCGCCGCCGAGCTTCTGCACGGCCTGACCTGGTCGAACGCCGACCCGAACGCCCCGTTCCTGGAGGTGAACTGCGCCGCTCTGCCGGACGACCTCGTCGAGAGCGAGCTGTTCGGCCACGAGAAGGGCGCGTTCACCGACGCGCGATCGACACGGCGCGGTCTCATCGAGATGGCGGCCGGAGGCACGCTGTTCCTGGACGAGATCACCGAGCTTCCCCAGCGCTCGCAGGCCAAGCTCCTGAAGTTCCTGGATACCATGCGCTTCCGGCGGCTTGGCGGCGATCGCGAGATCAGCGTGGACCTGCGCGTCGTCGCCGCGACCAACCAGGACGTCAAGGAGATGGTGGCGGCCGGCCGGTTCCGCGAGGACCTGTATCACCGGCTGGCGGTCTTCTGGCTCGCCATCCCGGCGCTCGCCTCCCGGCTGGAGGATGTCCCCGGCCTGGCGCTCGCCTTCGTGCGCTTCTTCGCCGGCCGCGTCAAGAAGCGGATCTCCGGTCTCACGCCCGGGGCGCTCGAGGCGCTGTCCTCCTACGATTATCCGGTCAACGTGCGCGAGCTGCGCAACATCATCGAGCGCGCCCTGATCCTGGCGCGCGGCCAGGAAGTGACCGAGCGCGACATCATCCTGCCCGAGCCCGGCCGCGCCGCCCGCCCCGCAGCGCCCGACGACGCATTCTTCCGACTCCCCGCCGGTCCCGGAAATGTCCCGCCGACCCTCGAGGCGGCGGAGCGCGCCTATGTGGCCCGCGTCCTCGAGTATTGCGCCGGACGCCGCATGGCGGCGGCCGAGGCGCTGGGCATCTCCTACCCCACGCTTCTCAAGCGGCTGCGGGAGCTCGGGCTGGAGTAGGGGCCCGCCAGTCCGGCGGTTGAAGGCGTGAGCCAGGTGGGGGAGAGTCGGGGAGGCGTGCAACCGGATAGAGGTGCCGGGTCGCTGCCGACCCGGCACCCCCATGCGGTCCGAAGGACAGAAACCTACTTCTTGGAGGCCTTCTCGGTCTTGGCGATCTTGATCGCCGCGACCCCTTCGTGGTCACCCTTGTCGTTGTCCTGGCAGGTCAGGGTGACCTTGTCTCCCGCCTTCACCTTCTTCAGGCTGGCCATCGCCTTGTCGAGGACGGGCGCCGTCATGTTGCTGCCGGTGTCGTCCATGAAGGTGATTTTCTTCGCCTCGAGGTCGACGGAGACTACCGTGCCGACCAGGTTATGGGTCTTTCCGGCCGCCGACACAGTGTGCGTCTGGGCCAGCATCAGACCGACTGCGAAGATCGCGCAAACCAACAGTGCTGTCTTTCTCATGGTCCCTCCGCGGGATGAGTGGACTTCCCCCCCTCGGGCGGGGATGCTACCACACCCGAACGACCCAAGGAGCGGCGACATCATGCGCCGGGCGCGCGCCCCATTCCTCGACCCGCAAGGAATCCTACGGCCTTTCGCCGCGCGGGACGATCGGCAGGATGATGCGTGACGGGTGCCCGGCGTCGTGCAGGATGCTCTGGCGGGCGACCACTGTGCGCGACGAGGTGCCGAACGGCTCCCCCGTGTTCGAGTTGCGATCGAACGAGGGGAAACGGCTGCTGGTGACGTCAAAACGGATGCGGTGGCCCCTGAGGAACAGATTGCTGGTCACCATCTGGTCGATGACGAACTCCGTCGGCTCGTCGGGAGTCAACGGCTCGGGCGAAGACTCGGAGTGGCGGTAGCGGGCGCGGATCGCGCCCGCCTCGTTCGGCATGAGGTTGTAGGCGCGGCCGTCCGGATGCACGTCGTACAGCATGACGCAGAAGTCGGTGTCGACCGCGCTGCTGGCGGCCCACAGGTGGACGGTGATCGGGCCGGTGACCTCGACGTCCTCTGCGAGCGGATCGGTGCTGTAGACCAGGACGTCCTGGCGGCTCTGCAGCCGGGAGCGATCATACGGGCCCATCTTCTCGAAGTTCTCGATCGCGACGGGCCGGCGGGGGTCGTAAAGGTACCGGTCGGGCCGCTCGTCCGCTCCCGCGGCGGACGGCGGCGGCCCGCCGGTCCCGGACTGGCCGGCCGCGGGCGGGTCGGTCGACAGCCGCCCGTTTCCGGCCGCGGTGTTGGCGCGGCCGCCGCTGTGCAGGTAGTAGGGAGTGGGCCGCGCTCGGCTGAGCGGCCACTCGTTCTCGTCCCGCCAGATATTTTCGCCCATCACGAAGAGGCGCACCGGCGCACCTTCGTCGACGCCGTTGCGAATCCCCTTCAGCCAGCGGTCGTTCCATCGGATGATCAGACCGTAGTAATCGAGCGTCATATTGGCGCCGAACTCCAGATCGCCGACCCGCGTACGGCTCTCGCTCGGATCGCCGTGCTCCCAGGGGCCGAGGATGAGACGCTGGCCGCGCCGTGCCAGCTCCGTCGCGCCCTTCTCGCGCACGCCGTTGAAGTTGGCGGTCGCCCCGAGTGGCCCGTAGTCGCTGTCGTACCAGGCGGAGAAGTTGAGAGCCGGCACGGCGATCTTCGCGTGGGCCGCGGTCACGTCGGCGAAGGACCAGTATGGACCATCGTCGGGGTGTTCGAGCCACTCGTAGTACCAGGGGGCGACCTCCTTCAGGATCGGGAGATCGCGGAGCGGCAGATAGTTTTCCCACGACCACTTCTGGCGGTCCCACTCGGCCTGCGCCTCCTTCTCCGTCTTCGGACCGGACAACCCCTTGCGGTGCCGCACGTCGGGGGCGATGTCCAGCTCGATCCAGCGCATCCAGTCGTGATTGAAAGCGCCCCCGAAATAGAAGAAGTGACGGCCGGTCGCGAAGGTCATCGCCGGGAACATCGCCAATAGGTGGGGAGGCGTCTCCATCGCCGCAAGCCACTGCACGGCGCCGGGATACGACAGGCCGAAGGTGCCGACGCGTCCGTTGCTCCAGGGCTGGGCCGCCGCCCATTCGATCGTGTCGTACCCGTCCTTCCCCTCCTGCTGGTAGGGGCGGAACTCCCCATCCGAGCGGTAGCGCCCGCGCACGTCCTGCACCACCACGGCGTAGCCGGCGCGGGCGGCTCGGCCGATCGTGGGCTCGGATCCGGACTCGAGGATTTCATCTTTGCCGTACGGCGTGCGGTAGACGAGCACCGGAAGACGCCCCGGGGCCTCCGGCCGGTACACGTCGGCCCGCAGCGTGACGCCGTCGCGCATCGCCACGGCGACGTTTCGGTCGACGGAGATGTTCGGGTAATAGACATAGGGAGCGGCGATGTCGGGCGGCGCCGCCGGGCCAGATGCCGCCTGCGGCGTCTGGAAAATGCGGCGCGTTTCCCCTGTCGCCGGCACCACCGGGCGCTCGGCCCGGCAGGCGGCCGCCGCCACGATCGCCAGGGCTGCGGTCAGGCGGCAGAGGCTATCCGGATTCCACATGGCGGCTGACTCTAGCATCCGGCAACTCCCCTGATCAACAGCCCTGATCAGCCCGAATCGACAGAGAGCCTGACTCGGTCTCCCCTGGTGGCTTTCTACGAAATTGTCATCTCATGGAAAGCCCGCTGAGCGCGGGATACGGCGTCCCCCCCTGACGCAAGGCCCGCGATTCCTGAGGCTTGTAGGGGTGGACGAGCGCCGCGGCGTCCATCATATTAGTAAGGGGTGATCGAGGGATGACGCACATACGCCGGCCGGAGTCTCGTTCTATCCTGTTCGTGGCAGCCTGCGCCGTCGCGATGGCAGGGTGCGGCGGCAGGGTCTCGGCGCGCGCGGTGACCTCGGCGGAATTGCCGCCTATCACCGAATGGGAGCATATCTCCAGAGTCGGCGAGGTCCAGCCGGCGGTTCGCCTGGACAATCCGGGGAACCGGCCGTCCACTGACGAGAGCGACGCCGGCGAGGGGATCTCCGCGATCCCGGGGCGCCCCGGCTCCCCGATCAAGCCCTCCGGCGGCGAGGTTCAGATCCATCTGGTCCCCGGCATGACCCTGTACTCCCTCGCCAGGACCTATCAGGTACCTCTGCCGACCTTGATGCAACGCAATGGCATCACCGACCCCACCGCCATTCCTGCGGGCACGGTCATCGTTATTCCCAAGGCCTCGAGTCGGTCCACCCCGGCGCCGGCCGTCGTGCCGGTGTCGCCGCCCGAGCCGCAGCGGGGACCCGGGTCGAGGGAACCCCGGGCAGCCGCGATCCCTTCCCTCCCCGACGGTGACGGGGCGCGAGCGCCGAGCCTCATGAGCATCGCGTGGCCGATTGACGGCCGGGTCACGGGCGGCTTCGGTCTGCGCGGCCGCCATCATCACCACGAGGGGATCGACATCGACGGCTTCCAGGGCGAGGAGGTCCGGGCGGTCGCGGCGGGGACGGTGGTGGTCTCGGGGAGCGAGAAGAAATACGGCAAGACGGTGGTGCTCGATCACGGAAACGGAGTCACGACGCTGTACGCCCATGCCAGCAAGCTGCTCGTTCACGAAGGTGACCGGGTCGAGCAGGGCGAGGCGATCGCCAGGGTCGGCGCCACCGGCAACGCCCGCGGCACGCACCTGCGTTTCGAGGTGCGCCGCAACTGCAAGCCGGTGGACCCGTCTCCCTACCTCCAATCCGGGACCGTCCCGCTCGCGACGCCCTGAGACGGCCGGCGGGGCTCCCCCCTCGACGAGGACTCGGACGCGCTCCTAGTCCATCCTGCGCCCGTATCCGGACGAGCGCTGCAACGTGCGGGCATACTGGCAGGCCGCGCGCGTCACCTCGCCGATGAAAGCTTCACCCGCCGCATCGTCCTCGAGATACGCTGTCATCACCGCGATCACGAGCGGGCGGACCCGGCCGCCCGTCTCCTCGGGCGCGGCGCCCGCCTTGACGAAGACCAGGCCGGCGTCGCAGCGCACGCCCTCGAGCTCGCCGTCCTTGTCGGCGGCCTCCGCTCCGGGCGGCAGCCCCCTCTTGATCGGCGTCCCCTCGTTCCGCTTCATGACGTCGATCACGGCCCGCGTGTTCTCGGCGTTCAGGAGCTGGCCGCGCTGCAGCCGCTCGAGCAGCCCCGCCATGTCGCGCGGCGTCGTGACGTTCTCCCGTCCGGCGCGCGCCGCTCCGAGGTCCATCATCCTGCGCCGCAGGAGCGTGTCCTCGAAGCCCCAGCTTCGCAAACGCCGGCCGACGCTCTCCATGCCGACGAGGTCGGTGAGCAGATTGGCCGCGTAGTTGTCCGAGAAGTCGATCATCAGCACCGAGAGCTGTCGCGCCGACAGCACCGGGTACGGCGCGGACCATTTCTCCAGAACGCCGCCTCCCTCGACGCGCGCCTTCGGATCGATCGGAACCGGCCGCTCCAGGTCGATGCCGCCCTCCTCAGCGCGCTTGTAGAGCTCGATGAAGATCGGGAGCTTGATGGTCGACGCCGCGGGAAAGATCGCGTCGCCGCTCTTCTCGAAGGTCTCGCCGCTGTCCAGATCGCGGATGACGTACCCGGTGGCTCCCCGCAGTTCCGAGGCCAGCCGGTCGAGGGTCGACTCCAGCTTCATCCGGATCTCGGCGCGCTTCGGATCGGATGGCGGCGACGCAGACGCCGCGCCAGGTGCCCGGCTCGCGCCGGACACGCAGACGATCAGCAGGAGCGCGCCTGACAAACTCGTGGGGCGCGTCTTTGGCACCGCTTCAGGGGCAGGAGCCCGGAACGAGGGCGACGGGAGGGTCGCCGGCCATGCTCTCCTCCCCGCCGGGGCTGACGGCGGTGATCACGTAGGCGAACAGACTCCCGATTGCCGGCACCGCCGGATCACCGCCCGACCAGCTCGGGATCGCGGTCGTGAAGATGCACTGGAAGGAGCCGCCCGGCGCGCCGCGGTAAACCCGGTAGAGGCTCACCGGGTGCATGGTGGAGAAGGAGAGATCCTCCCAGCTCCAGCCGCCCGGCGACAGGAGCAGCGGATTGAGGGTGCCACGCCCGGAGACCTCCAGGTCGGTGAAGGGCGGCAGGATCCTCAGGACCGTCCCCTTCCGGTTGGTGACGTAGATCTCTCCCTGGTCGTCCGCTCCGAAGCTGGTCAGGCTGTTCAGGAGCGTCCCGCCGGGATCGAGCTGTGCGGTCCAGTCGCGCGGGTCGATCGCCACGCCGCCGGAGATGCGCAGGGAACGAATGAAGCCGGCGCAGTAGTCGCCGTAGAAGTAGGACCCCGAGAAGTTCGGCATGAGACAACCCCGGTACACGTAACCGCCCGTGATCGAGCACGCTCCGCTGTGCCCGTACTCGATCACCGGATAGGTGAAGCTCGGATCGTTGCAGGGTGGCACGCCGCCGCAGGTCGCGGGCTGCGGATTGCAGTTGGTGGGAGTCGCGTTGTTGTAGCAGTGGTTCCCCTCCATCATTCGCCAGCCGTAGTTCTCACCGCCGAGATCGCCCCCGGGGACGTAGTCGACCTCTTCCCAGCAGTTTTGTCCCACGTCGGCGATGTACAGATCACCGTTCGCCGCATCGAAGCTCGAGCGCCAGGGATTCCGCAGGCCATAGGCCCAGATCTCGTCGCAGTCGCCGCCGATCCCGTTCGCGAACGGGTTGTCGGCCGGCACGCGATAGGCCGCGGTCGCCCCGCCGCAGTCCGGGGGCAGGCTCGTGGGGGCCACGCCGCGCACGTCCACACGCAACAGCTTGCCGAGCAGCGCGCCGCGGCTCTGTCCGTTGCCGCACGTGCCGTGCTGGTCCCCGGCGCCCCCCCCGTCACCGGTCGAAATGTACAGGTAGCCGTCGGGGCCGAATTGCAGCTCCCCGCCGTTGTGGTTGCTCTGCGGCTGCTGGAAGCGCAGCAGGCGCTCCTCGCTGTTCGGGTCGGCGACGCCGGGGTCCGACACCGACACCACGTAGCGCGCCACCACGGTGAACCAGGGGCCGTTCAGCGGCCCCTCGGTGTAATTGACGTAGAACAGACCGCTGGTCGCATAGTCGGGGTCGAACGCCATTCCCAGCAGACCCATCTCGTCGAGCGTGGGCGTGGCCTGCACCTTGGCGCTGATGTCCAGGAAGGTCGAAAAGCTGCCCGGTGGATCGCCGCGCTTCTTGATCCGGATGAACCCGTTCTGCTCGACCACGAACAGACGGTCGGGGTCGCCCGGCGGCGAGGCCACGAACAGCGGTCGGCCCGGCAGGCCGGTGACCACCGGCACGGTCTTCAGGGCCGTGTTGGCCGCCGGAGTGACACCGGCGCACTGCGCCGCGGCCGCGGGGCGCGGCGCCACCGGCAGCAGCCAGGCGGCCGCCAGCCCGGCGGCCAGAAGCGCACTGATCCTCGGACATCTGGAGGTCATGGCGCTCCCCGCAAGCCAGGGCGCAGCCCGACTGCGTACACCGTCCGCGCCTCCGCGTCGCAGTCGTCCCGGTCCGCCGCCGTGACTTCGAAGATCAGCTCCGCTCCCTCTCCCCAGGCGCTCGCGTCCACCAGTCTCTCCGTCTCGAAGCGGTAACGATAGCGCAGGGGACCGGCGGGGGCCGGCGACCCGCTGCCCGCCGCCGGCGCCGCGGGGCGCTCCTGGTCCGCCAGGACGGCCAGCCCGAACGGGCCGTAGCTGCGGTCGTCAAGACCCGGGAGATCGATCCCCCCCGCCCCCCGGATCGCCCTCCACAGCGGCGCGACCGCGCCCACGTTCGGGCCGGTGAACCGCACCTCCATGTCCTGTGGCAGCGCCGGCAGAAGAAGCCGCGCCTGCCGCTGCGACCCGGGCGCGAACAGCTCGGTGTCGCCGCTCAGCTCGAGTCTCCAGAGCGAGGAGGGAGACGTGGACGGCGCCACCCCGCGCGGCGGCCGGCGCGCGCCCACCTGTGTCACCAGCCGCGCGTCGAGTCGGTGTTGAGGGCAGACGAAGAACCCGTCCGGCAGCAGCAGGGTCCCGCCCGCCGGTTGCGTGACCTGGACGTCGTACGGACCGGGCCTGAAGCCGGACGGCAGCGGCTGCGCGATCGCCGTGCCCGCGAACGACGAGGGAGCCGGGAGTGGCGGGTTCGGGGCGACAATCTGGAGACCGTGGCTTCCGTCGGCGACATACGCCAGCCCGCCGTAGACAGCCACGCCCGACGCGATCCCCGGCGTATCGTACGCGCCGGCGACCACCGGCCGGGCTGGATCGTGGACGTCGACCTCGAGGAGCCCCGCGAAACCGTCGGCGATGTAAAGACGGTCCGACGAGAGCGCGACGCCCTCCGCTGCCCCCGGCGTGCTCAGACTCTGAACCAGGACCGGCGCCTCCGGCCGGCTGACATCGAGGATCTGCAGCCCACGGTTGAGGTCCGCCACGAACGCAAACGAACCTGCGACCGCCACGCCGACTGCCCTGCCGGGAGTGTCGTATCCCCCGACCAGGACGGGGGCGCTCGGGCGGCTCACGTCGAGGATCTGAAGCCCGGTGAAGTCGTCGGCGACGTAGGCCGTGGCGCCCGCCACGGTCACGCCCCGGGCACTGCCCGGCGTGTCGTAGGACCCGGCGAGCGCCGGGGCCCTTGGGTCGCGCACGTCAATGATCTGCAGGCCCTTCGAGCCGTCGGCGACGTACGCGTAGCCGCCGTCGACGGCGATCCCCTGGGCGTCTCCGGGCGTGCCGAGCAGGACCGGCGCCCCCGCCAGGCGCGCGTCCGCGATCAGCAGACCCGCATCACCCGCCGCGACGAACGCCAGGCCGCCGGACAGGGCGACGCCCCGCGCCGGGCCGGGTAACGCCAGGCCGCCGAGGCGCGCCGGCGCCGAGGGAACGGCGACGTCGACGGCCACAAGACCGCCCCCCTCGGCGAGGACGGCGATTCCGCCGGCGACCGCGATGCCGACGGCGTCTTCCGGGGAGCCGTCCGTCCGGTTCTCATCCAGGGCGCCCGCCAGCGCCGGCTGCGCCGGGTGAGAGACGTCGATGACGTGCACCCCGTTGATGATGTCGGCGACCACGGCGCGCGTACCGTCCAGCGCGACGCCGAGGAAGTACCCCGAGTTGCCGATCAGACCCTGGCTGCCCACGACCGCCGGCCGCGACGGATCGCCTACATCGACCACCTGCAGCCCGCTCGTGCCGTCGGCGACGTAGGCGTAGCGTCCGGCGACCGCGACGCCGCCCGGTGAGTCGGACGTGCGCGTCCCTCCGAGCAGCAGCGGGCGCGACGGGTCGTGGACGTCGAATACGAGAAGACCGGCCAGCGTATCCGTCGCATAGACCCGCGTGCCGGCGACCGCAACGCCGTTCAGCGAGATAGACGGGGTGGCGTAGGCCCCGAGGGGCGCCGGCGACGCCGGGTCGGTCACGTCGATCACCAGGAGCCCCCCTTCGCCGTCGGCGACGTAGGCGCGTCCCGCGGTGACCTTCAGGTCGCGCGCCGGTCCCGGCGTGGCCAGGGATCCGGCGGCGCGGGGGTTGGAAGGATCCGACACATCGACGATCACCAGACCCTCGGACGCATCGGCGACGTACGCGTAGGGGCCCGCCACCGCGATCGCCTGCGGGTCGAGCAGTGTGTAGAAGGTCCCGAGACGCCGGGGATCGGCGGGGCGGGCGATGTCGACGATGTGCAGCCCGCCGATGTACGTGTAGGGATTCAGGAATGGCACGTAGGCGAGATCACCCGACACCTGCACGCCGACGCCGCTGTCGCCGGTCTCGAACGCGCCGATGACCGCGGGTGCCGCGGGGTTCGCGAGATCGAGGATCTGGATGCCACCCAGCTTGGAGGCATGGCTGTAAAACGCGACGCAGGCGTAGCGCCCCATCACCTCCACGGCGCGCGCCCCTTCGGGCATGATGTGGCTGCCCGCGAGGAACGGGCCGCCATTCGCCAGAGACACCTGCGCCCCCGTCTCGAACCCCATCCCCGCGAGCGTGATCTCGCTGGTGTCATACGCCGGGCCGCGCGGCGGGCTCACCGAAACGATCGCGGCCTCCGTACCCGTCACGGCGTCGGCGGCCCCGCCGTACGGCCCGGCGCGGGCGCCCGGCGCCTTCAACCAGACAACCGCCGCCGCCGCGAGGACCGCGGCCCCGATGACGCGCACCTGTCGTCGCATCTCTTCACGGCCGGACCGCGGCCCCGTGAGCGCTACCCGATCAGTCCCAGCTCGGCGAGACCGAGCGACGAGTAGCCGGGGAAGACCGAGTCCGCGACCGACGGCGACGCTCCCATGTGGTCCCGCAGGATCTCCCAGAAGATGGCGCGATAAT
>QHXY01000387.1 GCA_003223145.1 Acidobacteriota bacterium
TCGGCGCTGCTCGAGGTGCTCGACCCCGAGCAGAACTCGACGTTCGTCGACCACTATCTCGATGTGCCGTTCGATCTGTCCCGCGTGATGTTCATCACCACCGCCAATGTCCTCGACACCATCCCCGCGCCGCTGCGGGACCGCATGGAGGTGCTGGAGCTCCCGGGCTACATCGAAGAAGAGAAGATGGAGATCGCCCGGCGCTACCTGATCCCCCGGCAGGCCGCCGAGAACGGGATCAAGCCCGAGGACGTGGTCATCGAGGACCAGGCGCTGTCGCTCATCATCACCCGCTACACCCTGGAGGCGGGTCTCAGGAACCTGGAGCGCGAGATCGCCAAGATCTGCCGGAAGGTGGCCATGCAGCGTGCCGAGGGCGGGACCGGGCCGGTCGTCATCCGGGCCGGCGATCTGGTCTCCTATCTCGGCCCCGAGAAGTTCTCCCGGGAGGCGGCCGAGAGGGTCAAGGTCCCCGGCGTGGCGATCGGTCTGGTCTGGACGCCGTACGGCGGCCACGTGCTGTTCATCGTAGCGACGCGCATGCCCGGGGGCAAGAGGCTCATCCTGACCGGGCAGCTCGGAGACGTGATGCGCGAGTCGGCCGAGGCGGCCCTCTCCTACATCCGCAGCCGGGCGGACGATCTCGGCATCGACAGCCGCTTCTTCGAGCGCTCGGACATCCACATCCACGTCCCGGCGGGGGCGGTCCCGAAGGACGGCCCGTCCGCCGGCGTCACCATCGCCACCGCCGTCACGTCGCTGCTGACGGGCCGTCTGTGCCGTCCCGATACCGCCATGACCGGCGAGATCACGCTGCGCGGCAAGGTGCTTCCGGTCGGAGGAATCAAGTACAAGGTCCTCGGGGCGCGCCGGGCCGGCATCAAGACGGTCATCCTGCCGGCCGAGAACGAGAAGGACCTGCACGATATCCCCCAGGATGTCTTGCACACCCTCGAGTTCCGTTTCGTGCGGACCGTGGACGAGGTTCTCGAGGCGGCCCTGCAGCCGCCCGACCGGAAGACCGCCCTCCCGCGGACCCGGGCGGCGCGCGCCTCCGCGCGCGCCGGGGCGCCCTCGTAACCGGCGCCCTCACCCCTTGATGACCGCGAGCGGCACGAGCTTCGCCACCTTGCGCGAGATGCCGGCCCGGTGGACCACCTCCACGACCTCGGCGACATCCTTGTAGGCCTCCGGGATCTCCTCGGCGAGCGTGGCGTAGCCGTCAGAGCGCACGAAGATCCCGCGGTCCTCCATGTCGCGCGCGATCGGCCGGCCGCGCGCCGCCTTCTTGGCGGCGGCGCGGCTCATGCGGCGCCCCGCGCCGTGGCAGGTGGAGCCGAACGTCTCCTCGTAGGCGCGCTCGGTGCCGACCAGGACGTAGGAATAGCGACCCATGTCACCCGGGATCAGGACCGGCTGTCCCACGTCGCGGTAGGCCGCCGGCGTCAGCGGGTGCCCCGGCGGGAAGGCGCGCGTCGCCCCCTTGCGGTGCAGACAGAGCTTACGCTCCACCCCGTCGACGCGATGGGTCTCGACCTTGGCGATATTGTGGCAGACGTCGTAAACCACCTCGATCCCGAGCTCCCTCGGCCCTCTCTGGAAGACCTCCTGGAACGACAGACGAACCCAGTGGGTGATGAGCTGGCGGTTGGCGAAGGCGAAGTTGGCGGCGGCGTACATCGCCCCCATGTAGCGCTTCCCCTCCTCCGACTTGACCGGAGCGCAGCACAGCTGCGGGTCCGGAAGATCGATGCCGTGGTCGCGGGCCGACCGGAGCATCACCTGCAGGAAGTCGTCGCACACCTGGTAGCCGAGCCCCCGCGAGCCGGTGTGGATGGAGATGGTGATCTGCCCGGGCTCGAGCCCCAGGGCGCGCGCCGCCGGGCCGTCGTAGATCTCGGCGACCCTCTGCACCTCGACGAAGTGATTGCCCGATCCGAGGGTGCCGAGCTGCGGCCGGCCGCGCTCCTTGGCGCGCGCGGACACCTGGGCCGGCTGCGCGCCCTCGAGCCTGCCGCCCTCCTCGATGTGCAGCAGATCGTCGCTCTCGCCGAGGCCGTTCTTCACCGCCCAGACGGCCCCGTCCTCGAGAACCCGGTCGATCCCCCGGGCGTCGAGCCTGAAATCCTTGCGGTGCGAGCCGACCCCGGTGGGGATGTTGCGGAACAGGGTCTCGACGAGATCCCTGAGCCGTCCACCCGAGTCCCCGGCGCTCAGACCTGAGCGCAGCAGCCGGACCCCTCAGTTGATGTCGTACCCCACCCCGCCGGGTGAGATCACACCGTCATCCAGATCGAAGGCGGCGACACCCCCGATCGGAAAACCGTAGCCCCAGTGGATGTCCGGCATCGCCAGGGAAACCCGCACGATGCCGGGCAGGCAGGCGACGTTCGCCACTTGCTGCAGCGCCTGGTCCTGGCGGATCCCTTGCATCAGGGCCTCGTCCGCGAACACCAGCCCGGGGACGTTCATCCTGCCCTGCCTGGGGATGCGGAAGCGCTGGTCGTCGACCTTTTCGATCTCGATCGGCACGGAACGGGTCACGCCGCCCTCCTTTCACACATCAAAGACGAGACGCACGCGCCAGGCGCTGCGCCCCCGGACAAGCTTGATCTGATGGTAGGTGACCGCCTTGATCTCGCGCTTCAGCCTGTGGCGCTAGCGATCGATGCGCTCTCCGCGCGCGCTGCCGCGCGCCCGCAGCAGCTTCCGATCGACGCGCGCGATCGTGAACGAGGTGAACAGCATGTCCTCCGTCTCCAGCCGGTACAGGAGCTCGGACAGCCAGCGCACCAGGAGATCCTCCAGGCTGGAGCCCCGCACCGCGAGACGCACCGAGCGCAGAGGGCGGACGGCGCGCCGATCGCAGATCAGGTCGAACAGGGCGCGCGAGGCGTTCTCGAACAGCCCGGGCAGCGTGGCGCCGCGCACCACGGCGCCGGCATCGGCGGTGTGCTCGAAGAACTCGTAGCCGCGCGGCATGACCGGAAATTCCTTATCGCCGGCGCCCCGGACCGGGGCGCCCCGGAGCCGCAGCCGGCTCGGCCAGCGAGAACACCAGCCGGAGGTGGAACTGGTCGACGCGGTCCAGCCTCACGCGCACCCTGTCCCCCAGCTTGAACACCCGGCCGTGGCGGTCCCCTTTCAGGATCAGCTTCTTCTCATGGAAGCGGTAGTGATCGCCAGGCAGCGACTCGATTGTGACCAGCCCGTCGATGTAGTACTCGAGCAGCTCCGCGTAGAAGCCGAACGGGTGCACCGAGATGATGATCGCCTCGAACTCCTCCCCCACCCGGCCGGCCATGAAGGCGATCTTCTTCCACTCGATCAGCTCCCACTCCGCGTCGTCGGCGTTGCGCTCGGCGCGCGGGGAATGCAGCGCTGTCTCCGGCAGGAAGCCCTCCAGATCCCGGCGCTCCCGGTCGGACAGGGGCTTGCCCGAGCGCACGCGGCGCAGGATCCGGTGCACGATGAGATCGGGGTAGCGGCGGATCGGCGAGGTGAAGTGCGTGTAGCATGTGGTCGCCAGCCGCAGCATGAGCCGTGACAGGAAACGCTCCTCCGGGCGGCCCTTCGCCATCTCGAGGATGTCCTGAAACGCCCGCGGCTCGATCGAGGTAAACGGGCGCGGCAGCCGGTAGCGGAAGGCGCGGGCGATGGTGTCGAACTCCTCCAGCTTCTTCGGGTCGGGCTTCTCGTGGATCCGGTAGATGGACGGCGTCCGGGCGCGCCAGATATGCGAGGCGACCGTCTCGTTGGCCGCCAGCATGAACTCCTCGATGATCCGGTGCGCCACGTTCCGCTCCAGGGGGACGATGCCCGTCATCTCGCCCGTCGCGGCCAGGACGACCTCCGGCTCGGGCAGGTCGAAGTCGATGCTGCCGCGCCGGCGCCGCCGGTCGTTCAGGATCCCGCACAGCTCCTGCATGAGGACGAACACCGGCACCAGAGTACGGTAGCGCGCCATGACGGACGCGTCCTGGTCGACGAGGATCTTCGCCACGTTCGTGTAGGTCATGCGCTCGGCGCTCCGGATGACGCCGTCGGCGAAGCGCTGCGCGACCACTCGACCGCTCCGGTCGATGGTCATCAGGCAGGACTGCACCAGCCGGTCGACGCCCGGGTTCAGCGAGCAGATGCCGTTGCTCAGCCGGTGCGGCAGCATCGGCAGGGCGGTGCCGGGGAAGTAGACGCTGGTGCCCCGTTCGTAAGCCTCGCGGTCGAGGGGGCTCTGCGGGCGGACGTAGTGCTCCACGTCGGCGATGTGCACCTGAAGCTCGTAGGTGCCGTCGCCGTTCCCGCCGACGAAGACCGCGTCGTCGAAATCCATGGCGGTTTCGCCGTCGATGGTCACGATCGGCAGATGCCGGAAGTCCTCGCGCCCCCGGATGTCCTCCTCACGCACGGCGTCGTCGATCGCCTCCGCCCCGGCCAGCACGTCGGGAGGGAACTCCGGGCGCAGCCCGTACTTCCGGACGATCGTCTTGAGATCCATCCCGGGCTCGTCCGGTGAGCCCAGGACCTCGACGACCCGGCCGGTGGCGGGACGGTGGTCCGTGGGTGGCGCGAGGACCTCCACGCCTACCACCAGGCCGTCCCGGGCCGCCCCGCCATCCTCCTCGGCAATCGTGATGTCGCTCTCGAACAGACGGTCGTACGCCTGCACCCGTCCTCCGTGTCGCCGCGTTGCGGCGGCCCGGTACACCCCCAGGACGCGCTTGCGCGAGCGCTCCACGAGGCGCACCACCTCGCCCTCGGCGCGTCCACGCCCGTCGTCCCGCACCACGCGCACCAGCACGCGGTCGCCGTCGAGGAGATCGCCGACCCCGCGCGGCGGAATGAACAGGTCGGGCCCCCCGGTGTCGGGCGTGAGGAAGCCGAAGCCGCGCGGATGCCGCTGGATCCTGCCCGTGACCAGCCTCTGCGACGTCGGACGGGGCGCCGCGGGGTGGCGGCCGGGCTGCGCCGCGCGACCCCGGCGCCGGGCTGCGTCCCGCCCTCCCCGGTCGCCGCCCGCAGGCTCCGCCCGCCCCGTGGCGGCGCGCGCCGGCAGAGCGTACCGGTTGTGATGCACCCTGACGACTCGATCGTCGTTCACCAGATCGTGCAGCACCCGTTTCAGCTCGTGACGCCGCTTCTTGTCCAGACGCAGCAGGCGCAGCAGATCGCGCGCCGTCGCCGGACGGTATCCGGGCGCCCCCAGCAGATCGACGACAGCCTGTCTCAGGTCAGCGGTCACAGCGCCGCACCCTAGCACACCGGCTCGCCCGCCCGCAAAGCCCGCGCCCTTCCCCCGCCAGGGGAACAGTTCCCGGGCCCGGCGGGCACCGTTCCACCCGCCACAGGGCGGGCGTCGCCGCGCGTGCTAGGATTGCTGGTCTCGCCCCGACCGGGCGAGCCATCCATGAGGAGACGGGCATGAAGAGAGTCGTCCTGGCACTGCTGCTGGCCACGCTGATCGGAATTCCCGCGGCGGCGGTTTTCGCCGCCGAGAAGGCGGCCGCCCCATCCGATATCACCCTGACCGGCGAGGTGCTCGACCTGGCCTGTTACGTCGGGCATGGAGCGCAGGGGCCGGACCACGCCTCGTGCGCCGTCAAGTGCGCCGCGATGGGGCAGCCGCTGGGTCTCGCGGCGTCCGACGGGAAGGTGTATCTCCTGCTGGCCGACCACGCCGACTCGAGCGCCTTCACGAAAGTCAAGACGCTCGCGGGCAAGAAGGTCGAGATCAAGGGTGAGCCGGCCGAGAAGGACGGAATCAACGCCCTGACCGTCCACTCCGTCAAGACGGTCTGAGCCCGCCAGACAACCAACGTGATGCCATGCGCAGAGCCTGGGCCTGGCTCGGCACCATCATGCTCGTGTCGATCGTCGCCTGGCTCGGCGCGCCCTCAGGCTACCGCGCCTACTGGCGGTGGCAGGAGTCGAACCCGGTGCGCCGCGGAGCCGAGATCGCCGCGCGCGCCGGTTGTTTCGCCTGCCACGGACCGCAGGGCATGCGCGGTCTTCCCGATCCGGGCAGCGGCGAGACGGTGCCGACCTGGGACGGCGGCGTGCCGATGATGTACGTCAACGGGGTTCAGGAGGTCCGTGAGTACATCCTGGACGGCGTCTCGAGACGGCGCGCCGAGAGCGTCAGCGCCCGGGCCGAGCGCGAGAAGGCGGCGATCCACATGCCCGCCTACAGGGACGTCCTCCGGAACCACGAGGTGGACGATCTGGTGACGTATTTCATGGCCGTGTCGCAGACCGCTCCGGTCGAAGATCCGCAGGCCGCGCGCGGCAGGGACCTGGTTCGCCAGCACCGCTGCGAGTCCTGCCACGGCACCGGGGGCAGCGGCGGGGTTCCGAACCCCGGTTCGCTGAAGGGTTACGTGCCCGGCTGGCTGGGTGAGGACTACACGGAGCTGGTGCGGGACGACGCGGAGCTGCACCAATGGGTTCTCGAAGGCGGCATCGAACGCTTCGCGCGGGACCGTCTGGCCGGTTATTTCCTGGAGCGCCAGCGGTTGCACATGCCGACCTACCGGACCGCTCTGGCGCCCGAAGACGCGGACGCCATCGGTGCCTACATCCACTGGCTTCGGGTGAAGCGATGAGCGGGCTCCGTTCCCTCGGCCGCGCCGCGCCCTCCGCGGGACTGATGGCCTGTCTCGTTTCCCTGGGCGGCTGCACCAACCAGAACGCCACCCTGGGCGTCAGCGTGATCCCGGCGCCGCAGCAGGCGGTGAGCTTCTCGACCCATGTGAGGCCGATCCTGGCCGGCAGCGCGAGCTGCACCGCAGCGGGCTGCCACGGGGGCTCCGCGGTTTCCGCCAACATGAACCTCGAGAAGATCTTCGATCCTGTCGTGGGCGCCGTCGATGTCCCGAGCTGCGAGGCCCCTCCGCTCCCCAGGATTGCGCCGTTCAACAGCGATGGCAGCTACCTCATCAGGAAGCTGGAAGGCTCGCAGGCGACCGCCACGTGCAGCTCGTGCGTCGGCTGGACGATTGCACCCAGCTGCGGCAGCATGATGCCCTTGGGATCGAATGGTCTCTCGGCGTCGGACATCAAGATTCTCCGCGACTGGATTGATCAGGGTGCGCAGGACAATTAGAGGCCTTCACGCGGCCCTCCTGGCGCTGGCCCCACTGACGATCGTCGCCGCGGGCGCCGACGAGCCGCCGGCAGCGCCGCCACCCTCCGCGGCGCCAGAACCGGCTCTCTCGACCGACCAGGCCGTACTGTTCGCGCGCGTCGGGCGGCTGCTCCAGTCGCGCTGCGCCATGCCCGGCTGCCACCTCGGGCCCGACTCCATGAAGGGGATGCGCATGGAGGCCGCTCAGATCTACCGATCGACCGTCAATGTCCCTTCCCGGACCGACCCCGGTCTGCTGCGCCTGGCGCCCGGGGCGCCCGATCGGAGTCTCCTGTACCTGAAGCTCCTGCCCCAGGAGCAGGGCCACTATCGCGGGCCGCGCATGCCGCTGTCGATGAACCCGCTCACGCCCGAGGAGATCGTCCTGGTGCGCCAGTGGATTGAGTCGTTCCCGGCGGACCTCTGGGGTGTCCCGCCGCCCCCCGAGAAGGCGACCATGGCGACCCGGACGTTCCAGGGCTCGACGCTCGCCAACCTGCCGACCCCCGACCCGCTCGGGGCTCGCACGCTGGAGTTCCAGATCCTGCACCGATTCAAGGAGTCGACCCGCGGCGCCGGCAGCAAGGACTTCTACGGGCTCGACAGCGGCGCCTGGATCTCGATTGGACTCGCCTACGGTCTCACCGACACACTCGAGATGGGGCTGCGTCGGACGAACCTGGAGCACGACTATGAGACCTACGCGGAGTGGACCCCCGTGCGCCAGGTCGCCGGCCGCGCCCCGGTCTCGCTCGCCTTGCGCGGCAGCTACTCCAACCTCAGAGAGACCGGAGCGTTCAATCGCGATCGCGCGGGCGCCCAGGCGATCCTGGCGCGGCGCTTCGGCGAGCGTCTGTCACTCATGCTCGTGCCGACCTACGTCTCGCACACGAATTTTCTCAACCCGGACGACCAGCGCGGGACGACCGCGGTCGGCGTCGGCGGCGAGCTGCGCCTGAGCTCCAAGATAGCTCTCACCGGCGAGTGGATCGCGCAGACCTCCGGCGTAGAAGGCGCCGACCAGTCCGGGTCGATCGGATTCAGCATCGCCACCGCCCACCACGCC
>QHXY01000077.1:0-15258 GCA_003223145.1 Acidobacteriota bacterium
GCCGCCCAGGTCGATGAAGGCGCCGTACTCGGTGATGTTCTTCACCACACCCCTCACGACCTTGCCCTCCGTCAGACCGCCGAGCGTGCGGCGCTTCTTCTCGGCGTTCTCCTCCTCGAGCACCGCCTTGCGGGACAGGACGATGTTGCCACGCTTGCGGTTCACCTTGATGACCCGCATCTGCAGCTCTTTCCCCTTCATGGCATCGAGATTGCGAACGGGGCGCAGGTCGACCAGGGAACCGGGCAGGAAGGCGCGCACGCCGATGTCCACGGCCAGGCCGCCCTTAATCCGCTCCTTGACGACGCCGGTGACGGGTCGTCCGTCGGCATAGGCCCGCTCGATCTCCTCCCACACCTTCATCTTCTCGGCCTTCTCCTTGGAGAGGACCACGTAGCCATCCTTGTTCTCGGTCTTTTCCAGGAGAACGTCGATCTCGTCGCCGGCCTGGACGTGCACCTGCCCGTCCGGCCCGAGGAACTCGTCGAGGTCGATGATGCCCTCGGACTTGTACCCTACGTCGACGACGACCTCACTGCCGCTGATGCGCAGCACGCGGCCACGCACGACCTCGCCTTCCGCCAGCGTGCGCAGGGACTGGTCATACATCTCGAGGAGTTGTTCGTACTCCCCGCCTTCGAATTCGGCGTCGACGCCATCCAGCACTCTGAGGCGTTCGGTTCGTTTCGGCTTGGGAGAGGGGTTCAGGTTCTGCGGGTCCGCGTCAAGCGGTCCAAGGGTGGGATCGTCTTTCATCTTCTGCAAATCCATGCAGGCAGGTACCTCCTTGTCGTTTCGGTCGGCGGCTGCCTCGTAACCCGCCGCGCCATTTTGGGGACGCACGTTGGCATCCCGGATCAAACACCATCTCGCGGAGATTCACGGCGCCGGATCGGCTGATTCTCCACCCTGCCGGGGACATGCTCCACTGGGCGCATCATTCCAAAAGAGCCGCAACCCCCTTGGCAGGATTGGGAAAGGATACTGACCGGCCTCCCTTCTGTCAACAAGAAAAACTTTATTTTCATCAGATTACGAGACGCGGGAGGTCGGACATACGGGCCCCTGGGTCCGCGCGACCACCCGATCCCAGACGGCCAGGAAGCGTTCGTTCTCGCTTCGGGTCCCTACCGACACGCGCACGGCGCGATCAAAGCCGTAGGCCCCCATCGGTCTGACGATGACCCCCTCATGCAGCAAAGACTGGTAGGTCTCCTCTCCGAGATCCGGCGTAAACACCAGTAGAAAGTTCGCCACGGTCGGCACGAATCTGGCGCCGCGTCGCGCCAGTTCCTGCTCGAGGTAGGCCACTTCCCGGCTGTTCCCCTCCCGCGATCGCCGGACGTGGTCGACGTCCTCCATCGCAGCGCGGGCGGCGACCTGCGCCAGCACCGAGGTATTGAACGGCGATCGGACCGATTCCAGGGCGCTCGCCACCTCATGAAGGGTGACCGCGTAGCCGATTCGCATTCCGGCCAGCCCGTAGATCTTCGAGAAGGTCCTGAGCACGACGACGTTGCGACCCCCTCTCAGGTCCTACAGACAGTCGGGGTAATCGTCCGCCGTGACGTAGTCGCAGTAGGCCTCATCGACGACTGTCAGGACGTGTCCGGGAACACTGCGGAAGTACGCGTCCAATGCGGCACGGTCGACGTGGGTCCCCGTCGGGTTGTTGGGATTACCGATGTAAACCAGCGCCGTCCTCCTGTCACAGGCGGCGGCCATCGCGGGCAGATCGTGCCGGTAATCCTTGAGCGGCACCAGCGTCAGGGGCGCCCCCATCGTCCGCACCGCTATCGGGTACATGATGAACGACTGGTCGGCGACCACCGCGCCCCTCTGCCGCGAAAGAAACGTCTTGGCCAGGGTCTCGACGATTTCAGTCGATCCGTTCCCCAGCACGATCTGCTCCGTGGGAAAACCGAGTCGTCTGGACAACGCCTGGCGCAGCTCGTAGCCGAGGCTGTCGGGGTAGCGGTTCACGCGGGCGGCCGCCTCGCGGATGGCCCCGAGCGCCAGGGGCGAGGGCCCCAGTGGGTTCTCGTTGCTCGCGAGCTTGACGACCTGGTGGATCCCGAGCTGCCTCTCCGCCTCCTCCATCGGTTTGCCCGCGACATAGACCGCGATCTTGCGGACATGAGCTGGGATGCGTACTTTCACGATGCCTCCCGCAGTCGCCGGACCTCCTCCAGGGTGAGCCGGCGCCACTCCCCCGGTTTCAGGGCACGGTCGCGGATCGGCCCAATGGCGATCCGCTTGAGCTTGAGGACACCGTGCCCGAGGCGGTCGAACAACCGACGAATCTGGTTCTTCCGCCCCTCGTACAGGGTCACCTCGAGCCAGGTGTTCGCCTGTCCGGATACCCGCTCCACCCGGGCCGGCAGGGTGCGCCTCCCGTCCAGGAACATTCCCCGGCGGAGCGCTTCCATGTCGTGCGTGGTGACCGCTCCCTTGACCTTCACCCGGTAGACCTTGGGCACGTGATTGGCGGGATGCGTCAGCCGGAACGCCAGATCGCCGACGTTGGTCAGGATCAGCAGCCCCTCGCTGTTCCAGTCGAGCCGGCCCACCGGGAAGACCCGCTCGCGCACGCCCTGCAGGAGGTCCAGGACGGTCGGCCGGCCCGCCGGGTCGGCGGAGGCTGCACCCTGTGTCCGTCGACCCGGACGATGTCCCGGTCCGGATCGACCCTCGTTCCGAGGATGGTGACGATGCGCCCGTTCACCTCGACGCGGCCACCCAGGATCAGGCGCTCGCCTTCACGCCGCGAGGCGACACCGCCCGCGGCCAGAAACTTCTGCAGCCTGACGCCGCCCGAAGCGTCATGAATCGTCCCCATCGTCTCCGCGCTCGCTCTCGTCGTCTTCATCTTCCTGGGTCTCTTCCCCATTGCCGCCTGAGTCGTCATTGTCTTCTTCGAACGGACCGACGGCCCCCGTCGCGGCGACGGGCAGCACGACGGATCCGGATGGACGCGATCCGGCACCCGGGTCCCGTATTCCGAACTCGGCGATGTCGGGCAGGTCCTCCAGTGAGTTCAGCCCGAAATGCGCCAGGAACTCCCGTGTCGTGCCGTAGAGCAACGGCTTGCCCACGACCTTCTTGCGTCCCAGGACCCGCACCAGCTTCTTGACGAGCAGCGCCTCCAGCACCGACGTCGGATCGGCGCCCCGGATCGCCTGGATCTCCGGCGTGGTGATCGGCTGACGGTAGGCGATGATCGCCAGCGTCTCGAGCGCCTGGGAGGTGAGGCGCCGCCGGTTGCGCGAGCGAAACAGGGCGCGCACCCATTCCCCAAGCTCCGGCTTCGTGGCCATCCGGTATCCGCCCGCCACACGCTGTACGGTGAGGCCGCGTTCCTCGGGCTCGCAGGCGCTCCGCACGGCGTCCAGTGCTCCCTGCAGAATCTCCCGGCCCGCCGCGGGGAAGAGATCGATCAGATCCTCGAGGGTCAGGGGCTCCTCCGCGGCGAAGACCAGGGCCTCCACGATGGCGCGCAGCCTCTCTCCCAAGGGCACGGCCGCACTCTCACGCACGGGTCGATTCCTCTCCTGAGGTGCTCCAGACCGGCTCGTCGGCGAGCAGGATGAGAATGTCCTCGTGCCGGTGGCTCACGTGCGCCCGCACGAGGCGCAGGCGTATCACCTCCAGCAGCGCCAGGAACGTCAGGATGCAGGCGACCCTGTCGGCGAGACCCGCGAACAGCCGGCGGAAATGGACGCGTCGCTCACGCTGCATGGTGTCCATCAGCCAGTGGATCCTGTCCACCAGCGTCATGCGCTCGCGGCTGATATGCGCCGTCGCGTCGGTCTCGATCCGCCGCAGAATGTCGCTGAACGCCCGCAGGAGCGCGAACAGGTCGGCATCGATGCCCTGCTCTCCGGCGTACTCGGAGATGGCGTATGCGGGCCGGAAATAAACGAGCTCCATGACCGCCTCCCTCTCCTGGAGATGCTCGGCGGCCTGGCGCACTGCCTGGCCGCGGGCTCCCGCGGCCTCCTCACGGAGGTCGTCGGACGCCGGCGCGTCGGCGAGGCTCTCCGGATCGGGCGGAAGCAGACGGCGTGATTTCACATGAATGAGCGTGGCCACGCCCACCATGTGGTCTCCCGCTGCCTCCGGGTCGGGTGCTCCCCCGGAGGCCAGGAACGCATTGTACTGTCGCGCGATCTCGGCCACCGGAATCGTCGTGACGTCGATCTCCTCGGTGCGGATGAGGTGCAGGAGGAGGTCCAAGGGGCCTTCGAACGCGCCCAGACGAAGGTCGGTGCGTGAGGCGGCATCCGGCAGGGTGTGAGTCGACTCGCTCATCCGGGAAGTCTCGTATCCATCTTCATGGCGGCTCGCACGCTCTCCATCGTTCTGGTCGCTTCGGCCCGCGCCCGACGCGCCCCCTCCGCCAGGATTTCCCGGACCCGGTCACGCTCACGCGCCAGGCGCGAGCGTCTCTCCTGGATCGGCCGCAGGACCGGTTCCAGATGCTTGAGGAGATACGTCTTGCAATCGATGCAGCCGATCCCGGCGCGCCGGCATTCCACGTTGACCAGGTCGATGGTCGTCCGGTCCGAGAACGCCTTGTGCAGATCATAGACCGGACAGATGTCCGGGTTCCCAGGATCCTGGCGAGTCTTGCGCGCCGGGTCGGTGACCATCCTCAGAACCCTCTCCCGGGTCTCCTCGATCGGGTCACCCAGGTTGAGGGCGTTGCCGTACGACTTGCTCATCTTGCGCCCATCGGTGCCCGGCACCCGCGGCACGCGGGTGGTGAGCGCCTGCGGCTCCGGAAACACCGGGCCGTAGAGGGAGTTGAATCGCCGCGCGATCTCGCGGCACAGCTCCAGGTGCGCAAGCTGGTCCTCGCCCACCGGCACCAGCTCGGCCCGGTAGATCAGGATGTCGGCGGCCTGCAGGACCGGGTAACCAAGAAAGCCGTAATTGGTGAGGTCGCGATTGCTGATCTGCTGCTGCTGCTCCTTATAGGTGGGCACACGCTCCAGCCAGGTGACGGGGACGATCATCGACAGGAGCAGGTGCAGCTCGGCATGCTCGGGGACATGCGACTGGACGAAGATCGTGCACTTCTCCGGGTCGAGCCCCGCGGCCAGCCAATCCAGGGCCATGTCGAGGACGTAATCCTTGATCGACGAGGTGTCGGCATACTCGCTGGTCAGAGCGTGCCAGTCACAGATCGCGAAGAAGCAATCGTGCGTCTCCTGCAGCCTGATCCAGTTTTCCAATGCCCCGACCAGGTGGCCGATGTGCATCGGTCCCGTCGGTCGGAATCCGGACAGGACCCTCTTGCGCGCCTCATGCGAAGATCCTTCCGGGGCCCTCAAGACGTCCTCTTGAGCATGGCGGAGTTGATGATCTGGAGAGCGGCCGTGATGCGGCTCAGCTTCCGACCCCGCTTCTGGATCGCCTGGGTGTCGTCCAGGGGCGGCTGGTCGGCCCGCGTCTCCTTCTGGACCTTGTCCAGCTCGAACACGAGCTGCCGCATCTCGCCCGGGGCAAACTTCTTGAAGGTGCCCGCGTTGACCAGGATCATCCCTTCGGCGATGTCGCGCGCCATGGCGTAGGCCGATCCACCCATGAAATTGCCCATACCGCCTCCCGATGTCGCGTCCTGCCGCTACCCAATCCCGTATTTCGGCCACTTCGCTTCGATCAGGGCGAGGGTCTCGGGCGTGTGGCGGATCTCCTGCGGCCAGTCGCGGTTGAAGCCCTCGCTGGGCCATTTGCGTGTGGCATCCACGCCCATGTGCGAGCCCAGCTGGGGCAGCCGCGACGCGTGATCGAGCTCGTCGACCGGACCGAGCACGAAGTCGATGTCCCGCTCGGGGTCGATGTGGTTGAGCGCCTTCCAGGCGACTTCCCGCACGTCCTGCACGTTCACGTCGTCGTCCACCACCACGATCACCTTGCTGAACATCGCCTGCCCCATCCCCCAGAGGGCGTGCATGATCTTGCGGGCATGCCCCGGGTATCTCTTGCGCATCGACACCAGGATCAGGTTGTGGAAAATCCCCTCGGCCGGCATGCTGATGTCCGCGATCTCCGGCAGCTGGCGCTTCATGATCGGCAGGAAGACCCGCTCGATGGCCTTGCCGATGTAGTAGTCCTCCATGGGCGGCGGGCCGACGATGGTGGTCTGGTAGATCGGATCCCGCCGGCGGGTGATGCAGGTCAGGTGGAACACCGGGTACTCATCCGGAAGCGAATAATACCCGGTGTGGTCGCCGAAGGGGCCCTCGGTCCGCCTCTCCTGCGGGTCGACGTATCCCTCCAGGATGATCTCGGCCGCGGCGGGGACCTCGACGTCGACGGTCACGCACTTCACCATCGGGACGGGCTCGCGCCGCACGAAACCGGCGAGGAGCATCTCGTCCACGTCGTCGGGGAGGGGCGCGGCGGCGGCGAACACCAGCGCGGGGTCGGCGCCGATGGCGCAGGCGACCTCCAGCCGCCGCCGGCGCTCCTCGGCGCGACGATGGTGGTGCGCTCCGTGCTTGTGGATCTGCCAGTGCATCGCGGCCGTGGTCGCGTCGAACACCTGCATGCGATAGATCCCGCAGTTGCGCTTGCCGGTCTCCGGATCACGCGTGAACACGAGCGGCAGGGTGATGTATCGTCCGCCGTCCTTCGGCCAGCACTTGATCACGGGCAGTGACCGGAGGGAAGGATGGTCCCTCTCGATCATCTCCTGGCAGGCGGCCTTCTTCACGACGACCGGGAACAGGTCGGCCAGGTCTTTGAGCTTCGGCAGCATCTTGATCTTGTCCAGGAGAGAGACCGGCGCCTTCCCCTCCAGAAGGACGTCGATGCGCTCGCCGAAGACGTCGAGGGAGTCGACCTCGAGGGCCAGCTGCATGCGGCTGAGCGAACCGAGGGAGTTGATCAGGACAGGCACGTCGTAGCCCTCGGGTCGCTCGAACAGCAGGGCTGGACCGCCACCCGGCGTTTTGGAGACCCGGTCGGTGACGGCGCTGATCTCGAGATCGACGTCCACCGGCTCGCGCACTCGCACCAGCTCGCGCCGCTTTTCGAGGACATCGAGGAAGGCGCGCAGGTCGGCGTGCGCCACAGGCCGTCTCCTCAGGACCTGCCGGCGGAGGCCGTCTTCCTGCCCGCGGCGTTGCCCGACGTCTTGAAGACCAGGGCGACCATCCCCAACCCCACCTTGTCGCCGCTGACGATCCGCGTCGGTGTTCCGGAGCTCAGGCGCACGCCGTTGACAAACGTGCCGTTCAGCGCGCCCACCTCCTCCGAGAGCATGAACGCTCCCTCCTGGAACACGATCCTGGCGTGGCGCCGCGACACCGACCGGTTGATGTCCACCTGAGTGAGGTCGATCTCGGGGCGCGTTCCGGTCACCGGATCGTAGCGGCCGATGAGCGCCGTGTCGGTGGTGATCGGAAAATGACGCGAGCCGCCCTCGAGCACCAGGAGCGCCAGCGCCCCTTCGGGGACCTCGACCTCCTCGATCGGCTTCGGAGCCGCCTGCAGGCCGGCGGCCGGCGCCGCGCTCGCCACGGGGGAAGGCGGCTCGGCGGGCTGGTCCATATCCACGGCCGCGACCCGGGCCGCCTGCGGGACCTGCTTCCCGGGCGCAGTCGCGCGCGACAGGATCTCGAGCTTGCGGTTCGCCTCCTGGAGCCGGTTGCTCAGCTTGCGCAGCATCCGCACGGCGATCTCGATGTTGGTGCGGATCATCGTGTCGAACGTCGTGCTGTTGATCTCGATGAGCTCGGAGTCGTCGAGCGCCTCCGCGGACGCCGTGCGCGGCAAGCCTTCCAGCACCGCGATCTCGCCGAAGAAATCGCCCTTTTCCATGATGGCCAGCTCCTGCTTCACCCCCGCGATGGTGCGGAAGATGCGCACCGCACCCGACTGGACGACGTACATTTCGCTGCCGAGATCCCCGTCCACGTAGATCGTCTCTCCCTTTTTCCGCTTGACGGCAAACTCTCTGAACGGATCGCGTGTCATCGGCTATTTCTCGGGCCGCCGGGGAGTTACGGGCGGGACGGCGGCGATGATAATGGAAGCCAAAAGTCGAAGTCAAACGATGCGTGGATTGGCCCCGGGCATCTTTGTCGCTACAATGCGCGGGCCATGCGGCTCACCCGGCGGCTCTCCCACCTTCACCCGCCGTTCGTCCCGGCGGTGATCGCGGGACTGGCCGTGCTGGCCGTCCCGGTGCTGGCTGGACCCATGCCGCCGCCGGCGCGCCCCCGCGCCGCCTCCCCCACCCGGCGAGGGCCCGCCGCGCGTCGCGCTCCGGAAGGGGTGCTCCTCTGGCCCTTGCAGGTTCCCGGCAGCGTGCTCTCGGCCTTCGGAGAGTACCGTTACGATCACCTGCACGCCGGGATCGACATCTCGACGGGCGGGTCCACGGGTTACAGAGTCCTGGCGGCCGACGCCGGAGAGGTGTTCCGTCTCAAGGTGGAGTGGCGCGGCTACGGGAGGGCCCTGTACCTGCGTCACCGGTCGGGCCGGGTCACGGTGTACGGACACCTCGAGCGCTACGAGGACGCCGTGCTGCACCTGGAGCGTCTGGTGGCGCGCCGGCAGGCTGAGGCGAAGACACGCTATCCAGGTGACATTTACCCGGATCCCCCGATCCGGGTGCGTCGCGGGCAGGTTATCGCCTTTTCGGGGGAGTCGGGGGTCGGACCGCCGCACCTGCACTTCGAGGTGCGCGATCGGCAGGACGCGCCGGTCGATCCGTTCGAGGCGGGACTTCTCCCGCGGGACGGCCGCCTGCCGCCGGTCCTCGAGACTCTGATTGTCACCGCCGCTTCGCCCGGGACGTTCGTCGAGGGTGAGGCGCGGGAGAAGTCGTATCCGCTCAAGGCAGCAAGCGACGGGCGGCGCACGACCGATGGCCCCGTCCGGGTCAACGGTCCGTTTCTCGTCGCGCTCTCCGCGTACGATCCCGCCGGAGAATCAGGACGCGCCGGTGTCCACGCGATCGAGACCGCCGTCGACGGCACGCTGCGTTACCGGCTGGCCTTTCAGTCATTCCGCTTCGAGCAGTATCCCGAGTCGGGGCTCATCTACGATCACCGCTACAGCCGACTGGGGCCGGCGGCGTTCGCGTACCGGCTGTTCCACCTGCCCGGGAACGAGCTTGGATCGGGGAACGACGGAGGGAGCGCCGTGCCCGTGGACGACTACCCGGGAGCCTTCGACCTGGGGCCCGGACCGCACGTTCTCGACATCTCGGTCGAGGATTCCGCCGGCAATCGATCCCGGGGGCGCGTCTGCATCCTGGTCGGCCGGCCCGGTGAACCGGAGGATCTTGGCTGGGACGACCAGGCCGGAGGGCACGGGTCGATCCGCTTCAGGTATCCCGGCCGCGATCCGGCGCCGCCCCTCGCGGCGAACGTCCGATCGCGCGGCTGCCAGGTGCCGCAGAACCGGGTGGAGGCGGAGTTCTGGGACGAATCCGGCGGCGGGTTCCGCCCGATGATCTGCGACCTCGATCGCGGCGTCTGCGCCCCGCCCCAGGGCGCCGCCTCGCGCGGCGTGCGCGCCGCGCGCATCCGGGAAATACGGGATGGAGTGACGGGACCCTGGCGGATCCTCACCGCGGATCCTCCCGGGTCTTCCACGCTCACCGACCTCGCACCGGCGCTGGAGGCCTGGCCCGCCTTCCTGGACGTCCTGGCGACGATGACAGGACCGAACGCGCCGCCTCTGCGGCTGGCCGCGGGAAACCCGAGGACGATCCTCGAACCGCTCGTCTATCGGAATGCTCTTCGATGGGGCGCCGCTCTCCCTTACGCCCGCGCCTCGGGGTCGGCGCCGTTCTTCCTCGTCGTCGAGGGAGGGCCGTCGCCGATCGCCAGCCTGGTCCTGGACGCGCGCTGGGTCGAGCCGGGCCACCCCCTCGACTACGAGGGACCCGGCTTCGCGCTCAGGCTTCCCGCCGGCAGTCGATTCTTCGCGGGTCCGGTTGCTCTGCGTACCGAGCGCATCGCCGGAACCGACAGGCTTCCGGCGATGGCCGAGGCGATCGAGCTCCTGCCGGATGGCGAGGCGCTCAACGAACGAGGCACGCTCTCCTTCGAGGTGAACCCCGACGCCGTGGCCGCGGAGACTCTCGGCATCTACCGCTGGGACGCCGGGCGCGGGCACTGGTCCTACGAGGGCGGTGAGCTCGACTCCGGAAGGACGCGGCTGTCGCTCGCCTTCCGTCGCTACGGACGGTTCGCTCTGCTGCAGGACGCTTCGCCTCCCGGGATCCTCGAGATCAAACCGCGCCCCGGTTCGCGCGGAGTTGCGCGGCGGCCGGAGGTTCAAGCCCGGATCGAAGAGGAGGGCAAGGGGCTCAACTATGATGGCGTCGTGTTCGAGATCGACGGACGGTCACTCGAGTCGGAATTCGACCCGGACCGCGGTCTCTCCAAGGTCCTGGAACCGCCTCGTCTCTCTCCCGGAACGCATCACCTGCGTGTCGTCGCTACGGACCTGGCCGGCAACGCCTCCCAGCCGGTCGAGGGGGACTTCGAGGTCCGCTGAGGCCGGGTGCCTGCCCGCCAGTCCCCGCGGGCTATCCGCGCGGCCGCCCCGTGAACGGTCCGATCGTCTCGCCGTACGCCCGTCGCACGGCCTGGGTGTGCCGCTCGAACGTCTCCCGCAGGTGGGCGGCCATCTCGCCGACCGGGGCGGAGGACGCACCGATGGCGGCCGCGATCTCGGCGAGACGGATGTCGTCCTCCGGCAGGCGATCCAACGGGCGCTGGTGGATCAGCCGCATTTCGTGGTCCAGGGCGCGGAAGAACAGATACGCCTCGTACAGGGCCTGCATCGCCGTCTCGCTCAGATACCCGAGGCGATGCAGGTGGGTCAGCAAGCGGAGCGTGTCCTTGTCGGGCGGATTTGGCACCCCGTGCCGCAGCTGCAGGAACTCGATGATGAAATGGATATCGAACAGTCCCCCGGCACCCAGCTTGACGCTGCGCCGGGCGTCACGCTGCGCTTCCTGAACCAGCCGCTGTCGCATGTCGTTCACCGCGGCGCGCAGGACGTCGGTCCCGAGATGCGAACCGCGCTCCAGGATCAGGGTCTCCAGCGTCTGCGCGGCGCGTCCACCGAGGGCCGGTTCACCGGCGACCGGTCTTGCCTTGAGGAACGACTGCATCTCCCAGACCTCCGCCGTGTCGCGAAAGTAGTCCACGAGCCCTTCGACCGACATGATCAGGTCCCCCTCTCCCCCCGAGGGACGGAGCCTCAGGTCGACGCGATACAGCTGCCCATCACGGCTCAGGCTGGAGAGATTGCGGACGATCCGCTCACACCAGACCCGGGTGAGCGAGCGCAGCGCGGCCGATCCCGGCCGCGCCTCATCCACAAAGACCAGATCGAGATCGGAGCCGTAGTCCATCTCGCGGTAACCGAGGCGTCCCAGCCCCAGCGCGGCCAGACGCAGCCCGGGCGGAGCCGCGCGACCCGGCCCTCCGAGCCCCTGGCGGGCCAGCCGCACGGTCACCTCCAGCGTCGCCTCCGCAAGGTCGGACAGACCTTTCAGGACCTCGCGCAGGGTCGCCTGCCGGTTGATGTCGCGGATGGCGAGGGTCGCGAGAGCCTCCTGGTGGCGGCGCCGCAACTCCGCTGCCCGCGCGCGCGCGTCGCCCTTGTGCCGCAGGATTCGTCCCAGCGTCCGGAGGTAATCGGCTCTCGCCGGGGTGCGGACGATGCGCCCGCGGTCCTCGAGGGTCCTGAGGATGTCGGGCCGGCGGATGAGGATGCCGGCCAGAAAATCGCTTCTCCCGAGAAGGTGCACCGTCGGTCCGAGGATTTCCCGGTGTGACAGGAGCGACAGCAGACCCTGTTTTTCCGCGGCCAGGGAGGAGAACAGCCGTTCGAGGTTTTCCAGCGCGCGCCGCGGATTGCCGGAGCGCCCGACGGCGGTCAGGAGCGCGGGTCCGCTCTTGCGCAGCGCCCGCCTCGTCTCCGGTGCGGCGGCCGCCTGCTGCAGCAGCTTCCGGGTCAGCTTGACCGGCCGGAGCGCCGCAATGGGGTCGGCGATTCCGGAGCGGAGAAGGCGCTCGCGCAGCGTCTCGTCGTCCATGCGGTCCAGCCACAGGTCGTCCCTCTCGTCCTCCAGGCGTGCCTGCGCCACAGCTCCTGTGACCGAGTCGTAGAACCGGCGCACGACCTCGCGGTGGAGGTCGAGGGCCTCCAGGAGCGCCTCCACTTCCCTGCCGGGGGCCTGCTCGTGCAGGCCCATCCGGCGGGCAACCCGCCGAAGTTCGCCGGCGTCCGCCGGCAGAGTCGATGTCTGACGGTTCTGGCCGAGCTGCAGCCGATGCTCCAGCTCGCGCAGGAAGACGTAGGCCTTGCTGAGACCGGAGTATTCTTCGTACCCGAGGAAACCCTTGTCGGCGAGGCGGTGCAGCGCCAGGAGCGTGTTCCCCTGTCGGAGCCAGGGGTCTTTTCCGCCGTGCTGCAGCTGCAGCGCTTGCACGCCGAACTCCAGCTCGCGGATGCCCCCCCGTCCGAGCTTGATGTCGGTGTCCGAGCGCCCCTCCGAGCTCAGTCGCGCGTCGATACGGTCTTTCATCGCGCCGATCTCGAGGATCGTGTACGGGTCGGGCCGGGCGGGATAGACCAGCGGCTCGACCCCCTCGACGAAGCGGCGGCCCGCGGCCAAACAGCCCGAAGCGGGCCGCGCCTTGATCAGGGCCTGGCGCTCCCAGCCTTCCGCCCAATTCCGGTAGTAGGCCAGGGCGGCCTGGAGCGACACGGTGATGTCCCCGTCCTTCCCGCCCGGGCGCAGACCGAGATCGATCCGGAAGACCTGTCCCTCGGGACCCGTGCCGGCGATGAGGCGCGTGATCTCGGTGGCCAGGCGCGTAAAAAATTCCCTGTTGGACGTGGAGCCCTCCCCCGAAAGGTCCCTCCCGGACGTCTCACCGTCCCGCGAGAACAGATACAGCAGGTCGATGTCGCTGCTGTAATTGAGCTCCTCCCCTCCGAGCTTTCCGAGCGCGACGACGACGAAGGTGGCCTCATCCAGGTGACCCTGATCGTCGCGGCAGGTGGGGCGGCCGTACCTGGCGTCGAGCGACGTGCGTGCCATACGCACCGCCCGGTCGACAAGCACATCGGCCAGCAGAGACAGGTCACGCGTGACACCCGGCAGATCCGTCATCCTGAGAATGTCCGAAAGGGCGATACGCAGGATCTCGCGCTTCTTGAATCGGCGCAGGACAAGGGACGGCTCGCAACCGGAGTTCAGCTGCATGAAGCGGGCCAAGTCCTCTTCCAGATCCTCGCGGGTGCGTGGCTCGCGGGTGGGTCCCCCGGGCGGGAGGGAGTCGAGGAACGCCGGCTCCTGGATCAGCAGGGACGCGAGGTAGGGGCTGAAGCCCGCCAGCGCCAGAAAATTGGGAAGACGCGATGGATCGGGCAGGCGCCCGGTCTCCGCCCGGAAGACCTGCAACGCCCGCAGGGCGCCGGCCGGATCGGGAAGCCGCTCCACCCGATCCGCCAGGCGGGACGACTCACCCGGCGGAAGGGATGCCGCGATGAGCGCGTCGATCGTCGCTTCGGACAAGCCGCTCCTCCTCGCGCCGGCCATGTTACGCCAGGTTCTTGCGGCGCCGGCGCGGGAGGAACGATCGGCCATCGGCCGACCCGCTCGGGCGCGGGCCGGTCACGGATCAGATGTCGAAGTACAGGGCGAACTCGTACGGATGCGGCCGGAGACGCATCGGGTTCACCTCGCGTTCCCGCTTGTAGTCGATCCACATGCGGATGTTGTCTTCGGTGAACACGTCCCCTTTGAGCAGGAACTCGTGGTCCCGTTCGAGGTGGTTGAGCGCCTCATCCAGGGAACCGGGCAGGGAGGGAATCTCCTTCAGCTCCTTCGGCCCGAGGCCGTAGATGTCCTTGTCGAGCGGTTTGCCGGGATCGATCTTGTTCTCGACCCCGTCGAGCCCCGCCATCAACATCGCCGCGAACGCCAGGTACGGGTTGCAGGAGGGATCGGGCGGACGATACTCCAGACGCTTGGCCGCCGGACTCGTGGAGATCATCGGAATCCGGATGGCCGCAGAGCGGTTGCGCCGCGAGTAGGCCAGGTTGACCGGCGCCTCGAACCCGGGCGTCAGTCGCTTGTAGGAGTTGGTCGTCGGCGCGATGATCGCGGCCAGCGCGGGCGAATGCTTCAGCAGGCCGCCGATGTAATGCAGGCCGATCGGAGAAAAACCGCCGTAGCCATCGCCGGCGAACAGGTTCTTGCCGCCCTTCCAGAGGCTCTGATGGCAGTGCATGCCCGAGCCGTTGTCGCCGAACAGCGGCTTCGGCATGAACGTGACCGTCCGCCCGCGCTTGATGGCGGTGTTCTTCACGATGTACTTGTACATCACCACGTGATCGGCGGCGCGCGTCAGGCTGTCGTAGCGCATGTCGATTTCCATCTGTCCGCCGGTCGCGACCTCGTGGTGATGCGCCTCGATCTGGATGCCGGCGCGCTCCAGGTTCAGCACCATCTCGGAGCGCAGGTCCTGGAAATGGTCGTGCGGCGGGACCGGGAAATAGCCCTCTTTGTGCCGTGGGCGGTAGCCGAGGTTCGGCCTCTCGTCCTTGCCGGAGTTCCACTGCCCCTCCACCGAGTCGACGTAATAGAACCCGCTGTGAGCGTTCTGGTCGAAGCGCACGTCGTCGAAAATGAAAAACTCGGCTTCGGGGCCGAAGTAAGCGGTGTCCGCGACCTTGGAGTATTGAAGGTAATTCTCGGCGCGCTGCGCGATGCCGCGTGGGTCGCGACCGTAGCGCTCCTTGGTGACGGGATCCACCACGTTGCAGATCAGGTCCAGGGTCGGCACTTCGGTGAACCCGTCGACGAAGGCGCTCTCGGCGTCCGGAACGACGAGCATGTCGCTCTCGTGGATGGCCTGGAACCCCCGGATGCTGGAGCCGTCGAACCCGAAGCCTTCCTCGAAACTGCCCTCCGTCAGCTCGTGGGCCGGGACGGAGAAGTGCTGCCAGAGGCCGGGCATGTCCATGAAGCGCAGATCCACAATCTTGATGTCGCTGTCCTTCACCAGTTTCAACACGTCCGGCGGCTTTCGCATGGGGTTCGACGTCTCCTTCGTGAGAGGGGTCCGGGCCAAGAAGAGGTCACGGAGTATAGCACACGGTCGCGGGCCGTCAACGTGTCATCTCACCCGCGCCGCTGTTCTTGTGGGTCGGATCGACGGGATGCTACAGTACGGTTCATGAATCGACTGGTCGCGGCGGCGGCGC
>QHXY01000077.1:15466-28025 GCA_003223145.1 Acidobacteriota bacterium
GCCACTTGAGGAACAGCCCGATCAAGGATTCCGACCTCGAGACGTATGCCTTCACGCCGTGCCTGGTGGCGCAGCGCGGTCTGTTAGTGACGCTCAAGAAGGACGGGCGCGTCCGGGGTCTGCAAGGCGAAATCGAGCCGTCGCGGCCTCTCTACCAGCAGGTCATTCTGTTCACAAGGCGCGCCGCGACCCGGGACCCGCGATTCCCACCGCTGTCGGATGCGGACCTGGACGGCATGGTCATCGAGCTCGCGATCATCGGCGAGCGCACCAGGGTTGGCGGTCCCTCCGAGATCCGTCTGGGCACCCAGGGCGTGTTCCTGGAAAAGTGGGGCCGCCGGGCGCTGTTCCTTCCTGGCCTGGCGGCGAAGCAGGGGTGGACGCCCGAGAGAACGCTCGACGAGCTGTGCGCCCAGGCGGCGCTTCCCAGGGGATCCTGGTCGGAGTCGGCGCGCATCGAGGTGTTCGGCGCCGAGATGATCGTCGGGGGCGCGCCGGCGGAGGCCTCACCCTCTCCCCCGCCACAGCCCCCGGCCTCCCCTCCGCCGGGCCCTCAACGCCTCCGTTCGTGGGACAACGGAATGATCGACGACTTGAACGTGTCGAGGAGGCGGTCGATTTCCCCCGCCAGTTGCGCTTCCTTCTCGGGGTTCGCCTTGGCGCTGTCCACTCCCAGCGCTCTCCCGTGCGCCAGGGCGAAGACGTAATACTCGACGTCCTCTCTCCCGCCCCAGAAGACCTTCGCCTTCATCGGACCTTCTCCCAAGCGGTTCTTGATCGTATCGAGCCAGCGCCCCTCGACCGACCACGTGTCGTCGTACTTTTTCCAGGTGCCGCGATCGATCTTGAGGGCATCGGGCTGGAAGTCGAACTCCCCGCACCAGCGCAGGTAATCGTGCAGGCTCTTCAGCAGCGCGTCCTTGTCGTTCACTCTCTCGTTCTTCTGCGCCGACTTGTATGCCACCACGATCTGGATGTTGTCCCCGGGCGGGCCGCTGCGAATCCGGAAATGGCCGCTGTACTGGTTCTCGCCCGGGAACGTGCCGATGACGCCGGTCGGGAAGCGTCCCTGGGCGCTGGCCGCTACCGGCGCGAACTCCCATTCCTTGCGGTTTGGCACCGCCTTGGCGAAATCGAACGTGATGTTGTTGTACTTGTGCAGGAAGCGCTCCAGCCCACCGACGACATTGGAATAGATGAACAGGTCTTGGGTGTTGTCTTGCATCTTGGCGGTCTGCCGCTGGCCGCCCGGATCGAGATACGAGATCTCGATGCCGGGAAAGGTGACTTCGTTCAGACGGCGCGCCAGCACCAGCTCGTTCGGAATGACCACGTACATCCGGTTCTTGAACGTCGGCAGGCTGGCGTAGAAGACATTGCCCTCGACCTTGCGTGCCGAGGACTGCTCGCCCGTCGCCTCGGTGCCGACCTCGCGCTGGTAGGTCTCCTTGACGCTGACGCCCTCGGGGTAGGTCTGCTTGAAGGTCACGTCCGTGAAGGTCTGTCCGCTGATGTTGTAAACGACCATGTTGGTGACCAGCGAGAATTTCTCCGATCCGATGTCGAACTTGGCACCGAACGAAGGGTACACGCTGAACAGGAGGGCCTCCGAGGCTGCGGGACCAACCAGGCCCAGGCAGAGCGCTGCGCTCAACAGGGCGGCGGCGCGGGCACGCGTCATGGTGAAACTCCTCCTCTTGGTTGCGATGCGGAAAGGAATTATAGCATGCGGATTTCCGGCCTCCACGAGGACGGGCGCAGCAGCAGCGTCGCGGCGACCACGCATACCGCCGCGCCGGCGTGGGACCAGGGCGACTGGACGAGCGAACTTCGCCATGCGTCGGGCAGCTCCGCCAGGGAAATCGACAGGACGTTGTTGAGCGCGTGCGCCAGCATCGCCGGCAAGAGGCTGGCGCTGCGCTGCGTCAGAAAACCGAGGTACAGGCCGATCACCAGCAGTACGGAGAGCCGCCAAGGATTCAGGTGGAAGCCGGCAAAGACCAGGGCGCCGACCAGAATCGCCTTGGGAGCGCTCTCGAATTCCCGCAGGAGTCCCGCCTGGACGAAGCCGCGGAACAGCAGCTCCTCGCACACGGCGGGCACCACCCCGACGAGCAGGAGGAGCAACACGAGGTCGGCCGGACCCTCGTAGGCTGCGAGGTCCTCGAACAGACCCTGCCACAGCCCCGGCAGCGGGAGGAACCGGTCCTGCCAGATGAGGACGTAGTTGAGAAAGTGATTCAGACCGGCGATTCCGAGCGCCGCGCCCGCCAGAAACGCCGGGCCGGGCCAGCGCAACGGGAGGACCGCGCGGGCATCAAGGTAGAAAAGACGGATCGCGAGGAAGACGGGCGCCGCGATGAACAGGATCTGTGTGGCGAGAAGTCCCCAGCGCAGGTTGGCGAGCTGCAGGAACCCGCCGGGGATGTTGAGCAGCAGGACGAGACCCAGGGTCAGGGCGATCTCCCGCCTCTCGGGGGCGCGGCGGCGAGACCGGACGGCCGGGACAGCGGGCGCGGTGCGGGAGGAGGCCGGTCGCGTGGCTTCGGGATCGGTGGGCGGCGCCTCGATCGTCATACGGGGCGCGTCAGCGCGGCAGGCGGACCGTGACCTTAAGGCTGAGACGCACCGGCCTGCCATCGACGGTTGCCATCAGCGGGACCTCGATCGTGCGCTCCTGGCCGGGAGCCAGAGGGCCGATATTGACCGTCGATGCACCGACCGCGGCCGCCGGAGCCTCCCAGCCTCCCTCGAGGTCGATCGGCTCGTCGAGATCGATGGGGTCGTCCGCGCTTCCTGGCGACCCGCGGGCGCGCAGCGGCGCAGCGGCCTGGCGCGACGGGCCCGACGGACTGCCGCCGGCGCGCGCCGCCAGGGGCATCGTCTCGTCCTCCAGCTCCTGGAGCAGGTCTCCCCCCAGATCGATCGATTCGCCACCCGCCACGTCGAGCCCCGGAAGATCAATCTCTTCGACCAGCTCGAGCACGTCGTCCGCGGGCTGAGCCGCGGCACGTGCGGCCGGCGGCCTGGCCGACTCCGGCGCGCGGACGGGCCGCGCCGGACGGACCGGGACCGACTCGGGCGGCGGCTCCTCGATTTCCAGGTTCTCCAGGGCGAAGTCCTCTTCCGGAGCCGGCGCCGCGCGGGCCGGTCGCGCGCCGGTCGCGGCCCGCACAGGCGGCGGTACCGGCCGGGGCCCGGTGGGTGCAGGGCGCGCGGGCGAAGGGCCTGCGGGGCCCGGCTCGCTGCCGGGGCGGGACGAGGCCGTCTCGGCGGGCGCGGCCCCTTCGAGCTTGTACTTGGTCGCGAGGTTGTTGAGCACGAGCTTGGTGATCGCCTTCAGCGTGTCCTCGACGCCAATCCCGGTCGTCGCCACCGCTTCATAGAAGGGCGCATTGTGCCGGTTGATCTGCGTGTTCATTTCCTCGATCGAGGAAAGATGCGGCAGGTCCCTCTTGTTGAACTGCATGACCAACGGGATCTCCTCGATCCGCAGCCCCATCTCGCGCAGGTTGTCCTCAAGATTCTTATAGCTCTCGACGTTTGCCTCGAGCATCTTGCCCTGCGAGTCCGCCACGAACACCACGCCGTCCGCCCCCTTCAGCACGAGCTTGCGCGTCGAGTTGTAAAACACCTGACCCGGGACCGTGTAGAGCTGGATACGCGTCTTCATGCCGCGGATTTTGCCCAACTCGAGCGGCAGGAAATCGAAGAACAACGTGCGATCCGTCTTGGTCGCGAGAGAAAGCATCTTCCCCTTCTTGACGTTGTCGGGGATTGATTCGTAGATGTACTGGAGATTGGTGGTCTTCCCGCAAAGCCCCGGCCCGTAGAAGACGATCTTAGCCGTCAGCTCGCGGGTCGAATAGTTGAAGAGAACCATTCGTTCTCCGCTGAGCGGCGAATATAACACCCGCTCCCGGGGGAGTCAACGCGACGACCGGCGGCGGAAGCTCAGGATGATCGGCACGTGCCTCAGACCGAGGCGGGAGCGGAGCTGTGCGGCCAGGTAACGGCGGTACGGTTCGCCTGCCTGCCGTCCGTTGCCGAAGATGATGAACCGAGGGGGAGGGCCGCCGGCCTGGGTCATGTCGTAGAACCGCACCTCCCTCCCCTGATCCGCGGGAGGATGCTTGTCTCCCACGATCTCCTGCAGGGCCCGGTTGAGATCGGCTGTGCTGAAGCGCCGGCGGCTCTCCTCACGCAGGACAGCGACGGTCTCCAGGAGGACGCGCACTCCCTCGCCGGTCAGGGCCGACACCGGCACGACCGGCACATGCGGGGCGAAGCCGAGCGTGCGGCGGATCTCGTCCAGTCTCGTCCGCAGGGCCCGGTCCCCGGCGCGCAGGAGATCAGTCTTGTTGGCGGCCACGACAGCTGGCGTGTGCTCCTGTCCGATCAGGCCGAGGATGGCCATGTCCTGGTGCCCGACTTGGTCGCTCGCGTCCACCATGGCGATGGCAATCTCAGCTTCCTCGAGGGCGCGACGCGCCTTCAGCACGCTGACCCACTCGATCTCCTCCCCGCGCCGCGCTCGCCTCCGGATCCCGGCGGTGTCGATGATGCGGTAGGTTGTGCCGGCGTGCTCGAACAGCGCATCGACCGGATCACGGGTCGTCCCGGGCAGCGGCGCAACCAGCGCGCGATCCTCACGAACCAGCCGGTTGAACAGCGACGACTTGCCCACGTTGGGGCGGCCGACGATGGCCAGCGGAACACTCTCGTCCTGCGCCGGCGCGGGCCGGGCCGGCAGAACCCGGACGATCCGGTCGATGAGCTCGTCCAAGCCGCGTCCTTCCTCCGCGGAGATCGGCACGACATCCCCCAGCCCAAGCCGGTAGGCTTCGAACTGGTGCCCTTCCAGGGACTCGGCGTCGATCTTGTTGGCCACCGGGATGAGCGGTTTGCCCGAGGAACGCAGGATGCTCGCCACTTCGACGTCGAGGCCCGTGAGACCGGCCCGGGCGTCGACCAGGAACAGAATCACGTCGGCTTCCTCCACCGCCTTGAGCGCTTCGAGCCGAACCTGCCCGGCGAGACCGTCGGCCGTGGGGCTCACCATGCCTCCGGTATCGACGATGGTGGCGCTCACGCCGAACAGGTCGCAGCGCGCCGCGTTCCGATCCCGCGTGGCGCCCGGCTTGTCCGAGACAATCGCCTTCCGGTGCCCGAGCATGCGATTGAAAAGAGTGGACTTCCCGACATTCGGCGCCCCGACGATGGCGACCACTGGCAGAGGCACGGCGGCGGGCTCCTGTCGATTGAATGCAAGTTATTGAGGCCGAACGGAATATAGCACAGACCCTTAGCGATGCCGTCTTGACAGTCTGAATCGTAGCTGCCTATAATTTCAGCAACTTACGTTCGATTGCAGTAAAGGCGCTCGGGAGGCCGGGGGATGATCAAGACGGATATCATTAATAATGTAGCGAAAAACGCCGATATCACCCGCGTCAAGGCGGTGGTCGCGGTCGAGGCGATCCTTGACGCCATGAAGGAGTCGATGCGTCGCGGCGAAAGGATCGAGCTGCGTGGCTTCGGCGTCTTCCAGGTCAAGCCGCGGAAGAAAGGGATCGGCCGCAATCCCCGAACCGGCACGGAGGTCCGCATCCCTCCCGGCAAGACCATCCGCTTCAAGCCCGGCAAGAACCTGCGTAATTTGAGGTAGCCGCCCGGAGGACGCCTGACGTCGTGCGGCGCTCGGCCGCAAGGGCCGGCCGGGTTACAATGCTCCCTCCGATGGAGAGCGAAACACGGAACTCCGAGGATCGGGCCTGGGAGCCCGATCGTTACGCGCCACCGCCGGTCGTGCCGGCAGCGCGCCGTCCTTTTCCACCTTCCGTCAATCTGGCGTGCTTCCTGCTCACGGTGGTCACCACGCTCATCGCCGGGACGCTGTTGACGCTGGACGACCTGTCTCCCGCAACTGTCCGGGACGTTTTTCTCACACCATCCCTGTGGACGCTTGGTCTTCCCTACTCCGCGAGCCTCATCCTGATTCTCGGGGCGCACGAGATGGGCCATTATGTCGCCTGCCGGATCTACAGGATCGACGCCTCGTTGCCGTTCTTCATTCCCGGCCCGCCGATCCTCGGGACCTTCGGCGCCGTCATCAGGATCCGGGCGCCGTTCACCAGCCGACGAGCCCTGTTCGACATCGGGGTCGCCGGTCCGATCGCGGGGTTCGTCGTGGCGTTGCCCGTCCTGGCTATCGGCTTGTCGCGTTCCACGCTTCTGCATCAAAGCGCCGGCCGCCACGGCATCGTCTTCACGCCCTGTCTGCTGCTCAGTCTCGCCCTGTCTCGTTTCTTCCCCGGCCTCGCCCCCGGTGACGCGGTCCAGATCCATTCTGTCGTGGTGGCGGCGTGGGTCGGTCTCCTGGCGACCTTCCTCAACCTGCTGCCGGTCGGACAGCTCGACGGTGGTCATGTCCTGTACGCGCTCTCGGCCCGCGCTCACCGCCTGATCTCGCGCGCCGGAATCGTCCTTCTGATCGCCGGAGGCGTCCTGGCCCACGGCGTTCATCTCATCGTCTTCGGCATCCTGTGGGCCATCATCGGCCCCAGGCATCCCCCCGTGCTGGGCGACACACAGAGCCTCGGGCCGGGACGAATCCTGGTCGCCCTGATCGCCCTGGTGATCTTCATCCTCTGCGTCATTCCCCAGAGTCCTGGCCTGTCCTGAACGTCTCGGGAACGGGGGCGGCCTTGACCGACAGGCGCTCGACCGCCCATCCCGACCGACCGTCCGTCGACAGACGGACCGCGCCATCGTGTGCCGTCGTGAGAACCACGACACCCGCGGCGGTGAGTCGGGAGAGGACCTCGGTGTTCGGATGTCCCCAGGGATTCACCTCCCCCACGGAGATCGCCGCGAGACGCGGGCGGACACGGGCCAGGAACGGAGGCGAAGTTGATGTCCTGCTCCCATGGTGGCCGACCTTGAGAAGGTCGGCGGCGAGATTCCGATCCTCGCGCACCAGCACCGACTCGATGGCCTCCTCGAGGTCGCCGGTCAGGAGCACGCTCCGCTCCCGGTAGGACAGCCGCAGGACGAGCGAGTCGTTGTTCGAGGCCGGGCCGGCGGCCGCCACACCCCGTCCCGGATTGAGGACTTCGAGGTCCGTCGCGTCGAGGCGCAGCCGGACCCCGCGCCGCGGCGAGACAACGGGGATCCCCCGTTCTGCGGCGAGCCGTTCCAGCTCGTCCACCCGCCATTCGCCCGGCGGCATTCTTCCGAGCCAGACAGCCCGCGGCGAGAACTGCTTCAGGATCGCCGGAGCGCCGCCGATATGATCGCGGTGCGCGTGGGTGATCGCCAGGACATCCAGCCTCAGGATTCCGAGAGCGCGCAGGGCGGGTGCGACGACCTTGGCGCCGACGTCGAACTGCGAATGCGCAAACCCTCCGGCGTCGATGAGCATGGTCGTCCCCGCCGGATACCGCACCAGCACGGCGTCCCCTTGCCCGACATCGATCATCACCATCTCCAATCGCCCGCACGGGGGGCCGAGTCGCCCGATCATGACAACCGCGGCGAGCAGGCAAGCGAAGAGTAGGAGCGCCAGCCGACGGACCGCGCGCGCGCCGATACCCATGGCGACCACGCTGACGAGCCCGGTGAGGACGAGGATGCGCTGCGGCGGGACCACAAAGAACGAGCCCCATGAGGCGCCCGCAAGGAAACCGCAGAGTCTCTCGAGTGACTGAACCAGGACCCGGCAGCCGATCAGCAATCCCACGGCGACCTGGTGCGCCCACGGCTCGACGATGCTCGCGACGACCCCGAGCACGAGCAGCAGGCTGGCGATCGGGACCGCGAACAGGTTGGCCACCAGGGCGATCGGCGTGAGTGTCTGGAAGTGCCGCGCCGTCACCAGGGCGGTGCCCGCGAGCGCCGCGGCCGAGACGCCCAGGGAATCCCGGACGCGTATTGAGATCGACCTCGTCCACGCCGTCCATCCCCGATCGGCGCCAGCCGGTCGGTCGCGCGAGGCGAAGAACCCGTCCGGGGGCGCAAGGACCAGGATGCCGAGAGTCGCCGCCAGGCTCAGCTGGAAGCCGGCGTCCCGGATCCAGAAGGGATTCACGATGAGCAGGAGCACCGAGGCGGCCGACATGGCGCCGAGCCCGGAGACCCGCCGGCCCAGGACCCCCCCGCCCAGGTACAGGAGGGCCATCAGGGTGGCGCGCGCCATGGAACCGCTGGAGCGGGCGATCGCCCAATAGGCCGTCACGGTCAGGGCCAGAAGAGCGCGCCGGGTGGCGGGCGGCATCGGGAACCATCGCAGCAGTGAGGAGGTGAGGGCGGCGATCAGCGCCACATTGAAGCCGGAAAGGGCGATGATGTGAAAAACGCCCGCGCCCAGGAGCTTCTCCTCGAGATCGGTCGGCAGATTCTGGCGCTCGCCCACCAGGAGAGCCGCCAGGAATGAGACTGTGGAGGCATCTCCCTCGCCCGCCGCCCGCGCCAGGGCGGCGACGATCGCCCGCCGAGCGCCCGGAAGGATGCCGTAGATCCATTCCCAACTCCCCGGGGCGACCCGGATCAGCCTCCAGTTCTTGACACTCCCCACGAGATCGATCCCGGCCGCCTTCAGATACGCGGCGTAATCGAAGGCGCCCGGATTCCGGAAGCTCCTGGGAGGCCCGATGCGGGCCGTGAGTTCAAGACGCTCACCGGGGCGCAGCCCCAGGTCGGGGGAGGACTCCGGGAGAGGAACTGTGAGCCGGGCGACGACCGGTCCGCGCACGCGGCCGCTCAAGGGCACCGGCCCGGCGATGGCATAGCGCCGCACGCGAAGGAGCAGCGCCAGGCGTCCTTCCGGGAGCGCTTCAAAATCGATGAGGCGCCCCTGCAGCTCGACCGGCGTTTCGCCGGGGCAGCGACCGTGTTCGCTCCAGGCGGTCAGCAGGCGGGGCAGTGGATCGCAGAGGCGATGGCCCGCGGCCGCCGTGGCACCGAGCAACAACGGGACGAGGACTCGTGTCAGGCGAGTCCGCGCCCTTGGGGCGACCCCGATTGGCACGAGGGCCAGCAAGGCCAGCGGGACGATGACCCCCGGCCAGTCAAGGGCGGGCAGGAACGCGAGGGCGGTCCCGGCCCCGTACGCCGCGGCGAACAAAAGCGACCCGTGTCCGGATGGGGAGAGCCGGGACATCCCGGTGGATGGCACGCTCGCTCTTCGATCGGCCCGGCTCTCCAGGCGGGGGGCCGATGTTAGCGCGCGCGGCCCTCAGGAGCAAGCGGCGGCGTCAGGAATTAATCGAACAGGGTCAGACGGGGCAATCCGCAGAGGTCCCGCAGCAGCCGCGCCAGACGTGCCTTCCGCGTAACCTCACGGGCCTCCGGCGTCATGCGTCCGGCCGCCGCGCCCAGCGCCTCCCCGGCCGCGGCCTGGAGCCCGGCCAGCGCGCCGGGCTCCAGGGAGACGCGCGCGGCCTCCAGCATCTCGTCGTCGAAGCGGCGCAGCCGATCCTCGAGCCCGATCGGGTCGAAGCCTCCGTCCTTGATCGCTTTGCGCAGCCTCTTCATCTCGGCGCCAATCTGCGCCAGGCCCGCGACCAGGGGATCCCGCCGGGCGAGGGAAGCGGCAGCCATCGCAAGCCGCACTCGCCGGTGCAGGCGGCCGAGGTGGCGCGCCATCGCCGCGGCGCCCACGGCGTTCGTTCCCCCCGGCGCGGGTCGCCCGGCCTCCACGGCATGCAGGCTGCGGTAGATCTCGTGGAGGACCTGGACCTCCTGCCGGCAGTACGACAACGAGTTGATCCGGCGCCCGGTCGGGGCGCGCGCCTCGAAGGAGTCGAAGACGTTCTTGATGCCCTGGAGAACGACCCGCAGCGGGACGCCGGCCTCCTTCCATTCCCCGATGAGAGTCCAGTCGCGGGGCGACAGAAGCATCGTCGCGCCCCGACGTCTGACGAACTCCTCCTCAATGGCGCCGTAATACTCGTCGGCGGCTTTGCCGGGAGTCATCGGTTCCGGTCGTGGATGATGCGCAGCCCCTCGAGCGTGAGGTTCGGGTCGAGATCGTCCAGCAACATCCGCAGCTCGGTCTCCAGGTGGGAGACCAGGCCACCGGTGCCGATGGCCCGCGCCGGCTCCCCCATCTCCTGGCGGATGCGCTCCAGGATCCCCTGAACCAGCGCGATGTAGCCGTAGAACAGACCCGCTTGCAGGCTGTGGGTGGTGTTGCGGCCGATGATCTTGGGGGGGCGCCGGATGTCGACGCGTGGCAGCCGCGCCGCCCGCTCGAACAGCGCCTCGGCCGAGATCGCCAGGCCGGGAGCTATCGCGCCCCCGAGGTACTCACCCCGGGACGAGATGGCGTCGAACGTCGTGGCGGTCCCGAAATCAACCACCACGGTGGCGCTCTTGTAACGCTCGTAGGCGGCGACCCCGTTGACGATACGGTCGGCCCCCACCTCCTGCGGATTGTCGTACAGGATCGGCATGCCGGTCTTGACGCCGGGCTCGACGAACAGCGGTTTCAGCTTGAAGTACGCCCGCGCCATCGCCTCGAGGACGCTGTTGAGCGGGGGGACGACCGAGGCGATGATCAGCGAATCGATCGCGCTGACTTCGATCGCCGCGAGCGAGAGCAGGTTGCGGGCCAAGATGCCGTACTCGTCCACGGTCCGATCGCGAACCGTCGTCAGGCGCCAGTGCGCCAGCAGGCGCGTCGTGTCATATACACCCAGGACTGTATTGGTATTTCCGACATCCATCACCAGGAGCATGCGGTGACCTCCCGCCTCAGAGGGCCTCGACGATCTCTCCGAAGGGGACGCGCGTCGTTCCACCCCCGGGCGTGTCGAGCAGGAGCGCCCCTTCGTCGTCCACCCCGGCCACGGTCCCCTCGCAGCGCCCGTGCGGCCCCTCCACCGCGACACGGCGGCCGCGCGGCAGGGCCGAGAGAGCCTCCCACTCCCGCAGAAGATCCGCGGGCTTGCCGGCCAGGACCCGGGCGTACCGTCTCTCGAAGCCCTCCAGAATCGACGCGAGGATCGGCGCCCGGTCGGCGCACACGGAGTGGTTCACGTTAACCCCGATGCCGATCACCATCTCGCGGATGCGCGGCTCGGAGCCGCGCGTCTCACCCAGGATGCCCGCGACCTTGCGCCGTCCCACGACGACGTCGTTCGGCCACTTGATGCCGCCGGGCAGGTGGCACGTCTCGCGCAGGGCATCCGCCACGGCTACCGCCGCCGTGAATGTGAACAGAGGGGCCTGGATCGCCGGCACGCCCGGCCGCAGGACCAACGACACGTAGATCCCGAGACTGGCCCTCGATTCCCAGGTCCGCTGTCGCCGTCCACGCCCGCCCGTCTGATCCTCCGCCAGGACCAGCGCGCCCTCCGGCTCACCGGCGGTGGCCAGGTCGAGAGCCCTGTCGTTGGTCGACCCGATGGTCGGGTAATAGAAGATCCGGTGCCCGAAGACCGCGGATCGCAGGTGCCTCTGCAGCGACGCCGGCGTGAGGGCCTCGCTCGTCTGCTCGTCCTTCAACCCGGTTCCACCTCAAGGGCCAGATCGGCCGCCCGCACCGAGTGTGTCAGAGAGCCGAGGGAAATGCGGTCCACGCCGAGCGACGCCAGGAACGGGATATCCTCCTCACGCACGCCCCCCGAAACCTCCAGGAAGGCGCGGCCGCGGCCGGCCGACACGGCACGCTGCAGCGTCGGGCGATCCATGTTGTCGAGCAGGACCGCGTCGGCGCCCGCCTGAATCGCCTCCTCCACCTCTTCGACCGTCGTCGCCTCGACTTCGACCGAGCCCTCGATCGGGTCGTTTCTCCCCCGTCCCAGCCGCGCCCGCCGGACCGCGACACCCACACCGCCCGCGAGCCGCCAGTGATTGTCCTTGATCAAGATGGCGTCGAACAGACCGGCGCGGTGGTTCGTCCCCCCGCCGACCCGCACGGCGTACCTGTCCAGGGCGCGCAGGCCCGGCACCGTCTTGCGAGTCTCGGAGATCTGGACCCGCGCTGCCCCCGCGAGCGCGAGCGCACGACGGGTCGCGGTGGCGATGCCGGCCAACCTCTGGAGGAAGTTCAGGGCTGTCCGCTCGGCAGTCAGGATGGAGCGCGCCGACCCCCGGACCGTCGCCAGACGCGCGCCGGCGGCGCGCTCGTCTCCGTCCTCGCAGCCGGGCTCGAACACCAGGGCGGAATCGACCTGCAGGAAGACCTCCTTCGCGACCGGCAGACCGGCGATGGTGATCGGTTCCCGCGCGACCACGATTCCCCGCGCCGTCGTCTGTGGGTCGAGAACAAGGCGCGAAGTGATGTCGCCCGGTCCGAGATCCTCCTCCAGGGCGGCCCGCACGGCGCGCCGGACGATATCCGCTTCCAGCATGGAGGCGCCGATTGTCCCACACGCTCCGAGAGGGGGTCAACTGACCGCCATCACAGGAGCTCCTGCGGCGGGACCCGGATCATGTCCCTCAGAGAAACACCCGTGGCGAATCTCCACGCCGGGGGTGCCATGTACCACCGCGGAATTCTCTCAGCACCGACGGCCGTGAGGCGATTGTCACCGCCGATCCCGCATCGTATTGT
>QHXY01000388.1 GCA_003223145.1 Acidobacteriota bacterium
ACAGGTCATGACCGCTCTTGTGCCTCGGGATCACGAAAGCATACGCGTGACCGATGCCCGTGACGCATTCCTCGCAGCGGATGAGGGCGGTGTTGAATTGTGTCCGGGTGCCGTTCGAGTCGATGGTTACCACGTTGAAGCCGATCAGGTCAATCTCGCGCGAGGTGTTCCAGAAGAGCGTGCCGGAGCCCTTGCCTAGCGCAGAAGTGAACGTGATCGCGACGTTCTCCCCAAACTGCGCGCAAACGTCGGGATTCTGGTCAGCGTTCGGGACCGTCGGATAGTTGTCGCAGACGTCGCCGAAGCGGTCGAAATCCTGATCCGCCTGGTCCGGGTTCGGGACCGTGGGACAATTGTCACAGGCGTCGCCGATGCCGTCCAGGTCCTGGTCCGCCTGATTCGGGTTCGGAATCGTCGGACAGTTGTCGATGGTGTCCGGGACTCCGTCACCATCGCCATCCGCATCCTTGAGGGAGACGTGGCTCGACACGGCGCACCCGGGCTGACCACCGGAGATCAGCCCCAGAGCCAGATAGGAACAGCTCACCTCGGCCGGGTCGAATGGAACCGTCACCGAGGCCGAGCGCCGGCTGGCGGGGGCCGTGGTCAATGCAGCGCCCCAGGCGGAGGCTCGGCTGGTTGTCAGTTGCAAAGCACAAGACCCGGTCAGCGCGTAAACCGCATAGCCATCGAGCACCGGCCGCGTGCCGTTCGGAAAGTCGGCGCACGTGCTGCTGACCCGGTCCGGGTTGGGGGCGCAGTCGTCGATGGTCATGGCGCCGTCCCACGTGAGATTCGCCGTGGCCGTTCCGTTGCCGTTTTTCGTGAACGACACGATTCGCGGGGCAGGAATCAGGTTGGCGACAACCGGCAGGAATGTCGTGCCGTTGAACGGCTGGGCCAGGTCGGAGAGGAATGAGTTGCTCGTCGCCGAGTAACCGACCGAAGACAGAACGTAAACGCCCGCATGCGAGGCCGTGCCTTCATTCACGATCGACGTCAAGAAGACCACGACCGGGCTGTCGCCTTCCTTGCTTGCCACCGGGCAGCCGTTCGCGCCGGAATTGGACCAGTCGCCGTTGATCGTCACGACCCCGTCGGTGGCGGAGCCTGCGAGCCTGGGGCAGGGCCCCCCGGAGGCGATGTCGCTGGCGGCGCGGCAGAGAAAATCGGCCGTCCCGTTATTGATTGACGGGTTACCGCGGCAAGGTAGGCGTTGAGATAGTGCCCTACAGGGATAGGTTTTGTAGTATCGCACCCTGCGTAAACCGTGGAAGCGACCGCGAGAGCCAGCACGACTGTTCCCGTGAGGAGAAGAAACTTGAGGATTCGTTTCATCGGATTCCTCCCACGTGCGCGTTGTGGTTCGCGGGCACTGCTTGAATGAAGCCCCTCTCGAGCACCGCAAGATTCATGCCCGAGAAGGCGCGACCGGCGAGCAGGTCGATCCGGCGATGTCGATCTAGAAGATCCACGCCGGAAAGTAAGTCATCGCCGGGCGCGAGCGACCGGGGTCCAGCCTCCCCAATGCGAGATCAGAGAATAGAATTCTCACGAGGTCAAAATATAGCGGGAGAATACACCAGAAGGGCGGTCTGTCAAGATCCAACCTGCGCGAGGTGGAGCAGCCGGTCCTGGCAGGCACCTTCCGCGGGCGCCGTAACGCGATCTCCAGGATCAACTGGCAGCGCAGCGGCTAGCAGTTGCTGATGATGCAAAAGCCGTGGTACGTGACGCAGTTGCCCGGCACGCTGATCGGATTGCACGCCTCATTGTGCCGGCTCCCGCCGCAACCCTTGAAGTTGCAGGTGCTCTTGGCGTAGGTCGGCGGATCGGCGAGATCCGACAGCGCCGACAGATACGGTGAACGAGGTGACGATGCGGGGGCCAGCATCGGCGCGAGACCGGCGAGCACAGCGACCACAGCCACCCTCAGGACAGTCCGGAGCGATGTGTGCATCGGTAGGTCCTCCCGCGGAAAAGTACGACCCGCCGGCCGTGACGTCAACCCTGGAAATGACCGACTCGAGACACGCATGAGGACCGAGGATGCGGCGAATGAGATACGATCAGCCGGAGCCGCGCGCCCAGGAGCCGATGTCTTTCCGAGGGACATCAGTGATCAATCCGTCCGAGACCCAAAGCGATAGTGTTCTCCAGGCCGCTCTGCGTGAGCGGTTCGGCTTCGAGCAATTCCGGCCCGGGCAGCAGGAGGCCGCGTCCGCGGTGTTCCAGGGGCGCGACCTGGTGGCGGTCATGCCGACCGGGTCGGGCAAATCGCTCTGCTTCCAGCTGCCGGCGCTCCTTCTGGACGGCACGACCGTGGTGGTGTCGCCGCTCATTGCTCTCATGAAGGATCAGGTCGATGGGCTGAGGTCGCGCGGCCTGCCGGCGGCCGCGGTGCACTCCGGGCTCGCCGGTCCCGAGCGCGCCGCGGCGGAGGCCGACCTCGCAGCGGGGCGGTTGCGTCTCGCGTACGTCGCGCCAGAGCGGTTGGCGAGCGCGCCGTTCCGGGCGGCCCTGGCGCGCGCTCGGGTCGTCCGCCTGGTCGTGGACGAGGCGCACTGCATCAGCCAGTGGGGGCATGATTTCCGTCCGGATTACGGCCGCCTCGGCGAGCTCAAGAGCGATCTCGGTGTGCCGGCCGGGGCGTTCACGGCCACAGCGACGCCGGAGGTGCGCGCCGATATCGCCCGTCAGCTCCGGCTGTCGGACCCGCTGGAGATCGTGACCGGGTTCGAGCGTCCCAACCTGACGCTGGCGGTCGAGTCGTGCCGGTCGCGCGCCGACAAGGCCCGCGCCCTCGATCGACTGCTGCGCGAGGTCGGGCCGCCCGGCATCGTCTACGCGGCCACCCGGAAAAACGTCGATCTCTGGATGGAGCGGCTCGGGGGTCGCGGCCTGCGCGCCGGCCGGTATCACGCCGGGCTCGGGGACGCGGAGCGGGTGCGGGCGCAGGACGACTTGTTCGCGGGGCGGCTCGACGTCATCGCCGCCACCAACGCCTTCGGCATGGGCGTCGACAAGAAGGACCTGCGCTTCGTGGCGCACGCCGACGTGCCGGGCAGCCTCGAGGCTTATTACCAGGAGGTCGGGCGCGCCGGGCGGGACGGTCTGCCGGCGCGCGGGGTGCTGTTGTTCGGGCCGGCCGACGTGCGGACGCAGGAGTTCTTCCTGGAGGGGTCGAATCCGTCTCCCGAGGTGTTCCGCGAGGTCTGGGCGCTTCTGGGGAAAGGCGCGGAGGTCGAGGCAATCGAATCAGGCGCGCCGGGCGGGATGGCCGCGGCGACCGCGGCGCGCCTGTTGCGCCGGGCCGCGGAGAGCCGCGGCATCGCACCCGGCTCGGGGGAGCCGCCGATCGACTTCGAGGCCCAGGCCCGGAAGGCGCGGCGCGATCGGGCCCGTCTGGACGTCATGCTCCGGTACGCCTTCGGGCGCGGCTGTCGGACGCGCTTCATCTACGATTACTTCGCGGGCGCCGGGCGCCGCGGGACGATCCCGCGCTGCGGCACCTGCGACGTCTGTCTCGGTTGGCGGCGCCCCGAGGGGCGCCCTCTCGACGACCGGGAGTTCGAGCGCGTCCGCATCGCGCTGTCGGTCGTGGCACGCCTGCCCGCCCGGTTCGGCGTGGAGCGCATCTCCCAGGTGCTCACCGGCAGCCGCAGCCGGGAAGTGCTCGAACGCGGTCTCGAGCGGGTACCGACATTCGGCCGGCTGAAAGACATGACGATCGAGGAGGTCAGGACGCTCCTGGACGTGCTGCTGGACGCCTCTCTTCTTGAGCGCCGCGGCATCGAGGGGGGCCGCCCGGGGGCGTTCGTCCTCGCCCTCACCGAAGAGGGCGCCGCCGTCATGCGCGCCGACCACCGGCCCTCGCTCGCACTGCCCGTCAAGCAGTTGCCGATATCCCGAATCGGGCCTCGCAAGGCGCGCGGCGGGCGCGGGCCGGTGACGACGCAGGGCGCAACCGCCGGCGGCTCTCCCGACGCCGAGCTTCTAGGACGCCTGAAAAGTTGGCGCGCCGCCGAAGCGAAGCGCCGGGGCGTCCCGGCCTACGTCATCTTTCACGACTCGACGCTCGAGGCGCTGGCGGTCGTGCGGCCCCGCGACCACGGCGCTCTCCGGACGGTGCGGGGGGTCGGGCCCGCCAAAATGGAAGAGTACGCAGAGGCTCTCTTGAAGATGCTCGCGGAGTGATACGCAAACTGCAGGGGCGCGCCCGCGATCCCGGCCGGGTCCGGTGCGCACGGGGCGGAACCGGCCCCGACGCCGCAGGTGGACTTTTCGGCCGCGCTCCGCGGTGGTACGCTTGGGCGCGTGGTCCGCTCACGTCACACGCTGGCGCTACTCGTGGGGTTCTTGGCGGTCGCGCTCACGGGCTCTCGCCTGATCGCCGCGGCGCCGCAACTGAAGATCTATTTCGCCGCCGACTTCAAGGACTCCGCCTACCAGCAGGCCGCCTATAAGAAGGTGGCGGCCGCCTGGAAGCGGCCGCCGACGGTACCCGAACCGGGCGGCAAGACCGTCGTCATCGCCGTCATCCGGAAAGACGGCTCGGCGCCCGGGCCGACGCTGCACTACAAGAGCGGCTCGGACACGTGGGACGCCGCGGCCCTGGAAGCGGTGAAAAAGGCGGCGCCCTTCGATCCCCTGCCGAAGACCTACCCGCGGCCGACGGTCGAGGTGCACTTCCACTTCGAGTACGACTGACGCGGGCCGCAGCGGCGGCCCGGCGCCCCCCCTGCGCGGCCCATGAATCGGCTTGATCCAACC
>QHXY01000389.1 GCA_003223145.1 Acidobacteriota bacterium
ACCCGCCTCCGGCGCCTCGCTTAGAATCCGCTCTCTTTCGAGACAGGTCGGGGCGTAGCGCAGCCTGGTAGCGCACTTGGTTCGGGACCAAGGGGTCGGTGGTTCAAATCCACTCGCCCCGACCATCCGAAACTTGCTATGAAAGCCACCCGGTTCCTGATCAGCGGCGTGGTTCAGGGGGTCGGCTACCGTTTCTTCGCCGTGCGCGCCGCCGCGGGCCTCGGGATCCGCGGCTTCGCGCGCAACCTTCCCGACGGGCGCGTCGAGGTGGTGGCGCAGGGCCCCCCCGAGGCGCTGCGTCGATTCGAGGACCAGCTGCGCGCTGGGCCGAGAGGGGCCGCGGTCGACCAGGTTGAGTCATCGGCGACCGAGCTGGATCCGGACGTGGCCCTGTTCGAGGTGCGTTTCTGAGCAGAGGCGAGGGGACCGAGATGGACCTGCGCCGTTACATCCGCGACGTGCCCGATTTCCCCAAGAAGGGCATCGTCTTCAAGGACATCACGCCGCTTCTGAACGACCGGGATGCGCTGCAGTACGCGCTGACGTCGCTCTCGGAGCGCTTCCGCGACCGGGAGATCAGCAAGGTCGTCGGCATCGAGTCGCGGGGCTACATCTTCGCGCCGGCGATCGCACTCCACCTCAAGGCCGGCTTCGTCCCGGTGCGCAAGCCCGGCAAGCTTCCCTGGAAGACGCTGGCGGAGGAGTACGCGCTCGAGTACGGCAAGGACCGGCTGGAGATCCACACCGACGCGATCCGGGCCGGGGAGAGGGTCCTGATCGTGGACGACCTGCTGGCCACCGGCGGCACCGCCTCCGCCACCCGCAGCCTGGTGGAGCGCCTGGAAGGGAATGTCGTCGGCGCCGGGTTCCTGGTGGAGCTCACCTTTCTCGAAGGGCGTAGCCGGCTCACTGGAGTCGACGTCGTGAGTCTGATCGGCTACTGATTCGTCACGCCCGCGGCGCCGGGCCCCCGCGCATCGGCGGCCGCCTCCAGCTCCCCCCCGGACAGGCGCCGCACCACATTCACCTCGCCGATCCCCTCGTCCTCGCGGATCGTGTGACCCCGCGCCTCCAGGGCGGCTCGCGTCGTGTCATCCAGGGCCCCGCGCTCGGCGGAGATCTGATCGGGAAGCCACTGGTGATGGATGCGTGGACGGTCGACCGCGGCGCGCAGGGAATCTCCATCGACCATGAGATCGAGCAGCACCTGCATCGTGGAAGTCGGGATGCGCGACCCGCCCCGCGATCCGAGCGCGATCGATTCGGACCCGCGCCAGGCAATCGTCGGGCTCATGGAGGACAGTCGTCCATCTCGTTGTTGAGCAGGAACCCGGCGCCCTTCACATAGACGCCGCAGCCGAACCAGCCATTGAGGGTGCTCGTCAGAGCCACCATCTCCCCCGTCCCGTCGGCGACCGACAGGTGCATGGTGGCGGCCGCTTCGCCGGCCTCGCGTCCGGGCCAGGGATACACCTGCGCCGACGGCGTGGCGCGCGCCCGATCGATGCCGGCGGCGCGCGCGGCGATCCACTCGGGGCCGAGCAGCCGCGAGACGTCCGTCGGCATGCGCGCCGGGTCGCCGAGGAGAAACCGATCGGAGTAAGCCCGGCGCCAGACCTCGGCGAGCAAGTGGAGCCGCTCGACCCCCTCCCGTGGCAGTCGGTCCCATCCGAGATGCTCGAGCATCCCGAAGCTTTGGGCCAGGATGAATCCGCCCGAGGAGGGCAGCCGCATCGAGGCGACCTCCCACCCGAAGGCCCGGAAGCGCAGCGGCTCGCGCCAGATCGGACGGTAGTCGGAAAGATCGGCTGTCGTGAGCACGCCGCCGTGCTCCCGCGACGCCGATGCGACCGCCGACGCGATCGATCCCGACATGATCGCCTCGGGCCCGCGCTCGGCGTAGGCGGCCAGCGTCGCCGCCAACTCCGGGAGCCGCATCACGCTGCCCGGCGCCGGCGGCTTCCCCTCGGGCAGCCAGACGGCGGCGGTCTCCGGGAAGCGCGCCAGGAGGTCCGTTTCCCATTCGACGGCGTCATGCAGGCGCTGGGAGACCGTGAAGCCGTCACGCGCCAGTCGAAGGGCGGGCTCCACGACCGCGCGCCAGGGGAGGGAACCGTGCCGGTGATGCAGCTCGAACAGGCCTGCGGGCGAACCGGGGACTCCGGCGGCGAGACCGCCGACGAGAGAGGCGTCCGGGATCACCTCGCCGTCGGGGTCGAGGAACATGTCGTGTGACGCGGCGCGCGGCGCGGTCTCGCGGAAATCGAGCGTGGTGACCGCGTCGCCGCTCTTGACCACGGCGAAGCCGCCACCGAGCGCAGGATCTCGAGCCCGGCATCGGTTGCAGCGGCCTCGGCACAGGCGACCGCCCCCGAGCCGGTCGGCAACGTGGCCCGATGAGACACCCGGGCCGGCCTGGCGCAGGAGGCCAGACTCATCGTCGCTGCCAATAGAGACGACGCGATGAAATGAGCCGGACGCTTCACATCGCCTCCACGTCGGCACCCACCGGGTCCTGGAGTGTCCCACACCTGCAGGCGGCGGCGCCACTGGCCCGACGGGGTTGGGTGGATGCCCGCGCCGGCCTTGCCTTGACGAGGATCGATGCCGGCGGGTAAAGTGTAGTTTCTGGACGGGCCTGTAGCTCAGGTGGATAGAGCACCGGATTCCTAATCCGGGTGCCGCGTGTTCAAGTCACGCCAGGCCCACCATTCCTGACGGGAGGACGGCGAGGGGCATGAAGAAGACCGAGCGCCATCAAATCAAGCGGGACGAGCTGGTCACGGTTCTCGAGCGCGGGACGGTCTACATCGAGCACAACGCCCGGCGCATCGGCGTGTGGGCCGCCGCCGTCGCGCTCGTGGCGGTGGCGTCCCTCGGAGCACGCTACTTGATCAGCGGCCGGGAGGACAAGGCGTCGCTCCTCCTCGGGCAGATCATCCAGGCGCACCACGTGCCTGTCTCCGCCACGCTGGAGACCCTTCAGCAGGCCGCCCCGGGCGGACTGACCTTTGCCTCCGTCGACGAGAAGGACCAGAAGATCATGCAACTGGCGGACGAGATTCTGTCGAGCTACTCGTCTTCGCGTTCTGTGCCGGGGGCGCTGTATTACAAGGGTCTGTCCCTGT
>QHXY01000083.1 GCA_003223145.1 Acidobacteriota bacterium
GACCTGTCCTACAAGGCCGACGGGCGGCGCAACGCGTGGGACCGGCCCGTGGCGGTTCTGGTGGACGAGGGGACGGCTGGCGCCTGCGAGGTCCTGGCCGCCGCTCTGCGTGACGACCTCGGAGTGCCGATTCTCGGACAGCGCACCTGGGGCGAGGGAGCGGTCCGCAAGCTCCTGCCGCTCCCGCACGGTGACGGAGTGCTCCTGGCGACGGGAAAGTACCAGTCTCCGGCAGGGAAGGAGTGGCACGGCCAGGGAATCCAGCCCGATCTGACCATCGACGGCAAACTGACGGACCCTGACGATCCGCAGCAGAGGAAGGCGATCGAGTATCTGAAGGGCCTGTCCCTCCCCGCCAATCGCAAGGCCGCGTAGGGATTTCCTGCGAGAGCCCGGTGTTCTGGACGATCCTCCGGAGGGGTTCTATATTGAAGCGCGGGCCCGCGGCCTGCCCCGGGGGGCGCGCGGGGCGGAGACTGTCCTGACGCTCGACCGCGCCGCCCACGCCGAGGCCGGTGACAGAGGGGCAGGCTGATGGTCATGCCGAAGACGATCGGACGCTACGAGATCCTCGAAGAGGTCGGCCGGGGATCGATGGGTGTCGTGTACAGGGCACGCGACCCGAGGATCGGCCGGCCGGTCGCCCTGAAGACCATCGCCTTCTCGTTTCCTCTCGGCCCCGGCGAGGAAGAGGAGTTTCTGCAGCGTTTTTATCACGAGGCGCAGGTCGCGGGCCGGCTCAATCACCCGAACATCGTCACGATCTATGACGTCGGTGAGAAGGGCGCCGGCGGGGACGCCTACATCGCCATGGAGTTCGTCACCGGAACGAACCTGCACGAGCTCCTGGCCGGTGGCGGCCGTCTGCCGCTGCTGCAGGTGGCCGACGTGATGGAGAAACTGGCGCAGGCGCTGGACTTCGCGCATGAGAACGGCGTGGTGCACAGGGACATCAAGCCGGCGAACATCCTCCTGACCGAGAGCGGCCAGCCGAAGGTCCTCGATTTCGGCATCGCGCGCCTGGCGGCGGGCGGCCTCACGCGACCGGGCAAATTCTTCGGCACCCCCAACTACATGTCCCCCGAGCAGGTGGTCGGTGCCGAGATTGACGGGCGCACGGATCAGTTCTCGCTGGGCATCATCCTGTACCAGCTTCTCACCGGAGAGAAACCGTTCGTCGGGGACAGCGTGACCGCCATCTCCTATCAGGTGGTGAACGTCGATCCGCCGCCTCCCTCGAAGCTCAATCCAGCGCTGCGGCCCCCGTTCGATCGGATCATCAGGAAGACCCTGGCGAAGAACGCCTCCGACCGCTACGCGCGCTGCCAGGACCTCACGAACGACCTGAAGGCGGCCGTCACCGAGTGGCGCGACTCGTCCGAGCAGTCGACGCCCCCAACCCTGGTCTCGCGCGATCAGGCCCGGGGCGATTCGACCGGGCCCACGGCGGCCGGGGTCCGCGGCATTACCTTCCTCGCCCCGCGGCTGTCTCGGCTGTTCGGTTCGGGAGGGACGCCGCTCGGCCTCGGCTGGATCGCGTTCCTGATCTGCCTGGTGCTGCTCGCTTCGGCGCCCTTCCTTCTCTACCGATCCCCGGGGGGCCGTGCCACGGGGTCACAGCCGCTGGGCCTCCTGACGGCGCCCGCATCGGCGGGATCGCGAGCGGCGCCGCCCGCCACAGGGCTCGCCGGCCTCGCCGTCGCCCCCGGTCCGACCGTGGTCGACCCCGCGCAGGCCGGTCGTCTGAGACTGACGCTTGTGCACCGCTTTTCTTCCGGACGAATTGAGGTGCGTCTGGACGGCGCGTCGCTTCTGGGCGAACGTCTCAAGGGTGGGAGCGGGAAGAGCCGTTTCGTCCGGACACTTCCGGTCCCGCCCGGAAGCCACCGCGTCGAGGTACGAGTAATCTCCGGCCACAATTTCGATGATGTCGAAGGGATCCAGGGAGACTTTCGGCCCAGGGAGCAGAAGAGTCTTCAGGTGACCGTCAGCACGATCGGCAAACGACTCAAGCTGAGATTCGAGACGCCGGAAGGGGGGACGTCGCACCGGTGAGCGCCGCCCGCCGTTCAGCCACGCGCATTCTAGTCTGGGCTCTTTCTGCGTCCTGGGCGGGATCTCTTCTCGCGGGCGCCGAGCGGCCGGGAATGAGCACGGCGCGAAGGGAGGCTTACTATCACTACTCCCTGGCCCAGCAGATGATCATGGAGCGTGATTACCTGCATGCCCTGGAGCAGCTGGAGGACGCCATCTCGAGCGACTCCTCGCCCTCGCTTCTCCTCGAGCTCGCGCAGCTGAAGTTCTCACTCAACGATCTGAGCGGCGCCGCGGACCTGGCGGAGAAGGCGGCGGCAGCGGACCCGGGGTTGGGAGGGGTCCACAAGCTGCTTGGAGATATTCACCTGAGCCGGGCGCGCGACGGGGGGGATGCCGAAGCGCAGATCGCGGCGGCGATCGATCAGTACCGCGTGGCCTTGCAGACGGACCCGGTGGACGAAGACTCGTGCAAGGCGCTGGCCGAGCTTTATTATCACACCGGACGGCTCAAGGAGGCCGGTGAGACGCTGCAGGCGTTCTCCCGGAAGAGGCCGATCGATCCCCCGATGTCCCTTCTTCTGGGCAAGGTTTATGCCCGGACCGGCCGCACCGGCGATGCGGAGACGCTCTTGCAGCAGGTCGTTGCCCGACTCCCTGGAAACATCGAGGCGGCCGACGCCCTGGGCGCCGTCCTTGAGTTCGAGAAGAAATACGACGATGCAATCGCCGTCTACATGCCGTTCCTGGAGGGCGAAACGGAGTCGTCCTACGTCAGGAACCGCATCGGTACGCTCCACCTGCTGGCGGGCCGGTACCAGGACGCGATCCAGAATTTCCAGCGCGCGCAGGAGATCGACCCCGCGGACACCCGCAGCCTGTTGTCGCTGGCCCAGGCGTACCAGGAAGCCGGTGACATGGACGCCGCGATTCGAAGCTACGAGCACCTGATCCAAAAGGAGCCGGGCAACCTCGAGGCCCGGTTGCACCGTGCGCTCTTGTGGCAGAAGGAGGGCGACACGGCGGCGGCCCTCAAGTCGTACCGCGAGATCATCGAGATGGCCAACGGTCGCGGCGCAGTGACCGATCGAGAGGCCGCCATTCTGGCTCTGACGTACTCGCAGATCGGCCTGGTCCAGATGGATGCACGCCAGTACATCGAGGCGGCGAAATCGTTCAAGCAAGCGCTCGATTCCGCCGGCGAGCCGGCTCCGGAGTTGTTCCTGCTGCTCGGCCGCGCGGAGCTCGAAGGTGGAAAGCCCGATGAGGCCCGGCGCGTGCTCGCCGAGGCCGCGCGCCGCTTCCCGGACGACCTCGATCTCAAGGTTTTCCAGGGCGAGATCCTGATCACGCAGGGCGACGAGCCGGGTGCGCGCCGCTATTACAGCTCGCTCTTGGACCGCGCCGGCGGCTCGGCCGAGGCGTACGCCCACGTCTCTGAGGCGCTCCTTCGCCAGAAGCGGTACGCGTCTGCCGATGCGATCCTGAAGGACGGACTGCGCCGCCATCCGGAGGACGACACCCTGCTGTTCGCGCGTGGCGCGGCGATCGAGAGGCTGGGCCGGACGATCGAGGCCGAGCGCTTGCTGGCGAAGGCGATCCAGGTCAACCCAAAGAACGCCATGGCGCTCAATTACCTGGGGTACATGCTCGCCGATCGTGGCGTGAAGCTGCAGGAGGCCGTGGCCTACATCCAGCGCGCCCTGGCGCTCGACCCGAAGAACGCCGCTTATCTGGACAGTCTGGGATGGGCGCAGTTCAGGATGTCGCGCGTCGACGAAGCGGAGAAGAACCTGCGCACCGCCCTGCAATATGAAGCCGACGACCCGGCGATCCTCGAGCATCTTGGAGATCTGCTGATGCAGACGGGACGGAAGGAGGAGGCTCTCGGCGTGTGGCAGAAGGCGCTTCAGAACGGACACGAGGAGCCCGATCGGGTGCGCAAGAAAATCCTCAAGGCCCAGTCGGCCGGCCGGGTAGACCCTTGAGGTCCCGCCGGGCCATGTCCTGGCGTGGCGGCCCTGTCGCGGCCGCCGGGGCCGCGGCGCTCTGCGTGGCGGGGATGGCGTGCGCAGGTGGCCGGTCCCTGGAGACGACGGCGACGTCTCCGCCTCCCGGCTCGGTTCCCTCCGCGCGCGGCTACCGGGCTCTGTTGCGCGGCCAGTGGGAGGGGCAGGAAGGCAAAGGGCGATTCCGGATGGCGGTCTCGATCGTGCCTCCCGATCGCCTGCGGCTCGAGTTCTTCGGCCCGATGGGCGGGCCGCGGCTCGTGCTCGCCGCCGCGGCAGAGAGCATGGTGGTGCTCAGGCCGGCGGACCGGTCCTTCGAACGCTCGAATACCACGTCGTCAGCCCTCGACAGGCTGCTCGGAATGCCCGTCGGCGCCGCGGACTTCGTGGCGCTCCTGCAGGGGACTCCGATGTGCCCGGCGGGAACAGCGCGCGTCGATGTGAAGACTCGGCCTGCCGCGACCTTCGGGCGCACCGTAGCGTGGTACGAGGTGACCTGCCCTCCGGGAGACTTCCGCTACGAAGCGCGCTGCGCCGAGCGCGGAGGCACCCTCCTGGGAGCGACCGTTCGCGAAGGGATCAGCGGTGCTATCATTCTCGAGGTCGAGTACGGCGACTACGAGAAGGGCCTGGGCCCGCGCTGGCCCCGGCAGATCCGCGTGCGGTTGCCCCGTCGGGGGGCCAGCGTGACGCTCGCCGCCGTGGAGGGACCGTGGTCCGGGGATATTCCCGAAACCATCTTCACCCCGGAGATCCCGGAGGGCTTCCAGGAGAAGACGATCGATCCGACTCCGGACGCTCCGGGGCTGTTCACGACCGAAGGATCCCCGACAAACTGAAACGCATCGTCGTTGATGCGCCCGCCAAGATCAATCTGTACCTCAAGGTTCTGGGAAGACGGCCGGACGGCTACCACCTGATCGAATCGGCGGTCCAGACGATTACCCTGTACGATACGCTGACCTTCGAGACGCAGCCGCAAGGGATCGACCTCGAAATCGACAATCCCGCCCTCTCCTCGGGGCCGGAGAACTTGGTGTGGCGAGCCGCGACCAGTCTTCCGCTTCCCGATCGGGGTCCCTGCGGAGCGCGCATCCGGCTGGTCAAAAGGATTCCGATCGGCGCCGGGCTCGGGGGCGGGAGCAGCGACGCGGCCGCGACGCTGGTCGGGATGCGGCGGCTCTGGGGTCTTAATCTGTCAGACCCGGATCTGCTGTCAATCGCCGCCTCGATCGGCTCCGACGTGCCTTTCTTCCTGACCGGTGGAACGGCCCTGCTGACCGGCACGGGGATCGAGGTGGAGACGCTGCCGGACCTCGCGGGGTACGACCTCCTGGTGGTCTTTCCCGGGGTCGAGATCCCCACTGCAAAGGTCTATGCCTGCACCGGGACGGCGTTGACATCTGCCTTGAAAATCAGTAGCATGGCACGCTTTTATCCAACCTTGGCGGGCAACCTCGGCGAGGAGGTTGAGACTTGGGTGCGCGTCGGGAATGATCTCGAATCACACGCGCGCAGTCTGTGTCCTGCCATCGGGGAGATCCGAGACCGCCTGTTAGCCGCTGGGGCGGCAGCCGCCGCCATGACGGGGAGCGGTTCGGCGGTTTTTGGAATCTTCAGAGGTACGGGCGCGATCCGGCGGGCGCTTGCCGAGCCGATGCCCGACGGGCATGTGGTCCTGCGTTGCTCGCCGCTCAGCCGGCAGGAGCACCGGAGACGCGTGGGGTTCGACTGAAGAAACGCAGAATCGAAGGGAGGCGCCGGCCATGGACATCACCGAGGTCCGGGTCTTTCCTGTCGACGAAGAAAAACTGAAGGCTTTCGTTTCCATCATCATCGACGACTGCTTCGTGGTCAGCGACATCAAGATTATCAACGGGAACAACGGTCTGTTCATCTCGATGCCCAGTAAGAAGCGGAAGAACGGCACGTTCAGGGACATCGCCCATCCCCTGAACAACGAGACGCGCAAGATGATCGAGGACAAGGTGCTGGCCCGATATAAGGAAGTCCTGGCGCAGGGGATCGCCCCGTCGGCCCGTCCCGCGGGCGGAGAGGACGATGGTCCCGATGCCGGGCCTGGTCAGCGGCGGCCCGCCTCCCTCCACCCGGACGATTCCACCCCTGCGTAAGACCGGACGAGACCAGGAGCCGACCATTGGGGCGTCGTCAAGTGGTAAGACACTGGACTTTGGATCCAGGACCGGAGGTTCGAATCCTCCCGCCCCAACCACCGGGCGACCGAGGCGCCGGAGGGGGGGTCGTCAGGGGATGAGCGCAAACGGGATGGAGCAGATCAAAGTCTTCTCCGGAAGCGCCCACCCGGCCCTGGCACAGGAGATCTGCCGGGTGCTCGGCATTCCCGTCGGCAAGACTGAATGCCGACGGTTTGCCGACGGCGAGGCGTACTGCCAGATCCTGGAAAACGTGCGCGGTACCGATGTCTTCGTGATCCAGCCGACCTGCCCGCCCGCCGATCAGAACCTGATGGAGCTGCTGGTGATGCTGGACGCGTTCAAGAGATCGTCCGCGGCGCGGATCACGGCGGTCCTTCCGTACTATGGCTACGCGCGCCAGGACCGCAAGGACAAGCCGCGGGTGCCGATCTCGGCGAAGCTGGTCGCCGACCTGCTCACGGCCGCCGGCGCCGACCGGGTTCTCGCCATGGATCTTCATGCGCCGGCGATCCAGGGATTCTTCAACATCCCGGTCGATCACCTGTTCGCGGCGCCGGTCATGATTGACCACGTCGAATCGCTCAAGCTGAAAAACGTGGTCATCGTCTCGCCCGACGCGGGTGGAGTCGAGCGGGCGCGGGCCTACGCCAAGCGCCTGGACGCCTCTCTCGCGATCATCGACAAGCGGAGGGGCGAGGGAAACGAACCGAAAGTGATGCACGTCATCGGGGAAGTGGAAGGCCGCACGTGCCTGATCGTCGATGACATCGTGGACACGGCCGGCACCCTCGCTGGCACGGTGCAGGCGCTGAAGAACGAGGGCGCGCGGGCGATCTACGGATGCTTCACGCACGCCGTCCTATCCGGACCTGCCGTGGAGCGGATCCGCGCCTCGGAGCTGTCGCAAACCGTCGTGACCAACAGCATTCCGATCGACGAGGAGAAGAGAAAGTCGGGCCGCATCACGGTTTTGTCGGTGGCCGGGCTGCTTGGAGAAGCGATCAAGCGAATCCACACAAACTCGTCAGTCAGCTCGCTGTTCGTGTAGCGGGCGGCGGGTGGGACGACGGGACCTTTGGTTCCAGAGGGGTTCCGCTTTTTGAGCCGGAGCGCGGAGCATGCCGCGCCGGGCTGCGGGGACAGGCTCGATGAAGGAACTCGTGATCGAGGTGAAGCCCCGGGAGGACCTGGGGAAGAACGCGGCCCGACGGCTGCGTCACCAGGGTCTGATCCCTGGGATCGTCTACGGCGCCAAGAAGGACCCGGTTCCGGTGGTCGTCGATCCCAAGAAGCTCCTTGAGATCATCCACTCCGAGTCCGGGGTCAATACCATCTTCCAGCTGGGTCTTTCGGACAAGGAGGCCCGGCGCCACGTGATGATTAAGGACTACCAGGTCGACCCCGTGAAGGGAAGCCTCCTGCATGCCGATTTCATTCGCATCCAGATGGATGAGGTGATCGAGGTCGAGGTCCCGGTCCAGGTGACGGGAGAGGCCGCGGGGGTCAAGCTGGACGGCGGGATTCTGGAGCACGTCACACGGCAGGTGCGGGTGTCCTGTCTGCCGATCGACATCCCCGAGCACATCACCATCGACGTCACCCAGCTGAAAATCGGCGACGCGCTGCGAGTTTCCGATCTGCCGAAGAGCGATCGCTATCGCATGCTGACCGAGGCCGACCAGACGCTGGTGGTCGTGAGCCCGCCGGCCAAGGAAGAGGTCGTCGCGCCGGTGGCGGAGGCCGCCCCCGCCGCGCCCGCCGAACCCGAGGTGATCAAGAAGGGCAAGGTCGCGGAGGACGGAGCAACCGAGGCCGAAGAGGCGGACGACGCCAAGAAGGCCGAGGCGGCAAAGAAGAAGGAGGCCAAGAAGCCGGAGGGGAAGAAGTAGACCCTGCAGGAGAGCGGCTCGAATTGAAGGTCCTGGTAGGCCTCGGCAACCCGGAAGAGGAATACGCGGCGACGCGTCACAACATCGGGTATCTCGTCGCCGAGGAGGTCGTCAGGCGGCAGGGCCGGCCGTACGCCGAGCGCAAGGCACGGTCGCTGGTATGCCGTGTGAGGATCGGCGGGAGCGAGGCGTTGGTGGCTCGTCCGCTGCGTTCGATGAATCGCAGCGGTCAGGCCGTCGCGGCGCTTCTCGATCTGGCGCAGTTCGGGACCATCCGCCTGCGCCCGCGCGGGGGTCACGGGGGGCACAACGGGCTGCTGTCGATCATCGACACCCTGGGCACCCAGGCCTTCCCGCGGCTGCGCATCGGTGTTGGCCCGGTCGAGTCCGGCTTGGCGCACGCGGATTTCGTGCTGAGCGTGTTTCCGCGGCACCAGCGGAGATTGATTCCGGAGGTGGTGCAGCGCTCATCCGAGTGCGCGGAATCGGTGCTGTCGGAGGGCGTGGAGATCGCGATGAACCGCTTCAACAGGACGCCGGCGGATGGGGCCGGCGAAGACCCAGGCTAGACCTGGAGGAGTCGACCGGATGCTACAATACGAAACGGTGTTCATCGCCGACTCGACCTACACGGACGAGGAGATCGATGAACTCATCAAGGGGTACGATCAGGTCATCACCTCCGCCAAGGGCAAGATGCTCAAGGTGGAGAAATGGGGCAAGCGCCGGCTCGCCTATGCCATACGGCGGAACGAGGAAGGCGTTTATGTGCTGATGACAATCGAGTGCCCTCCGTCGCTGGTCAAGGAGCTCGATCGACGTTACCGTATGAATGACCGGATCCTCCGGCACCTCGTGGTCCGCGTCGAGAACGAGGCCCAGCTGGGCCCGTCGCCGATGATGAAACCCCGGCCGGAGAGGGACGAGTTGCTGGCCGAGCCGCCGCTCGTGTCGTAAACGGCCATGGGAGATAGGATGGATACCAGGGAGTCCGGCGGCCGCGGGCACGACCGCGGCCGGAAGAAGCAGTACAAGAAGAAGTTTCTCTTCCGCAAGAAGAAGTTCTGCAAGTTCTGCGACGAGAAGATCAAGTTCATCGATTACAAGGACATCCGCCTGCTCCAGGCGTTCACCCCGGAGCGCGCCAAGATTTTTCC
>QHXY01000391.1:0-9189 GCA_003223145.1 Acidobacteriota bacterium
GAAGCCGGGGTCGCTCTCCTTCATGATGATGATGCCGCGCTCCAGGAGCTGCTGCACCGCGGCGTAGGTGATCGGCACGGCATAGCCCAGCTTGTCCGGGGGGTTGTCGCCGAGCCACCGGCGCAGGACATAGTGCTCGTCCTCGACCCTCTCGTACAGCCGGCCGGCGACGAAGCCGAGCTCCTGCCGGAAGTCCTTCAGGAGAATGCGGAGCATGGCATCGAGCGACGCCGTCAGGTCGGCGGCGTCCTCGGCGGCGCTCAGCGCCGCATCGAGCTTGCGCCACAGCGAGCGGTAGACGGAGGAGCGCTCCGCAGCGGCGGGACGGTCGGAACGCGCGTCCGTAGTGGGTTCCGGCGTGATCGTCTCCATGATCGCTTCGATCGTATCACAGAGCTCCGCCAAGCCGGGCGAGCCCGCTTCGGGCGGCGGTGTCGCCCGGGTCGGAGGCGACGGCCCGGCGGAAATGCTCGCGCGCCACGTCCGCGTCGCCGTGGCCGGCATAGATCTCTCCAAGACGCGTGTGGGCGCGCGCGTAGCTGGGATTGATGCGCACCGCCTGCTCGAACGCCTGGATCGCCTCGTCGAGACGATTGAGGTTCTTCAGGTCGACACCGAGAAGGTAATACGCCTCCTCGCCGTCCGTTTTGAGGCCACGGAGGTAGACCGCCACCGCCTCTTCATAGCGCTTCTCCCGGTGCAGGATGATCCCCTGCGCCTTGTACGCCCGCCATAGGCTGCGGTTCGCCTCCTCGGCCCGCTGGTAGGAGGCGAGCGCCTCGTCCGCGTGCCCGAGCTTGTCGAGGCAGTTGCCGCGGTTGATCCAGGCATAGGCGTTGCCGGGCCATTGCGCCAACGAGCGATCGAAGGAGGCGATCGCATCCTGGTTGCGGTCCTGCTCCATCAGGAGGTTGCCGATGTTGTAGTGGACGTTAGCCTCCGCCGAGACGTTCCGGGTGCCGAGAGGGAAGAACGACACGAGCGCGATGCCGAGCGCCAGCGCCAGCGAGCGCGCCTCGGCGGGGCGGATGGAGCCGTCCCGGCGCGCGGCGAGCCAGACCCGATCGGCGAACGAGGCTCCGTAGATCAGAAGCGCGGGCACGAGCGGCAGGCGGTAGCGCGACGAGACATAAAAAATGAGCGGGATGGCGACGGCGCACGCGGTGTACAGAAAGAGAGCCGTGGCAGGCGCCCGCGGCCGCCCCGCGCCGACCATTCCGGCGAGGCCCGCGCCGACGATCGCGGCGAAGGGCAGGAGAAGAAGACGAAGCCACGGGACCTGGTCGCGCTCCAGATACACGCTGTATTCCGTCGAGGCCTCATAGTCGCCGAGGAGCGCCCCGAGCTTGCGCGCCTCGAGGGTCACCCAGGCTCCCGGGGATGACGCGATGAAGGCGAGCCCCTTCCTGAAGAAGTGCGCGCTGATCTCCGATCGCTTCATGATCCGTCCGGTCTCCCGTTCGGCGATCGACTCCTCCTCGAGCGCCTGGCTCTCGGGCGAGCCCGTGAAGCCGGGCGCCACGTTGTACATCCCGGCCGCGTTCGGATTGTTCCCCTGGTAGAAGGTGATCCCGCCCTGCCCCGACAGCGGCAGGAAATCCCCCGCGACGTACAGGTTGTGCGCCGCCACCGGCGCCATACCGAGGACCGTCCCGGCGAGCAGCGCCGCCGCGGCGCGCGCCCGCCGGATCGCCAGGCAGCCGGCGTACAGTGGCGCCAGCAGCACCGTGCCCGGCAGGCACATGGTGGCGACGCCGATCGACAGGCCCGCCGCGAGCCAGCACCCGAGCGCGCCGCGCCGCCCGGTCGCCGCGGCCCTCTCCCCGCCGACCAGAAGCGCGAGGACGGCGAGGTTGAGCGTCAGCCCGAGCGCCGCGCCGAGCACCTTCAGCTCGAAGAATGCGAACGGGGCGTACAGCGCGGCGGAGCAGGCGGCGATCAGCCCGGTGCGGGCGTTGAACACGGCGGTCCCGATCCGGTGAATCAGCACCAGGTTCAGGAGCCCGAGCCCGGCCTGCAGCAGATAGACGATGGCCAGCGTATGGCCGAACATCTTGAAGACCAGCGCCAGGAGGTAAGGATAGAGGGGGGGGAAGTAGAACTCCTTTCGCCCGATCCAGTCACCGGCGACGATCGACCGCGCCCAGGAGTCGTAGACGGAGGAATCGAGGATCAGGCCGTCGAAGAAGATGCTGTTCCTGGCGTACAGGTAGAAGTAGACCGCCCGGAAAGCGGCCGCCGCCAGCAGGACGAGCGCCAGCGACACGGGGATCGCCCACAAGGGGGGCAGGGGCTGGACGGTGACGGTCGGCCGAGCCGGCGCGAGCCGATCCCGTCGATCCGCGGGCGATTTTGCCAAGACATCTCCAGGATCACCTTGCCTTCCCCGGCCGGGCGATTTATTGTCTCGGCGTGGCCGGGCCCATGGACGACAGGCGATCCCGATGAGAATACCGCAGAAACCGTCGCGGATCGTGGCGGGTCTCGCCGTCTTGCTTGCGGCGCTTTCGCCGACGCCCGTGGCCCGGGGCGCCGCCGCGCCGCCAGCCGCGCCCCCGGGAGCGATCACCGCACTCACCGTGCCGGTCACCGGCATGACCTGCGTCCTGTGCACCCGCGGCGTGGAGGAGTCGATCAAGCGCATCGACGGGGTGTTCGATGTGTCGGCGGAGCTCGCGAGCGGCCTGGTCCGCGTGCAGGCGGCGGAAGGGAGGTCGCTCAACATCCGCGACGTGAAGGACCGCGTCCAGGCCGCCGGCTTCAAGGTGGGAGGCGAGTGCGAGGTCGAGGCGCTCGGCCGCTTCAGCATCGGGCAGGACGGCAGGATCACCTTCCGCGTCCCGGGGACCGCCTATGCGTACCAGGTGCTGGAGGACGGCGAGCTGCGCCGGCTGTTCAAGAGCCACGCCGGACTCAAGGGGGATTATCTCCTGGTGTTCCGCCTGCACGAGCACCCGCGCTGGAAGCCGCCCGCCATCGCGATTGTGCGCGCCGAGTATCGCGGCCAGGCGATGCAGGCCCCGCTCCGATGAGAGGCGGTGGGTCCCGCGTTGTTGTCCTGGCGATCTACGGCAGCGTGCTCCTGTCGGGCGGAGTGTCGTGCGCCGGGGGAGACGCCGCCCGGGAGAGCTCCACGACTTCCGAGGCGCCCGCCCCGGCCCCGGCCTCGGTCAGCGCGGCGGGCGCGCGGGACGATCCGTACGCCGGCCTTGTCCTGCAGGACACTCAGGGCCGCTCGATCCCGCTCGGCGAGTACAAGGGGAAGGTGCGGCTGTTCGACCTCTGGGCCACATGGTGCGGGCCATGCCGGATGGGGATCCCGCACCTGAACCGGCTGTACGACAGCTACCGGGACCGCGGGCTCGTGGTCATCGGGGTGTCGGTCGACGCGCGGCCCGAGGACGTGGTGGAGTTCACGCGCGCCATCCCGATCCGCTACCCTTCCGGGATGATGAACCCCCAGATCGAGGCGCTTCTCGGCTACCCGGAGGCCGTGCCGACGACCCTCCTGGTCGATCGCACGGGACGCATGCGCCGGCGGTTCCTCGGCTACGTCGACCCCGCGATCATCGAGCGGGAGGTCCTGAAGTTCCTCGGCACCTCCGCTCCGTAGGGACAACCGGTCCGGCGGGCTCCACGGCGATCCGCTGCGCATGTGCCCGTCCTGGTGTCAGGAGTGGCCGCGCAGGAAGCGGCGGACTTCGGCGATGTAGCGCGCCGCGAAATAGAGAAACGAAGCCAGCGGCAGGGTCAGGGCGACGACGACGCTCGTGAAGCCGCGCACGGGACGGGCGGCGTGCAGCTCGATGATGACCACGAATAGGGCGATGATCCCCGTGCTGATCAGGACGAAATGGATCAGGAACAGCCCGCCCGCGAGCAGGGCGTACGCCGGCCCGTGCCGGTCGAGAGGCAGGACACCGGTGGCATCGGGGCCGAGAAGATACAGCCCCCAGATGATGATGAAAATCCAGCTCAGGTGGAAGCAGGCGCGGGCGATGCCCGGGTACCGCGCGGACATGGAGCGCCCTATGTGCCACAGGCCCCCGGCAATGTCAATGGCGGCGGTGCCGGGGGCCGCCTGCGCCGGGTGTAGTATCATGCGCCATCACAAGCACCACCGCCCCGGGAGCAGCGTCTGATGGATCCTCGTCGTGTCCGGCTGGGGGACGTGATCGATGACTACTGTTCCGTCACGGGCAGCTGCCCGCCAGCCGAAAAAGGGCCGGCAACAAGCTGTTCGAGGAAGTCTTGAAGGGAATACCTGGGTCCACCGAGCCCGCGGCTCCGCCGAAGCCGGAGCCCCCGCCGCAATCGGCTCATCGCAGGCTCTACACGATCCGCCGCGCCATCGGCGGCAAGGCGTCAGGCAAGGGCCCGAAGAAGACCTGATGGATCTCAGTCCGGGTCCCACCGACAGCGACGAGATCATCCAGCGATACGGGCGCCGCCTGTTCGTCCTCGCCTATCATCTGACCGGGGACGGCGCCGAGGCCGATGAGCTCACAATCGACGTTCTGATGCGCGCCGTGCTGGCGCCCGATCAGCCCGCTTCCGAGCGCGAGGCCGGCGTGTTCCTCAGCCGTCTCCTGATCGCGATGTGGAAGGATCGCCTCCAGAGCGGGGACAAGGGCGGGGGGCCGCGCGCCGTGGCGCCGGGGTCGCGGGGACACGAGGCGCTCTGGCGGGCGCTGTCGAGGCTCGATCCCGTGTCGCGCGCCGTGCTGGTGCTGCGGCTCGCCGAGGGGCTGGAGTACGAGACCATCGGCAAGGTGCTCGACATGGCTCCCGACGTCGTGTACGCCCGGCTTCTGCAGGCGCGGGGCGGTCTGCGGGAGGCGGACCGGCTGGTGGACCCGGCGGTGTTCGAGACGATGAATCTGTACCTCGACGCCCGCCTGCCGGCGGTCCAGCGCGGCGAGTTCGAGCGCCGCATCCAGGCGGACTCGTCGCTGCGCGAGCAGGTGGAGTTCCATCGCGGGCTGACCCTCGAGCTGCACGAGGAGACGCCGCCTCTGCCGCGCGATTTCGTGCCGCGGGTGCACGGGCGCATCGAGCGGGCCCGCGAGACGCTGGCGCTCGTCGACCAGGCCACCCTGTCGGCCGGCTGGGAGCCCGCCGCGGCGGCGCCGCGGCCGGTGCAGCGGCGCTGGCCGCTCGTGATCGCCGGCTCGGTGGCCGCCGGCGTCATCGTGGTCCTGTCGGTCGCTCTCCTGTTCGCCCTCCGGCGATCACCCGCCGCTCCCGGGACGGCTCCATCGGGACCGTCGCTGGCGGTCCCTCCGCAGGGTCCGTCCGCGACACCCGACCAGGCGACGATCGAGGCGCTGCGTTCCCTCGGTTATCTCGCCCCCGGCAAGGAACGGCAGGGCAAGCAACCCCTCGTCAAGCCGGTCGAGAAAGGTGCCAAGCCACGGAAGCCCGCGCGGGCCGCCCCGGGCCCCTCGCCGGCGACGACACCCGCGCGGACCGGCGCGACACCCGCGCCGCCGATGGAGACTCGCGGCGAAGCGGCCGCATTCGGGCCCCCGGCGCCTGCAGCAACCACGACGCCCGGGGACCTGCAGCCCGAGGGAACTCCTCCTCCACCGGCGCCGTCGGAGACGAGTGTGCCGTGGCGCATCCTGCCCGTCGCCGGGGTCCCGGATAGCGGCCGCGATTACCAGGTCATTCGAACGGAACAGGGATGGGCGGCGCTGTTCGAAGGCGCGGGGGCGCCGGCTCCCGCGATCGCCTTCGACAAGGAGATGGCGATCCTGCTGAGGTACGACCTGGCGGGCGATCCTCCGTCGCGTCTCGTCGTAAGGTCGGTGCGGGCGACACCGGAGGCTCTGGTGATCGAGTGCAGGAAAGAGGAGACGCGGGCCGTTCAGGACCAGGCGGGAGCCCCGGCGGCCGGTCAGGTGGTCGTGCTGCCGATCGCGGACCAGCCGATCCGTGTGGTGATCGACTAGTTGCCCAGTTCTAGCGCATCAACCCCGCCATGTGGTCGATGAGATCGATCTTCGTGACCACGGCGGTGATCTTGTCGCCCTCCTGCACCAGGGCGACCTTCCCTTCCGTGAAGATACCGGCCAGTCGGCCGACGGGCGAGTCCGCAGGGACGAGGACGTAATTCTGGTCCACCAGATCGCCAACCGGGCGGTCGACGCTGTCGGGGTCCTTCAGGAGCGCGTTCAGCAGGTCCACCTCGGAGATGATGCCCGCCAGGCGGCCGCCGTCCATCACGGGAAGCTGCGAGATGCCGTGCTTCTTCATGAGCGAGATGATCTGCAGCACGCCGTCCGCGGTGTCCGCGGTGATCAGGGGGTGCCGGCGCTGGCGCTCGACGATGTCCTTCAGCTGGCCGTAAGTCGCCTCGTCGTCCAGGAAGGAGTTCTCGCGCAGCCAGTCGTCGTCGTAGACCTTGCTGAGATAGCGCGACCCCGAGTCGGGCAGGATCACCACGATCGTCCTGCACTGGGGATACTCCTTCGCGAACTTGATCGCGCCGCACACCGCGCCGCCGGCCGAGCCTCCGGAGAACAGCCCCTCCTTGCGGGTCAGCTCGCGCGCCGTCAGGAAGCACTCTTTGTCGGTCACTTGATAACACTCGTCCACCAGCGAGAAATCGAGCGTCGTGGGCAGGAAGTCCTCGCCGAACCCTTCGACCTTGTAGGTCTTGAACGTGCTGATGATCCTCTTCGTCTTGAAGTAGTCGTACAGGATCGATCCGACCGGGTCGATCAGCACGAACTTGACCGGCGGCTTGCGCTCCTTGATGTAGCGGGCGATGCCGCTGAGCGTCCCGCCGGTGCCCGTGGCGATGACCACCGCGTCCACCGCGCCGCCGGTCTGGTCCCAGATCTCCGGGCCGGTCGTCCGGTAGTGCGCCTCGGGATTGCTCTTGTTATGATACTGATTGGCGAAGAAGCAGTTGGATGTCTGCTGTGCGATCCGTTTCGCCACCGAGTAGTAGCTGCGCGGGTCTTCGGGTGACACGGCGGTGGGCGTGGTGATCACCTTGGCGCCGAAGGCGCGCAGCGCCTTGATCTTCTCCCCGCTGACCTTGTCGGGCATCACGAAGATCATCCGGTAGCCGCGCGCCGCTCCCACCATCGCCAGCCCCATTCCGGTGTTGCCGCTGGTGCACTCGATGATCGTCCCGCCCGGCTTGAGGAGCCCCTGGCGCTCCGCGTCGTCGACGATCTGCACGGCGATCCGATCCTTCACCGAGTGACCGGGGTTCACGTACTCCAGCTTGGCGTAGAGGGAGGCGCCGGTGTCCTTGCCGAGGGCGTTCAGGCGCACCAGGGGTGTGTGACCGATGGCTCGCGTCACGTCATCGAAAACATTCGTCATGCGCGCATTCTACTACGGCTGCCGATGCCGGAAATCGTCCAGCTTGATGTCGCCCAGGTGGATTCGGTTGGCGAACACGGACCAGGTCAGGTAGGCCGCGAGACACAGGAGATTGGCCGCCCAATCGGGCTGCAGCAGCGGGCCGGCCAGAAAGCCGGAGCGGAAGAACGGCTCGAGCGCCAGGACGTCGCCCCAGGCGAGGCGGCCGGCGAACAGGTAGGAGGGGTAGTCGGCCCGGCCGGCCTCGATCGCCTTGCGCAGGAAGGTATGGGTGAACACCAGCCCCTGCACGTAGATCACGTCGCGCGTGAACACGACCCGGCCGCGCACGTCGCCGCCGCGGAACACGCGCATCGTCGAGTGGTAGCTGTCGTCGAGATTCTGGCCAGCGTCCCGGTAGAAGCGGCACACCTCGATGAAGTCCGCCCCTTCCAGCGCCCGGTGAATCGCCTCGATGCGCAGCGCGATGCGCCGCAGCCGGCTCAGGTCGATGGTCGTGGTGATCAGCTCGGCGAAGGTCGCCAGGCCCTCCTGCGTCATGGTGGTGCGCGGCGCTCCCAGTCCCAGGCTCTTGAGGTGCGGCTGCTCGCGGCCGTTGAGCATGGTCGCCGAGTGGACGTAAGCCTCGTGCTGCAGGAGCTGTCCGATGTCGGCGGGGTGGAAGGCGGTGTGCCCCCGCAGACGCAGCCGCCGCGCACCGGCGGCCGCCCGCGACGCCAGGTCGGCCTCGACCAGGACGTCGAAGGGGTGTTCCTTGAAGAAGGGAGCGACCAGACAACGCAGTGTCTCGGCGACGGACTCCGGTGTCAGGCGGACGTCCTCGTCCCGGCGCGAGCACTGCGCGGTCAGATCGTCCGAGGCGCGGATGAAATGCTGCGCGGCGTCGAGGTTGGTCAGGTCTCCGACGCCGAAGCCGTTCCCCGGTCTGCCGTACAGCTCGCCCGAGAGTTGCGTGAAGGCGGGCGTGCCGGTGCTCTCCAGCATCCGCGCCGCCGTGATGTAACTGTCGGCCGTGTCCCGGACGTACTGTCCGACGGGATGGGACGCGTCGCAGGCGTCTGCGACTGCGCGCAGCTCCCGCGCGCTCTCCGCGAACTCGAGCTTCGGCGTCTCGACCACCGGCAGCGCCGGGCGGCCGGCCCTCCATCCCTTCACGAACTCGTGATAGGCGCGCGCCGGCCATTCCAGGTGGCTGAGGATCTTGATCGGCTTGGCCGCCTCGACCAAGCGGCGGTCGAGCTCGGCGTGGTGCTGCAGCTCCCGATCCACGGCCCCGCGCCCGGTTACGGCTGTCCGGTCGCCGTCTTCGCGCCCTCTGGCTTCAGATACTTGCCGTACCAGGCGAGATAGCGCTCCTCCCGGTCCTTCAGGTAGCTCGGCTTGCGGATGCCGTGGTACTGGCCGGGATAGATGATCAGCTCGGTGTCGAGGCCGAGGCTGCGCAGCGCCTGGTACATCTGCTCGGAGTTGAGGAGCGGCACGTTGAAGTCCTTGTCGCCGGCCAGGAACAGCGTCGGCGTCTTGATCCGGTCGGCGTGCAGGAACGGGAACGAGACGTGCACCCAGGTGTCGAACGTCTTCCAGGGCGGCCCCAGCTCCTCCTCGTACTCGACCACGTACTGATCGGTGCCGAACCCGGCGAGGATGTTGGAGATGCTGGCGCCGCTGCAGGCCGCCTTGAAGCGGGTGTCCTGGGCGATGACGTAGTTGGTCAGCATGCCGCCGTAGCTCCAGCCGCCGACACCGAGTCGCTACGGATCGGCGATGCCCTTGGCGACCGCGTAATCGACCGCCGCCAGGATGTCCTGCGCGTCCTTGTTGCCCCAGTCGGCGTAGATCGCCTTGCAG
>QHXY01000391.1:9472-12017 GCA_003223145.1 Acidobacteriota bacterium
ACACCTCGTCCGGCTGCTGGCTGGTGCCCTGCAGGACCGCGATCTTGCCGCCGGGCCCGATGGCGAAGTCGCTGACGGTGCGCGGCCCGGTGAGCAGCCGGTCGACCTTGCCCGAGGCGGTCTGGATCTTTGCGAGGTAGACCGAGCCGTCCTCCTCGAGGGTGCAGACGATCGAAGTCCCGTCCGATGACCAGCGGAGAAGACCGGTGGTGCGGTCGAGCGCCGGGGCGACCAGGCGCGGCGCTCCTCCCGCCGCCGGGACGATCGCCAGCTTCGGCACGGCGTAATAGATGAGCTTCTGCGGACCGCCCTGCAGGTAGGCGATCTGCTTGCCGTCGGGGCTCCAGGCCGGACGCGTGTTCCAGTCCGGCTCGTCGTCGGCCCCCTCGAACGTGGTGAGCTGCCTCGGCGCCGCCCCGGTCTTCGCCTCGATCACGAAGATGTCCCAGTTGTCTCCGCGGTCCGGCTCCTTGCCCCGCTTGCTCACGAAGGCGATCGACTTGCCGTCCGGTGACCACGAAGGCAGCAGGTCATCGTAGCCGCCCGAGGTCAGCGGCTCGCCCTTGCGCGTGGCGAGGTCGAACAGGACGAGATGGTCGCGGCGCTTCCCCAGATAGCCGACCTCGTCCTGCTTGAACTTGTAGCGGTCGACCACGATCGGCTTCGGGGTCTTGTCGTCGCACTTCTCCTTCTCCTCGTCGCAGGCCTCGGGATCGGGGTCGAGGACGACGAGCGCCAGCCGCGCGCCGTCCGGCGACCAGACGTAGTCCTCCACCCCTCCCTTCAGGTCGGTCAGCCGCTCGGCTTCGCCGCCGGCCCGATTGAGGATCCACACCTGGTCGGTTTCGGAGGGGTAGTCGCGGCTGGACAGGAAGGCGAGATACTTGCCGTCGGGGCTGAAGCGTGGCGTGGTCTCACGCTCCTTGCTGGTGGTCAGGCGGATGGTCTTCGCGCCGTCCCAGCTCGTCATCCAGACGTCGGAATCGCCCTTCTCGTCCTTCAGGTTCAGCTTCGAGACCGAGTAGGCGACCCAGTTGCCATCCGGAGCGATCTGCGGGTCGTTGACGTCGCGTATCTCGAACATGTCGTCGACGACGAGAAGCCGCTTGTCGGCGGACCGGACCTGCGCGCCGGCGCCGATGAAGATCAGGACCGTCACGATACTCGCCACCACTGCCAAACGTCTCATGGTCTTCCCCGAAGGAAAATGGATCGCCCGAACACCGACCGCCCGCACGTCACACCACCCCTTCCTCAAGCCCCGACATTCGTTCCAGCACTCTCGCCAGGCTCTGCGTCCCCTCGCGCCCCGAGCCGTGCGCCTGTGCCGAGGCGAACAGCTGGTGCACCAGCGCGGTCGCGGGCAGCGCGGCCGCCGCGGCGGCGCAGGTCTCCAGGACGAGCCGGAGGTCCTTCTGAACCAGGTCGACCATGAAGCCGGGAGCGAAGTCCCGTTCAATAATCCTCGGCCCCAGGTTGGTCAATTGCCAGCTCTGCGCCGCGCCCGCCGAGACCGCCTGGATCATCACCTCGGGGTCGAGACCGCTCTTGCGCGCGAACACCAGCGCCTCGCCCACGCCCAGCAGGGTCACGGAGATCAGGATCTGGTTGCACAGCTTCGCGAGCTGGCCGCTGCCCGAGGGGCCGCAGTAGGTGATGCTGCGGCCCATCAGCTCCAGGACCGGGCGGGCCCGCTCGAACGCCTGCCGGTCGCCCCCCGCCATGATCGCGAGCGTCCCGTTGCGCGCCCCGACGTCGCCGCCCGACACCGGCGCGTCGACCAGGGCGCAGTCGCGGGCGCGCAGCCTCTCGTCCAGCAGGCGCTCCATCTTGGGGGAGATCGTGCTCATGTCCACGACGACCGATCCGGGACGGATCCCGGCGATGACCCCCTGCGGGCCGGCGACAACCTGCTCGACGTCGGGCGTGTCGGAGAGCATGGTGATGACGATCTTCGAGCGGGCGGCCACCTCGGCCGGCGTGCCGGACACCACCGCCCCCCGCGCCGCCAGTTCGGCGGTCTTCGAGACGGTGCGATTGTGGACCGTCAGCGGATGGCCGCCCTCCAGGATGTGTCCCGCCATCGGACGACCCATGATCCCCAATCCGATGAACCCGACCGGTGTCTTGTCCGGCTGCGTCATGATTCGACCTCTCCGACTCGGTTCTCCCTGACGATGGACAGCACGATCAGCCCCTCCGGGCTCGTGCCCTCGACCGCGAAGCCCTCGTCCTCGTAGAGACGCTTCGCCCGCGGGTTGTTCGTCCTGACGTCGAGCCACAGACGGCGGGTCCGCAGATCGACCAGGGCGAGCCGCTTCACCAGACGCAGGGCGTCGCGGCCATGGCCGCGCCCCTTCTCCGTCACCACGATGCGCCGCAGCTCGACGCCCTCGCGCGGCGCCTCCAGGCCCGCCAGGATGACATAGCCCACCGCGCGGCCGTCCTCGACCGTTTCAACGATCAGGTGCGACCTGTCCGGATGGTGCATCGCCTCCTCGTGCTGCCGGCGCGTCCACTGCGCGACGTACGGTCGGTTCTCCGC
>QHXY01000392.1 GCA_003223145.1 Acidobacteriota bacterium
GGCGAGATCAAACTGGACTCCTCCCGAGTCGATCTCCCCCTGTTCCGACGGATCGTCGAGGAGGCACGGCGGACCACCCAAGGATGGGGGGGGAAGCTCTACTTCGTCTACCTCCCCGCCGAGGCCCGGTACCACGAAGAAAAGTACCGCCGCGAGTACGACTGGGCCCGCGGGCAGGTCCTCTCGATCGTCGAGGACTTGCGGCTCCCTCTGATCGATCTGCACCTCCCCATCTCTCGACAACGCGACATCCCGGAGCTGTACTCTTACCGCGGTGCGCATTTCAGCCCGGCCGGGAACCGCCTCGTGGCCGAAACGATTCTTGAAAGCCTTCACTCCTCCACGAGCAACTGACCTCTCGGATGCCACGCTTCGCAGCAGGCCGGAGTCCTGCGCCGCTACTTCGTGCTGGCCATTCGCTGTTTGAGTTCTTCAAACCAGTTCAGCACAACGTTGATGTGGTTCGCCGCGGCGCTGTGTTGCTCGACGTCCCTGGCCACCAGAAAACGCTGTCCGTCCGGCGGGATCGAGTAATCGGACCAGCGGGTCTTGTCCTCGAACAGGAGCACCGGCTTTCCGACCCTCAGAACCGGCCCGGCGTCGATCGGCGCCGCGAACATCTTTCCGCCCCCCCGGAAGAAGAGTTCTCTCCCCGATTTCGCCCACTGGGCAGAGCGGCCGCCCTCGCGCGATACCTGCACCTTCATCGTGGCGTTCGCAAGCGATTGTACGTAGACCTCCTCCTTGCCGGACTCGGTGGATCTGTAGCTCACCCATCGCCCGTCGGGCGAGATCGCTCCGACGTTTTGGTCGTAGGGGCCTCCGACGAGCAAGCGGGGCTTGTGATCGCCGCTGATCGGGATGGTGTAGATGTCCCATCCTGTCTCGTCCGACAGGATCTGGACCACCACTGCCTTCGAGTCGGGCGTCCATGATGTGCTGTCTTTGTCCGCCGACCCCGTTGTGAGCAGATCTTCCTCACCAGTGCCGGCCATGTTCTTCAGATAGATCTGCGGCGTGCCGCTCTTGGTGGATTTGTACGCGATGGACTCGCCACTCGGCGACCAGGTGGCTCGGTTGTCGTCGCCCCCGAACGTCAGCTTCGTGAGGCTGTCGCGCTCCAGGTCGTAGAGCCACAGATCGAACGTGCTGCTCTCGAGCGTCACCGCCAGGCGCTTGCCGTCCGGCGACATGGTAACGCCTCCGAACGGCCGCACCAGGTCGGTGATCTTCACGACCTTCCCGCTCCGATCCACCCACACCAGGTTGCGCGCCGCCGCCGTGAACTCGCCCTGTGCATAGATCAGCGTGCCGGTCGATGAGAAGTCGAACCTCGCTTCCCCGTTCGCCGCACCCGTCGCCACCCCCTCGACCACCTGCACCGGGTCGCCGGTGATTTCGAGGCTGCGCGGGTCGAACCGCACGGCGAACAGGGTGCCACCGCGCGAGTACACCAGGTGCCCTGTCGGCACGAAGCGCCCATGCGTTCCGCCGCGCACCAGGACCGTTCGTGCTCCGCTCTCCAGTGAAACCGCCTCGATGCGCGCATCGTTGAACGACGCGCCCGTCCAGACGGTGAACAGGAGCGCCTTGCCGCCCGGCAGGACCTGCGGCCAGAGATGGGCACGGTCGTCTGTCGTGGTTCCCGTTTTGGTGACCGCGCGCACGCTCCCTCCTCGCGGGAGCGCCCGGATCCCCGTCGAGAAGCCCTGCACGAAGTACAGCGTGTCGTCTTCACCCCACGCGATGCCGAGTCCTTCCGCATCGACCAGATCGATTGGTGTTCCGCCTCTTACCTGCACCTTCTTGATCCTGCCGCTGTCGCGCGCGACGAACGCCAGCCATTCGCCGTTCGGCGAGAAGACCGGGTTGACAGCGCTTTCCGAGCCCGCAATCGGCGTCGCGTCGATGCTGTCCAGCCGCCGGGTGTAGAGGCGAGGCTCGCCCGCTTCGTAGGCCGAGAACACCATCATCGATCCATCCGGCGACATCGCCAGGACCTGGTACGGCCCGTCGAACAACTGCGTGCCCGGTGGCGTGGGGACGGCCAGCCTGAGCACCGGTTCCGGTAATGTGCGCCTTCCGATCACCCAGCCGAGCGCGGTCATCCCGATCACCAGCGCCGCCGCCGCCACCGCCAGCATCGATCGGCGCCAGCGCCGATTCCCCGGGAGCATCCGCGCGTCCGTCTGCTGCCCCCCCTCCGCGATCCACTTCAGCTCGGCCAGCAGGTCGCGGGCGCTCTGCCAGCGCTCGTCCGGGTCCTTCACCAGGCATCTCCGGACCAGGCGGTCGAGTGCCGGCGGCGTCATCGGCTGCAGGCTCGAGAGCGACGGGGGATCGGACGTCAGAATCGCCGCGATCAGGCTCGCCTGGCTCTTCCCGGTGAAGGCCCGCCGGCCCGTCGTCATCTCGTAGGTCACGGTGCCGAGGGCGAAGATGTCACTGCGGGTGTCCGCCTCCTTACCCTCGAGTTGCTCCGGCGCCATGTACTGCATGGTCCCGACGATCGCCCCCTCGGCCGTCAGAGGGCGGCCCCCCTCCGTGGGCAGAGCCGATAGACCCGGGGCGGCCGGTGTCTCCTTCGGCCCCTTGAGTTTCGCCAGGCCGAAGTCGAGGACTTTCGCACCCGACCTCGTCAGCATGACGTTGTCCGGCTTGAGGTCGCGGTGGACGACGCCCTGGCGGTGGGCCCAGTCCAGCGCGTCCGCAATCTCCATGGCGGTGCGCACGGCCTGCTCGATCGCCAGAGGGCCGCGGGCGAGCCGGTCGGCCAGCGTCTCACCCTCGAGGTGCTCCATCACCAGAA
>QHXY01000390.1 GCA_003223145.1 Acidobacteriota bacterium
ACGCAGCGTGTACCAGCGGTCGCCGCCCGCGTCACGCGCCAGCGTCCCCTCGCGCTCCAGCTCCTCGACCAGGGAGAAGAGCGGGCCGTACAGCTCACGGTCGTGCGGCTGCTCCAGGGGAAGCTCCGCGCCGGCGCAGACCAAGTGGGCCCGGGCAATGACACGGTTGGTCGGATCGAACACGACTTCCTCGAAACCACGCTTGAGGAGCTCCTCCGGGTGCGCCATGAAGTACTGGTCGAGCGCATCGGGCATCCCGATCAGGACGGTGAGGGAGGCCCGGTTCTCGCGTCCGACCCGGCCGATCCTCTGCCAGGTGGACACGACGCTGCCCGGATAGCCGACCAGCAGGCAGACATCGAGCCCGCCGATGTCGACTCCCAGCTCCAGCGCGCTCGTCGAGATGACCCCCGAGAGCGTACCATCGAACAAGCGTCTCTCGATGTCCCGGCGCTCCTCCGGAAGGTAGCCCGAACGATAGGCGCTCACCCGGCCGGCGCAGCGCGGCGCCGCCTGCAGGAGCCACGAATGAAGCAGCTCGGTGATCTTCCGCGCCTTGGTGAAGGCGATCGCCCGGAACCCTTCCTCGAGAGACCAGGCGAACAGCTGCGTCGCGGCGGTGTACGGGCTCGAGCGCGGGTTCAGGAACAACAGGTGGCGCGCCGCGCGCGGCGCGCCGCTCCGGTCCACGACCGAGAAGCGGCGGCCGATCAGGGCCTCGCCGAGACCCCCGGGGTTGGCGATGGTGGCCGAGGAGGCGATGAAACGCGGCCGGCTTCCGTAGTGCGCGGCGATGCGCAGCAGGCGTCTCAGGACGTGGTGCAGGTGCGATCCGAAGATCCCCCGGTACACGTGCAGCTCGTCGACCACCACGAAGGCCAGGTTCTCGAACAAGGCCCGCCAATCCGGGTGGTACGCCAGGATGCCGAGGTGCAGCATGTCGGGGTTGGTGATCAGGACGTCGGGGGGATCGGACTTGATCTTCCTCCTTCGCGAGCCGGGTGTGTCGCCGTCGTAGATCGCGGCGCTCACCGGACGGCCCGTGCCGGGAAGGGCGTGCGGTCCCGGGACCACTCCGCCGCGACGCGCCACCGCGCGGGAGAGATCCTCCAGCCCCTGCAGCTGATCCTGCGCCAGCGCCTTGTAGGGAAACAGGTACAGAGCGCGGGATCCCGGCCGCGCGAGCGCCGTCTCCAGGGTAGGGAGGAGATAGACCAGGCTCTTGCCGCTCGCCGTCGGCGTGACGATGAGGACGTCGGCGCCGGAGCGCACCCGGTCGATCGCCTGGGCCTGGTGATCGTAGAGAGTGGCGATCCCGAGGTCGCCGAGGGCCCGCTCGACGGCTTCGGGAAGGGGCGCCGACAACGAGGCGTACGACGCGTCCTGCGCGGGAAGGGAGGCGGTGAAGACGACGTCCTCCCCGAACTTCTCGGATCGCTTGATGCGCTCGATGAAGGGCCCGATCGGATCGGGGAGGACGCCCCCCGAAGCGGAGGCCTCGCTGCAAGCCCGCGTGCGCGGCCTCAACGCCCGGTCTCCCCGGACGCGTACTCGTAGAACCCGCGTCCGGACTTCACGCCGAGCCTGCCCGCGTCCACCATACGACGCAGGAGCGGGCAGGGGCGGTACTTCGGGTCGCCGAAGCCCGCATGCAGGATCTCGAGGATCGACAGACACGTGTCGAGGCCGATGAAGTCGGCCAGTGCCAGAGGGCCCATCGGGTGGCGCATTCCCAGGCGCATCACGGCGTCAATGTCCTCCCGAGTGCCCACCCCCTCGTGCAGCGCGAAGATCGCCTCGTTGATCATCGGCATCAGGACACGATTGCTGATGAAGCCCGGGTAATCCTGGGCGAGGACCGGCGTCTTCCCCAGCGTCTGCGCGAGCGTCCGGGTCGTCTCGATGGTCTGCCGGGAGGTCTCCTGTCCGGCGACGATCTCCACCAGCTCCATGACCGGCACCGGGTTCATGAAGTGCATGCCGATCACCAGGGTGGGCCGCCGCGTGGAGGCGGCGAGGCGGGTGATCGAAAGGGAGGACGTATTGCTCGCCAGAATGACGCCCGGCCCGCACGCGCTGTCGAGCGTCTCGAAGAGCTTCGATTTGAGCGCCAGGCTCTCGCTGATCGCCTCGACGACGAAGTCGGCGGCAGCGCAGGCCGCCAGGTCGGAGGCCGGGTTCAGGCGGCCCAGCGTCTGGGCACGGACCTCCGGGGCGATCGTCCCCTTCTCGACCTGACGCTTGAGGTTGTCGTCGATGAATCGGAGGGCGGTGTCGACCGCACCCTTCTGCTGGTCGTGCAGGAGCACCGCGAAGCCGGACCGGGCCGCGACCTGGGCGATTCCCCGCCCCATCTGGCCCGCCCCCACGATCCCGATGGTGCGCAGCGTGTCGCTCGGCATCGGCCCCTCAGCCGTTCCGGTCGAGCCCAGATGGCGAATGCGTGAGGCCGCCGCGGACTCTCGCGGTATTCGCAGTTGTACCGGGACCCTAGACGGCCCGCACTGCCATCGCAATCGCGTTTCCGCCGCCGAGGCAGAGGGCGGCGACCCCGCGCTTGGCGCGGCGATCCGCCATCGCGTAGAGCAGGGTGGTGAGGATGCGGGCCCCGCTGCAGCCGATCGGATGACCCAGTGCGACGGCGCCGCCGTTCACGTTGACCCGCTCCGGCCGGAGCCGCAGCTCACGCAGCAGGGCGATCGCCTGCACCGAGAACGCCTCGTTCAGCTCGAACAGGTCGACTTCGTCGGCGCTCCAGCGGGCCTTCTCGAGCGTCCTCTTGATCGCTTCGACGGGCGCCATCATCACCATTTTCGGCTCGATGCCGCTGCTGGCGTAGGCCACGATCTCCGCCAGCGGCCGGCGGCCGGTCCTCGCCGCGCGCTCGTCCGACATCACCGCCAGAGCCGAGGCTCCATCGTTCACACCCGGGGCGTTCCCCGCGGTGACCGACCCTCCTTCCTTGAAGGCGGGCTTGAGGCGAGACAGCGCCTCGATGGAACTGTCCCGGCGCGGACCCTCGTCCATATCGAAGCTCGCCGGCGGTCCCTTCTTCTGCGGCACCGGAACCTGGAGGATCTCGGATCGGAACTTGCCGGCGTCGATCGCGGCCAGAGCCTTGCGGTGGCTTCCCAGAGCGTACTCGTCCTGCGCCTGCCGGGTGATCCCGTACTTCTCGGCCACCGCTTCGCCGCAGCATCCCATGTGGAAGTCTTCGTACACGTCCCACAGCCCGTCGCGGATCATGGAATCGACCAGCTCGCCGTCGCCAAGCCGCAGCCCCTCGCGCGCGCCGCTCACCAGGTAGGGCGCATTGCTCATCGATTCCATCCCGCCGGCGATCACCACTTCGTGGTCGCCCGCCCGGATCGCCTGGGCCGCGAGGGCGACGGCCTTCAGCCCCGACCCGCAGACCTTGTTCACCGTCAGGGCGGGCACCGTAACCGGCAGCCCTCCCTTGAGGGCGGCCTGGCGCGCGGGGTTCTGTCCCAGACCCGCCGACAGGACGTTCCCCATGATCACCTCGTCGATCTCGTCCGGGCGAAGATCCGCTCTGCGCGTCGCTTCGCGAACCA
>QHXY01000082.1 GCA_003223145.1 Acidobacteriota bacterium
CAGTTGTAGCCGCCGGTCGCGTAACGCAGCAGGAGCGGCGTCGGCTTCGTCTGACCGCGTCTGCGACAGGCGGCCAGAAGACCGCCCAGCGTGGGCGGGAAGCACCGGCGCGACCCGAGCACCTTCATCCATTCGTTCGCGATCCCGGCGAGGTACGGGTAGGCGCGCGCGCGGAGTTCCTTCACGAGCGGCGGCAGCGGGTCGGCGAAGTACTTGTACTCGCCGGCTCCGAAGCGAAAGCGCTCCATGTCCACGCGGCTGCGAAAGCGGGAATCGTCGGAGTAGAGCGCGATCAGGTCGGCGCACTCCTCAGGCGACAACAGCGGTGCGCCCGTCCTGGCCCAACCGAAATCCCGGAGCGCCGCCACGAGAGCGTGCCAATCGAGCCGTTCGACGCGCGCGGCGATACGGCTCCGCCCGGCGATCATGAACGCTCTCTCAAGCCGCCGGCCGGCAGACCTTGCACGGGCGATAGCCGACCGAGCGCGCGTCCGCCACGGTGGCGAACACCACGCGGTGGTCGTCGCGCATGCGCCCGCCCGCGGAGCAGCCGACGCGGCAGACGATGCCGGTCGTCGTGCAGCCCTCGAGGACCGGGGTCGAGCTCTCCAGTCCGAGCAGACGGCTCTTCATGTCCAGTCCGAAGGCGTACCCTCCGAGCCCGCCGTCGCTTCTCAGGACACGGTGGCACGGGACGAGGATTGGAACGGGATTCCGGCCGAGGGCGGTGCCGACGGCGCGCCGGGCGTCCGGCAGGCCGATCGTCCGCGCGATCCAGGAATAGGACCGGGTCTCGCCGAACGGGATGCGATGCGTCAGCTCCAGCACCTTGCGCTGGAATGGGCGCGCACTGGAGAAATCCACCGGCACCGAGAAGAACGCGCGCCGGCCCTCGAGGTAGTCGAACAGCTCCTGGCGGGCTCGGTCAATCAGCCGTTTTGCGGCCCGGGAGACGGGCGGGCGCGCGCGGCCGCCGGGCCGGACCAGGCTGATACCGCGCCCGCTGGCCTCGAATGCCACCTGCGCGGCGAAGCGCTCGGGGTCCCAGCCGTCCCGCAGCCTGTCGAGCACCCGCCGCCCCAGATCGGCCCCGGCCGGCACCGGGCGGAAGTAGGCGAACAGCATCTCGTCGATCGCGTCGTGCGTCACGGTGCTCTCATGGGTCATCGTTCGGCTCCTTTCGTGGTCACGGCCGCCGCGGCTTGCGCCGGCGCGCGCCGGCGCCCGCGACCCTTCAGCGCGGCGCGCAGGATCGACTTGCCGCGGGCGAGCTGGCTCTTCACGGTGTTGAGCGAGATGCCGCGGACGCGCGCCAGCTCCTGGTACGACAACCCGTCCACGTAACGCAGGGCCAGCAGGACCCGGGCCTCGCGCGGTACCCGGGCGAGCGCCCGCCGCAGATCGAGATGCCGCCCCGGACCGGCCGGCCCGCCGTCCCCAGCCGGAAGGAGGACGGCCTGCCCGTTGCCGGCCTCGCTCTCGGCCGCCCGGCGCAGCGCCGAACGGCTGGTGCGGCGGCGCAACTCGTCCACGCAGATGTTCGTGGTGATGCGGTACAGCCAGGTGGAGACCGCCCAGTCGGGCCGGTATCTCGTGGCCGACGTGTAGCAGCGCATGAGCGCCCGCTGCACCGCGTCCTCGGCGTCCGCCCGGTTGCCGAGGAGCCGCCAGGCGAAAGTCAGAAGGCGGGCGCTGTAGCGGCTCACCAGCTCCGTGAACGCCTGGGCGTCGCCCTCGGCCACCCGTCTCATCAGCGCGCGTTCCGTGATCATCGTCGTCGCCCGGTTATACGGACGTCGCGGCCCGCACGGGTGGAATTCACAAGCCGTCGAGGGCGTCGCGAATGTCGCGCTGGAGATCGCGCCAGTCCTCGATGCCGACCGAAATCCGGACCAGGCCGTCGGTGATCCCCGCGAGCTCGAGGTCCTCGGGCGACAGCTCCGAGTGCGTGGTCGTGCGCGGGTGGCAGGCGAGCGACTCCACGCCGCCGAGACTGACGGCGTCGCGCAGGATGTGCAGCGAGCGCAGGAAAGCGAAGGCGGCCTTCTTCCCGCCGCGCAGGTCGAGCGTCATGATGGCCCCGGGAAACTCACACTGGGCGTCACGGATCCGGATCTGATCGGGCTCGGTGAGCAGGGACGGGTAGAGCACGCGGCGCACCGCCGGGTGCTGCGCCAGGCTCTCGGCGATCCGCTGGGCGTTCTTGCTCTGCCGGTTCATCCGCAGCATCACCGTGGGCAGGCGGCTGTCCAGTAGCCAGCACTCGTCCGGTTGCAGGATGTTTCCGAGGATGGCGCGGGTGCCACGCAGGTGCGTGATCAGCTCTTCGTCGCGCGACAGGATGACGCCGGCCAGGAGGTCGCTGAAGCCGTTCAGGTACTTCGTTCCCGAGTAGATCACCAGGTCGGCGTCCAGCGCCAGCGGGTGCTGGAAGGCGGGTCCCATGAAGGTGTTGTCGACCGCGACCAGCGGGGCGTCGGGGTGGCGCCGCGCCGCCGCGACCGCCCGGCGGATGTCGACCATGCGGAGGGTCGGGTTCGCCGGCGTCTCCAGGTAGACGAGCACAAGGTTGCCGGCTCCGGCGATGGCCGCGTCCAGAGCCACGCCGTCCCCGGCCGCCACACCGATCGTCTGGATCCCGAGCGGGCGCAGCAGCGTGTCGAACAGGTGCTGCGTTCCGCCGTAGACCGGGACCGTGTGCACCACGCACCAGCCGGGCGAGCACAGCGACAGGCAGACGGTCGAGATCGCCGCCATGCCGGAGTTGAACACGGCGGCCGCCCTGGCTCCCTTCTCGAGAGGGACGATCTGATCCTCGAGGATCTCCGCGTTGGGATGGGACAGGCGCGAGTAAATCAGGTCGACGTTCTCGCCTTTCTCCGGGCGCGTCTTCCCCAGGGCAATGGCGAACGCCCGTTCGGCCGATTCCGGACTGTTGAACACGTAGGTCGAGGAGCGGAACACCGCGGGCCTGGCGGAGCCGACCGACAGGCGCGGGTCGAAGCCGCGCGTCAGGACCGCCGTGGTCGGGCGGACGAGGTAGGGGATCTCTCTCTTCTTCTCCATGGCGGCCTCCGTTCCAGGACGTCATTATAGGGCGTGCGGCCCTCCGCCTCCCGGCCGCCGGCCGGCTTTCACGCCACGCCGCGAGCGGCTACAATGAGCGCCTCAGGAGGCCTGCGTGACCATGCAGCCCGCACAACGCCGCTCGGCGGCCCTTCTCATGGGGGCGGACCGAGCGCCCGCGCGCGCCATGCTCAAGGCCGTCGGGTTCAGCGACCAGGATCTATCGCGACCGCTGGTGGGCGTGGCGAACACCTGGATCGAGGTGATGCCGTGCAACGTGCACCTGCGCAAACTGGCGGAGCACGTCAAGGAGGGCGTGCGCGCGGCGGGCGGGACGCCGATCGAGTTCAACACCATCGCCGTGTCCGACGGCATCAGCATGGGCACGGAAGGGATGAAGGCCTCCCTGATCAGCCGCGAGGTCGTGGCCGACTCGATCGAGCTCGTGTCCCACGGCCACCTGTTCGACGCGGTGGTGGCGCTCGCGGGCTGCGACAAGACGATCCCCGGCACCGCCATGGCGCTGGCGCGGCTCGACCTCCCGTCCCTTGTTCTCTACGGCGGTTCGATCGCCCCGGGGTCGTTCCGCGGTCGGGACGTGACGATCCAGGACGTGTTCGAGGCGGTGGGAGCGCATGCCTCGGGGAGAATGACCCTCCAGGATCTTCGCGAGTTGGAGGATCACGCCTGCCCCGGCGCCGGAGCCTGCGGCGGGCAGTTCACCGCCAACACCATGGCGACCGCCCTGGAGTTCCTCGGCATCTCCCCGATGGGCAGCGCCGGCGTGCCCGCGACGGATCCGGGGCGCCCGGAGGTGGCGCGAGCGGCGGGCCGTCTGGTCATGCAGGCGCTGGCATTCGATCGGAGACCCGGCCGGATCCTCACCCGCGGCGCCTTCGAGAACGCCATCGCCTCGGTCGCCTCGACCGGGGGCTCGACCAACGGCGTGCTGCACCTCCTGGCGCTGGCGCGCGAGAGCGGCGTGCCGCTCCACCTTGACGATTTCGACCGTATCAGCAGCAGGACGCCGATCCTCGCCGACCTGAAACCGGGAGGGCGCTTCGTTGCCACCGATATGCAGCGCGCCGGCGGCACGCGCGTCCTGGCGCGGCGTCTGATCGAGGCGGGGCTGCTGCGTCCCGGTGAGCTGACGGTGACCGGCCGGACGATAGGGGACGAGGCCGGGGAAGCGCGCGAGGCGGCCGGCCAGCAGGTCATCCGTCCCCTGTCGAACCCGATCCAGAAGACGGGCGGTCTGGTGATCCTGAAGGGGAACGTCGCCCCCGAGGGCTGCGTCGTGAAGACCGCGGGGCACACGAGGCTGCGCCAGCGCGGGCCGGCGCGCGTCTTCGACCGCGAGGAGGACGCCTTCGCCGCCGTCCAGACGGGGCGGATCGCACCGGGGGACGTCGTCGTGATCCGCTACGAAGGCCCGAGAGGCGGCCCCGGCATGCGGGAGATGCTCGCCGTCACGGCCGCGCTCGTCGGCCAGGGGCTGGGTGATCGGGTGGCGCTCCTCACCGACGGCCGATTCTCCGGCGCGACCCACGGACTGATGGCGGGCCACGTGGCCCCCGAGGCGGCGCGCGCCGGTCCAATCGCCGCGCTGCGCGAAGGCGACACGATCGTCTTCGACGTCGAAGCGCGCCGGCTGGATGTCGAGATTTCCGACGCCGAGATCCGGTCCCGTTTGCAGACCTGGGCGCCGCCCGCCCCTCGCTGCCCGCGCGGCGTCTTCGCGAAATACGCCCGTCTGGTCTCCTCGGCCAGCGACGGTGCCGTTACCGGGTTCGACGCGTAAGGTCGGACCGGCCCGACCCGACCTGATGCGTCGAGCCGCCGCTCCCCGGCCCCGTGGGTTATCATGAAAGCGGTGCATAGATGACGATGCCGATCCAATCCGTCCGTCTGAAGCCCGGCGTGACGCGCGACACGATCGCGGCGCGGGCCGCGCGGTCGGTGGTTGGCGCCGCGCCGGGCGGGTCGCGACTGGTCCGGGGGAAGGCCCTCATCTTCTGGGACCCGAAACACCCCGGGGCGAAGCTCGACGCCATCGATACCGACCAGATCACGCCGTCCTCCGATTGCGTCTCGGAGAGCCTCGCGACGCTCGACGAACGCTGGAAGGCCGGCGCGTTCCGCTATCTGATGCCCGATTTCCGTCTTCGGGTGCACGCCGGCGGCAACTTTTTGATCGCCGGCGACCGCTTCGCCATCGGGTCGTCGCGGGAAATGTCGCCCGCGGGGCTGATGGGCGTCGCCGGGGAGGCGGGTCTCGAGATGGTGATCGTATGCGGCGCGAACATGGGCGACATCTTCCGCCGGAATGCCATCAATCTGGGGCTGCACGTGGTTCAGTCGCCCGAGGCTGTCGCCGACGCGCGGGACGGCGACGAATTCACCTTCGATGCGGGTTCACGCGAACTCGCCAACTTGACCCAAGGGAAAAGCTACCGATCGATCCCTCTCACCGATAAGGAGGAGGAGATCCGGCGCACGGGCGGCATCCTGGCGGTCGGGCGGCGCGAGTTCGTCGAATCGATCGGAGGCGAGCCGCGCGTCGAGTTCCCCGACCCGGAGCAGGCGCGTTCGATGACGCTCACCGAGCAGATCGTCTTCGCCCACCGCGTGGACAGGCACGCGGCGGTCCGGCCGGGAGCGACGCTGCGCCTCTGGGCCGACCTGCTGCCGGCCTCCGACGGCACGGCGCCGTTCGCCATCCACACCTTCAATCAGATCACCGGCGGCGACACCATCGAGCCCCGGCAGGCCGCGATCGCCAGCGACCATTTCGTGTTCACCGGCAAGGAGGCGGACGAGCGGCAGACGTCGATCTCGCGGGAGTTCGCGCGCCAGCACGCCATCGGCAAACCCCGTTACGCCGCACCGGGCGACGGCATCTTTCATTTCTATTTCCCGGAGCAGGGTCTGATTGTGCCGGGCGGGTTCTACCCGGGCGCCGACTCCCACAGTCGAGCGTACGGCGCCTACGGCGCCGTGGGTGTCGGCATCGGCTCGACCACGCTCGGTTTCGGCTGGGCCACCGGCTCCATCTATTTCACCCTGGCGCGGCAGCGCCGCGTCGCCTTCACGGGAGCGCTGCAGCCCTGGGTGACCGGCAAGGACATCGTCCTGGAGCTGCTGCGTCGCTGGGGGGCGGCGCAATCGTCCGGGATGTCGGTCGAGTTCGTCGATCGCGACGGTCAGCTGCCGATGCCCCACCGCAACACCATTGCCAACATGATGGCCGAGGGCGAGGCGCAGAACGGCCTGTTCGCCCAGGACGAGATCACGGACGCGTGGTACCGTGCCCGGGGCATCCCGCTGCCGTATCCGCGACTCGCCTCGGGCGCCGCGGCGTGCTTCGACGTCGACGAGGGGCTCGATCTGACCTCGGTCGTGCCGATGATCGCGCGTCCGTTCAGCCCGGGCAACGCCCATCCGGCCGCGGAGGTGGCGAGAGAACGGCTGACCTTCGACAAGGCTCTGATCGGTTCCTGCACCAATGGATCGTACGACGACCTGCTGGGGGCCGCCCTGGTCATCCGCGCTGCCCGCGCGGCCGGAACGCGACGCGTGGCGGAGGGCGTGCGCCTGGTGATCTTCCCCGGCAGCGGCACGGTGGGCGGGCAGATCGAACGACCGGATCCCCGTCTCGGCGGCGAGTCAATCGCCGCGGTGTTCCGCGGCGCCGGCGGCACGATCCGGCGGTCCTGGTGCGGCCCGTGCTTCGGCCAGGGTGAGGACGCGCTGAAGCCGGGCGAGCGCGCCATCACCTCCTTCAACCGCAACTGGCAGAACCGCATGGGCGTCGGTGGCGAGGGCTACCTCGCCAGCCCGTCCGTCGTGGCCGCCTCGGCGCTCGCGGGTTACATGGCTCCGCCTTCCGAAATCGGTCTCGAATGGACGCCGGATAGATTCGCGATCTGAGTCTGGCCGGACCAGCACCCGGCGCGGCCCGGCGCCGACGGGAGCGATCATGTACGG
>QHXY01000398.1 GCA_003223145.1 Acidobacteriota bacterium
CAGGAACGCCAGCGGCAGGCGGTTCATGGCGATGCCGCCGACCACCATGATGCTCAGCAGGATCATCAGGGTGGTGACGGGCCGCCGGATCGACAGAGCGGGCAGGTTCATGCGAGGCTCACTCCTGGCGTTCGAGAGGGCTTCCGAGGACCGGCTGCGGCAGGTAGCCGGGCCCGAACGGCGACGGCGGCGTCCCGCTCCCGGCCGATCGGGGCGCGCCCTCGGCGCCGCCGGGGGCGGTCTCCGGCGTGCCGGCGCGGGCGAAGGCCATCCGATCGAGGAGCGTGTAGACCACCGGGATGACGACCAGGGTCAGGAGGGTGGCGACGCTCAGGCCGCCGATGACGGTGACGGCCAAGGGGGCGCGCAGCTCGGCACCCTCGCCCAGGCCCACCGCCATCGGCAGCAGCCCCAGGATGGTCGTCGCGGTCGTCATCAGGATGGGACGCATGCGCCGCAGGCCCGCCTCCACCAGCGCGTCCTCCCGTGACATCCCCTCCGAGCGCAGCATGTTCACGGCGTCGATCAGGACGATGGCGTTCTTGACGACGATCCCGGCGAGCATCACCGCGCCGATCATCCCCACCACGTTGACCGAGTGGCCGGTGAGCACCAGCGCCAGGACGGCGCCGATGATCCCGAGCGGCACGGTGAACATGACGACGAACGGGTGCAGGAGGGACTCGAACTCGCAGGCCATCACCAGATAGACCAGGAAGATCGCCAGCCCCATGGCCAGCTTCAGCGAGCCGAAGGAGCGCTCCATCTCCTCCTCCTGGCCGCTCAGGCCCGCCACGACGCCGGCGGGGAAGGTTTGCCGATCGATGGCCGCCCGCACGTCCGCGGCGACCGCCCCCATGTCGCGCCCGGAGATGTCGCCGGAGATGATCGCGGCGCGCTTCTGGCCGACGCGCCGGATCTCGCTCGGCCCCTGGGCCAGCTTCACGTCGGCGACGCTCTTCAGATAGATCGGCACGCCGCCACGCTGACCGACGATCAGATCGCCGACGTCGCTCACGGAAGCGGTCCCGACGTTGACCGAGCGGACCAGGATGTTGATCTCGCGGTCGCCCTCCAGGAATCGGGTCGCCACCTCGCCCTGGACCTTGTTGCGCACCGTGGCGGCGACCTGGTAGAGGTCGAGCCCGAGACGCGACAGCTGCTCGCGGTGGAAGGTCAGTTGCAGCTCGGGGTTGCCGATCTCCATGGACGACTTGACGTCCACCAGACCCGGTACCTTGGCGACCTCGCTCTTCAGGGCGGCGGCCGACGCTTGCAGGTCGGCGAGATTGTCGCCGTAGGTCTCGACCTCGATCGGCGTGCGGAAGGTGAAATACGACGGCCGCTCGAACTTGTAGCGCGCGATGCTGGAGGACTCCAGCCGCGAGCGCAGGATCGCCGCGACCTCCTCCTCGTCGCTGCGCCGCGAGCCTTTCTTGAGACGCACCTGGATGCGCGCCGCGTTCTCTCCCTCGCTGCCCGTCTGCGACAGCGACAGACCGGCCCCGCCGACGATGCCGGAGAGGGAGTCGATGCGCGGGTCGTCCTTGAGGACCGCCTGGACGTCCTGCACGAAGCGGTCGGTCGCATCGAGCGGCGTCCCCTCGGGCAGCTCGACCAGGAAGCTGAACTCGCCCTGCGAGAAAGACGGGATGAGGTCGACCCCCAGGGTGCGCGCCATCAACAGCGAGCCGATGAAGGCCGCGAGCGCCACCGTGAGCACCGTGCCCGGAGCGCGCAGCGCCCAGCGGAGCACGACCGGGTAGGTCCTCATCACCGCGTCGAGACCGCGGTCGAACGTGTAGGTGACCGGCCGCGCCAGGCGGGCGATCCCCGACCCGAGTTGCCCCAGCCCGACCCGGATCTGCCGCAGCGCCACGGCCGGCCCGGTGATGAACGTGGCGTGCGCGTACCGCCGCGATCGGCCCGTGTCCCCGGGAAGCGGCGCCGTCACCGGCAGGACCGCCGCGCGCGCCATCCCCATCATCGCCGAGACCATCGGGATGATCGTCAGCGACACGACCAGGGAGGCCAGGAGCGAGAACGACACGGTCAGCGCCTGGTCGCGGAACAGCTGCGCCGCGATCCCCTCCACGAACACCACCGGGACGAACACGGCAATCGTGGTGAGGGTCGAGGCGACCACGGCGCGGCCGACCTCCGAGGCGCCCCGCTGCGCGGCGACCGCGCCGCTCTCGCCACGCTCCCGTCTCTTGAAAATCGCCTCCAGCACGACGATCGAGTCGTCCACCAGCATGCCGACGCCGAGCGCCAGGCCGCCGAGCGACATGACGTTGAGCGTCGTGCCGGTCTGGTACATCAGGAAGAAGGTGGCGATGAT
>QHXY01000393.1 GCA_003223145.1 Acidobacteriota bacterium
CCCAGGGGTCATGTGTCCGCTCGCCGCCATGGGGCTCGGGCTGGGGCTGGTCCTGCTGTTCCTGTCGGGCCGCGAGATGCTCCGATTGCGGCGGTCCGGCCCGCCGCCCCGGTAGAATCGTCCGGAGGTCCGGGCATGCTCAGGGTCTACTATCACCCTCTTTCTACCTACTCCCAGCGGGTCCGCATCGCTCTGCTCGAGAAGGACATTCCCGCCGAGATGGTCGAGGTCGATCTGCCGGGGCACGCCCAGTTCCGCCCGGAGTACCTGTCGAAGAACCCGTACGGACGGGTGCCGGCGATCGACGAGGACGGCTGGGTGCTGTACGAATCGACAGCGATCCTGGAGTACCTCGAAGCCACGAGACCGTCGCCGCCGCTCCTGCCGCCGGACCCGCGCGACCGGGTGCGCGTGGCGATGCATATGAAGTTGTGCGACCTCGAGTTCTCCGGACCGGCCCGGACCATTCTCCTGCCCAAGAGGTTCCTTCCCAGGGAACGCTGGAACCTCGAGCCGATGGAGGCGGCCAGGGCGAAAATCGACAAGCACCTGTCGATCCTGGAAGCGGAGATTCGGGGCAAGGAGTACCTGGCCGCCAACCGGTTCACGCTGGCGGACGTATGTTACGCGCCGTTCCTGCAGTTCCTCCCGACTCTGGAGGTGACCCCGGGGCAGGCGATCCAATCCTGGGCCGGGCGCATCGTGGAGCGCCCGAGCGTCAGGGAGACCAGACCCGCCCGGTGACACGACATGCCGACGGCCCGGCAAATGAGTCCCCTTCCCGACCGGATCCGCCCGGGTCTGCGGGTCCTGTTCGTCGGCATCAACCCGGGGATCCGGTCGGCGGCGGTGGGCCACCACTTCGCGGGGTTCTCGAATCGGTTCTGGAGGCTGCTCCACGACTCGGGCCTGGCGCCGCGGCCGGTCGGCTGGAAGGATGACCGCCGTCTTCCGGAGTGGGGTTTCGGGATCACGAACCTCGTGCCGCGGCCGACGCGGGGCATCGACGAGCTGCAACAGCACGAATACCTCGCCGGACAGCGCGCGCTGTTCGCGAAGGTCCGCCGGCACCGGCCCCGGGTCGTTGCCCTGGTGGGCATCACCATCTACCGGGCGCTCTTTCCGGGGCGGCCGCGCGGGGATTCGCGGCCGGCCCGGCGCAAGGGGCCGCGCCGCGTCCTCCCCGGCCTGAGCAAGGAATCGATCGAGGGAGCACCCGTCTTCGTCCTTCCGAACCCGAGCGGCCGCAACGCCACGCTGTCCTACGACGAAATGCTGTCCGCGTTCCGCTCGCTCGCGCGGCTCGTGTCATCCGGCCGGGGCCCGGCCGTTGGGCGAATCCGCCGAAGGGTCGCGGAATTGAAATGCATAGGAAAATGACCGACAACCGTGCGGGTGGAAAGTCCGCTTTCCGAGGGAAAAGCAGGCTTGTCTGCTCGCCGAGGGTCTCGGTGTCCTTGAGGAACTGGACCCGTGGTCCTATCCCACGTGGAATGAGTAATTTAGACCGTCGCCTCGCAGTTTCACCCGCACTGTTGTAGGGCATTTTCCATCCCATCGAGGACTCGACCATGCCCGCACCCGGAATTGATCCGGCGAGGGTCGGCGAGGTCCACGACCATGAGCTGAGGAGGCTCGTGGAGGGGCGGCCGCGCACGCTGGCGCTGCTCGAGCGCGCCCGCGCGCACATGCCGAACGGCGTGCCGATGGCGTGGATGGCCACCGACAACGACGTCCCCGTCTACGTCGAGCGCGGCGAGGGGGCCGGCTTCACGGACGTGGACGGGCACCGTTACCTCGACGTCAACGTCGCCGACATGTCGATGTTCTGCGGCTACGGCCATCCCGAGATCGTGGAGGCGGTCGCCCGGCGCGCACGGGAGGGGACGCAGTTCCTGCTGGCGACCCGGGAGGCGGTCGAGGTCGCCGAAGAGCTGGCGGGCCGCTACCCGGTGCCGTTCTGGCAGTTCACCCTGTCGGCAAGCCAGGCGAACGTCGAGGCGATCCGGGTGGCCCGCGCCGCCACCGGGCGCGAGGTCGTGCTTCTGTTCGATGGCCATTACCACGGCCACTTCGACGAGGGTCTCATCGATCTGCAGGACGGCCAGCTCGTCCCCGCCCAGCGGGGGCTGGCGAAGGCCACCCCCGGCAAGATCCGGATCGCCCAGTTCAACGACGTCGAGGGTCTACGGCGGGCCCTGGCGCCGCGGGACGTCGCCATCGTCCTCACCGAGCCGGCGCTCACCAACAACCTCCATCTCTTGATGCCGCAACCAGGCTGGCACGAGGCCCTGCGCGCCCTGACGCGCGCGACCGGGACCGTCCTCGCCATCGACGAGACCCACACGCACGTGGTCGGCCACGGCGGCGCGACCCGGCGCTTCGATCTCGAGCCCGACATCGTGACGATCGGCAAATCGATCGCGGGGGGCGTGCCTCTCGGGGCCTACGGGATGATCGAGCCACTCGCCTCCGAGATCGACGCGCGGCGCGCGCCGTTCGCGGCGACCGGCGGCACGCTGTTCGGCAACCCGCTGTCGATGGCCGCGGCCCGCGCCGCGCTGACCAGGGTGCTTACCCCGGCCGCCTACGAACACACCGGCGCGCTCGGCGCCCGCCTGGCCGACGGGATCGAGACCGCCATACGAGACGCCGGCCTCCCCTGGACGGCGCAGCGGTTCGGTCCCCGCTCCGGCCACTGGTACGGACCCGAGCCGAAGACCGGCCAGGAGGCCCTGGAGCTCCGCGACCGCCTGCTCACGTGGACGCAGCGGCTCTGGATGGCGAACCGCGGCGTGTGGGAGGCGCTGCCCGGCGCGGGGCCGACGCTGGCCGTGCCCGCGAGCGCGGCGGACGTGGAGCGCTATCTCGATGCTTACACGTCGTTCTTGCGCGCGGTGGCGAGCTGAAACCGCCTCCTCGGCGTATCTGGACCTCGACTGGCAGATCTCTCAGAAACGAAACTTGGCCTGCACGGTGGTGATGGTCGAGGACGTGGCATCTGCGGGGAAGGCCCGTCCAGGCTGGAAATATCCCCCGGTGAGCCGGAGCTCAAACTCCTTGCGCGGTTCGTACCCCACCACCAGATCCCACTCGCTGCCGAGGCGTGGGTCGAGACCGGAGGGATTGGCATCAAGCTCGGTGTTCTCAAGCCGCTGCGATGGGACATCCTGGCGGTAACGATGGAACAGAAGGTCCTCGGGGTCGAGGACCTCACCGTAGTAACGGAACGAAACGACGCCATTCAGGCTCGCCCGATTCCTCTGGAGACCGCTCTGCCGGAAGGTGCCGTCCGCTCCCTGTGGCTGCTGCCCGGCGGGCAAGGTGAGCTCGTCATCTCCCGAGCCGAGGGCGTACGAGACGGTGAAGGAGGGGTCCAAGACGACTCGCGGCCGATACGTCAGGCCGACGTCGAGAGCGTGCGCCTGTACGTCTCGGACGATAACCTGACCCGTCGAGGAGTCGAGCCGTCCCCGCGTCCCACCCTCATGCGCCAGATCCGCCCAGAACTTGAAATGCGTTCCCGGATCTCCGAGGACCCTCAGGCCCAGGATTCTGGGAGAATCGCGTAGCTCCGTTCGATCCTCCCGATCCAGGTAGAAGGCCTGCAGGGCGAGATCGCTCCTCAGATCCCACCTGACTTCGGCGATCCGGTTGGTCGCATTCTGGTCCCGTTGATTCCGCGTCTTGTCGAAGAGGTCCCGACCGACAGAGGCCTCGAATGTCACTCGCCCGTAA
>QHXY01000089.1 GCA_003223145.1 Acidobacteriota bacterium
ATTCTGACTATCGTGGGCTGAAAGCTTCGAGTTAGTAGCTCCTGAAGACTGAGGCGTTCGTGCCGGTGAAGGCGGTGCGGCCGAGGCTCAGATACAACGAGCCATGGCCGTCGTCGGAATGACCGTACACCAGATAGACCGGACCCAGAAAGGTATCGACGCCGGCGCCCACGGTCCCGCTGTAGATGAGGTTGTCGAGACGCGCCTCGGAGCGGGTGGCCCAGGCGTTCCCCGCTTCGACCCAGCCACCCAGATAGACGCCGCGGCCGAACCGCCCGGACAGCCCTCCCGACCTGACGTAGTAGCCCAGGCGCGCCACGCCGAACAGAGGGCCCCGGAGCTGGCCTTCCTTGAATCCCGAGAGGGAGCCGAACCCGCCCACCGAGAAGTCGTCATAGATGGGGACCTCCGTGCCGAGGTTGGTGCCGCCATCGAGCGCCACGTAGATCCGATGCCGCCCACGGTGGACCAGGGATCGGCGCGACAGGAACAGGTCAACGAGACCGTAGCGGCCCCGCGACGGGAAGTAGGGGCTGTCCAAACGGTCGATCACGACCCGCCCGGTGAAGCCACCGGTCGCGATATCGAACTCGGGGAGGTTGCCGGTCCCGACCGCGACGGCCCCCCTCACCCGCCCGCGGACGACGCCGAGGCGTACCTCGCCGTACCGGTCGAGCTCGGCCCCCGCGTCGAGCGCCACCGTCGCCCCCCGCGGCTCGTACTCGGCGACCCACTGGTCGCCGTCATAGAGGTTGACGAACTGATCGAACAGGGAGACGCTCGGGGCGACGAAGAACACCCCCGAGAAATCGAGCGGCTGGTGGAACTCCGAGGTCAGGCGGCGATCGCGGCCGATCTTGACGTCACTGCGCCACTCGGCCCCGAGCGCATCCACTCTCGTCCGGGTGTAGCGGGCCCGGATGCCGTAGTCACTGTCACCTTCGAGATCGTTCACGAACGTCAGGCCGAAGCGGAGGTAGTTCGGGCCCCAGGGCTTCTCCGCGGCATGGATCAGGAGATCGGCGCCGCCGTCCGTCCTGGACAGGCGGTAATCGACCTTCTCGAAGTCGCCGAGACCATAGAGGCGGGACAGATCGGCTTGCAGCAGGCCGAGGTCGAGGGTCGAGCCGGACCGGGTCCTGATCCTTCGCTCGACGATCCGCCGGTCCACGCGGCTCGCCCCCTCGATCCGCACCGAGCCGATCCGCGTCGGAAGGGCGGCGGGCGCGCCCCGCACCTCCCTGAGGCGGGCCTCGAACTCGCCAGGCGGCAGGGAGTAGCGGCGCAGGACGTCCGCCTGGGCGCGAGTCGCTTCCTCGCCGCGCCGGAGCGCCTCGGCGCCGGCCGCGAAATTGGACGCCGAGACGGTCGCCAGGTCGGGTCGGATCAGGACATCGGCGCTCACGGCCTGCCGCGTCACGTTGTCCTGCGTCAGCATGTCGGCGACCTGCCGCGTCACGTCCGCCAGAGTCTTCAACGTCTCCACCGGATCGAACGGCGTGGTCACGTCGACCGCGATGACGAGGTCGGCGCCCATGTCACGCGCGACATCCACCGGGAGATTGCGGACCAGCCCGCCGTCGACGAGATGGCGGCCGTCGATCTCCGCGGGTGCCAGGGTGCCCGGGAGGCTCATGCTGGCGCACAGGGCGTCGGCGAGGTCGCCCCGGGAGAGCACCACCATCGAGCCGTCGGCAAGATCGGTGGCCACCGCCCGGAACGGGATCGGCAGGCGGTCGAAGTCGTCGATGAAGGCCGCGCGGGTGGTCAGCGACTTGAACAGGAACTTGAGCTTCTGCCCGGCGATCAGACCCCGGGGCAGGAGGATCCTGCCGCTCCTGAGGCCGAACTCGAAGTCGATGAAGGCGCTGCTGTTGTCCTGTTTCCGTCGATAGGGCAGGTCGGCATAGAGGCCCCCGACGATCGCCCCCATGCTGGTGCCGGCGATGAAGTCGATCGGGACCCGCAGCTCCTCCAGGACCTTGAGGACGCCGATGTGCGCCAGGCCTCGGGCGCCTCCGCCGCTCAGCGCCAGGCCGAACCGCGCCCTCGCGGCGCCTGGCGCCGCGGCCAACGCGGGCGCTGCGGCGGCAGGAGCCGCCGACTCAACCGGCGGGGGCGGCTGACCACTCGTCGCTTCCTGCGCCATGGCGGGCCGGTCCGGGAGACCGGCCCAGATGAAGAGCAGCGCCTGGCCCAGAGCGCCGGCCGCCATGGCTTTTCGAATGCGCATCCATCATTCATTGTCGCAGAAACGTGTCGTTCCCGCTCACTTGACACCGTATAGCTGTCTACGTAATATGTGGCTATGACGAATATCAATCATCGGATGCTGGACCGCGAATTGAAGAAGGGCAGCGGCGAGCTCATGATCCTTTCACTGATTGAGACGAGACCTCGGCACGGCTATGAAATCAGCAAACTGATCGAAGCGCGTTCGGACGGCGCCTTGAGCTTCCACGTCGCTTCGCTTTATCCGCTGCTCTACCGACTCGAAAAGCGTGGCTGGATCGAAGGCCGGTGGGTGGAAAAAGCCGGGCAGCGGCGGCGGCGCTATTACAAATTGACCTCCGACGGCAGGAAAGTGCTCGCGGCGCAGCGCAGCAACTGGGAGTCATTTGTGGCGGCAATCCATCGCGTCACCAGGCCCGAACATGCCTGACTGGAAAGCTGAGATCAGACAACGGCTGGCGAAGCTCACACTGGAGCCGACGCGCGAGGCGGAGATCGTCGAGGAGTTGGCGCAGCATCTCGATGACCGGTATCAAGAGTTGCGGGCCGGCGGGGCGACGGAAGCGGAAGCCTCGCGTGCGGCGACAGGTCGCCTCAGAGCCTGTCGTGTTGGGGGCCAGGAGGAAACATCTGATGGGAGATCTGTGGCAAGACGTACGGTTTGGCCTGCGCACGATGCTCAAGCAACCTGTTTTCACGGGGGTGGCGGTGCTCGTGCTCGCGCTGGGCATCGGCGGCAATACGGCGATCTTCAGCCTGGTGAATGCCATCTTGCTGCGCCAGCTTCCGTTCCGGCACCCGGAGCAGCTGGTCTGGGTCTCTGCGCGCCGCCCCGATCCCGGCAAATACCCGTTCACGCTCCCGGATTTCATTGACTATCGGGATCAGAACCAGAGTCTGGCCGGGATCGCCGCCTTCGCCAATTGGAGCGCCAATCTCACCGATCGCGGCGATCCCGAGCGCTTGCAGGGGCTGCGGATTTCAGCCAACGCCTTTCAGATGTTGGGCGTGGAGGCGGTGGTCGGTCGCGCCCTGCTGCCCGCCGATGACACGCCGGGACAGGAGCGCGTCGTGGTGTTGAGTCATGGCCTCTGGCAGCGGCGCTTCGGAGCTGATCCGCAGATGGTGGGAAAGACACTGACGCTCAATGGCGCCAGCTACACCGTGGTGGGCGTCTTGCCGCCGCAGTGCTTCCTTCCGATCCGAGACACAGAACTGGCGATTCCACTCGCTCCTGATGCCGACCCGTGGCGTGGCGTGCGCACGTCGGTGAATTTCCTGCGGGCGCTGGCGCGACTGAAGCCGGGCGTGACGCGCGAGCAGGCCGAAGCGGATTTGACCGGCGTGTCCCAGCGGCTGCGACGGCAATATCCGGTCGCCAATGCGCAAAAGCTGGGCGTCACGCTCAGCCCGATGCACGAGGAGGTGGTGGCCAACTTCCGTCTGGCGTTATGGGTGCTGCTTGCAGCGGTCGGCGTGGTGCTGCTGATGACCTGCGTCAATCTGGCGAACCTGGCTCTGGCGCGGGCTGTGGCGCGGCACAGAGAGATGGCCATCCGCACGGCGCTGGGCGCCACCCGCGGGCGTCTGGTCCAGCAGCTTGCGACCGAAAGCCTGTTGCTCGCCGGCCTGAGTGGCGCGGCCGGGCTGCTGCTGGCCTTGTATGGAATTGACCTGCTGCTTGCGCTCAGTCCCGCGAGCCTGCCGCGCGCCGTCGAAGTCGGCGTGGACTTCCGCGTGCTGGGCTTCACGCTCGCGCTTGCGCTCCTGGCCGGAGTGCTCTTCGGTCTGGGCCCGGCCTGGCAGGCGACGCGCCTGAACCTCAACGATCAACTCAAAGAGAGCGGGCGCGGCGGAGCAGGCGGGGCGCGGCAGAGTCGGGCGCGGGGTCTGCTGGTCGTCTCTGAAATCGCGCTCTCGTCGGTGCTGCTGGTCGGCGCGGGCTTGCTCGTCAAAAGCTTTCTCCGTCTGCAAGCGGTCAACCCCGGCTTTGAAGCGGAGAACGTCCTGGTCGTCCGGCTGTCGTTGCCGAAGGCGCAATACCCAACCCGGGAGGCCGCGGCGGCGTTTTATGAAAAACTGCGGCCACGGCTGGAGAGTTTGCCCGGCGTCGAAACAGTGGGCGTCGTCTCCGCGCTGCCGCTGAGCGGCGTGCAGGCGAGCATCCCCTTCACGATCGAGGGGCGCGCCAGCGCGCCAGATGAAGCGCTGCGGGCGGACTATCGCCTGGTCAGCACTGGTTATTTCCGCGCCCTCAGGATTCCGGTGCTCGCGGGACGTGAACTCAACGGGCGCGACACGGCCCAGACCAGCAGCGTGGCGCTGATCAGCCAGAGCCTCGCCCACCGGTACTGGCCGAACCGCAATCCGCTCGGCGCGCATCTGCGGATCGATGACAACGATCAGGGCCCGCGACCGGTCGAGATCGTGGGCGTGGTCGGAGATGTCAAACACCTCAGTCTGGACGGCGAGCCGGCGCCGCACATCTACCTGCCCATTCATCAAACTCACGGAGATGCCGTGGTCTGGCTGACCAATAATCAATACTGGCTGCTGCGCACGGCGATTGAACCTTTGAGCTTGTCCGCAGCGGTGCGCCGAGAAATCCAGGCGGTTGATCGGGGGGTGCCGGCGTCGAGCATCCGCACGATGGAGCAATATCTGGCCGAGTCGGTCGCTCCGCGACGGTTCAATCTCTGGCTGTTGACGGTGTTCGCGGGCGCGGCGCTGGTGCTCGCTGGCACGGGACTTTACGGGGTCATTTCGTGCGGGGTGGCGCAACGCCGGCGCGAGATCGGCATCCGCATGGCGTTGGGTGCACAAGCAGGTGATGTGCTGAAGCTGGTGATCGGCCAGGGCATGGCGATGACACTCGGCGGCGTCGCGCTTGGCCTGGTGGCGGCGCTCGGGCTGACGCGACTGATGAAGAGTCTGCTGTTCAGTCTCAGCGCGACTGACCCGCCGACATTTCTTGTGACCGCCTGCCTGCTGACGTTCGTAGCGCTGCTGGCTTGCTGGATACCGGCGCGGCGAGCGATGAAAGTGGACCCGATGGTGGCCTTGCGCGAGGAATGAGCCAGCCGTGCGACGGGCTCTGGGGGTCAGGAGCCTAGCGGTGGAACTCTGCCCAGGCTCGACAGTTTGCGGTGTCGCAACCAGATATAGAGTAGGAACCCGACGGTAGGCATCACCGGAAAGGTGGGAAAGATATACCAGTAGCGCAGATCATGCCTCTTGGCGTCTTGATGAATGAACACGGTCAGGATGCCCAGGACCCAGGCAAAATCGTAGAGGGTCGTTCGCATGATCGGTTGCGTTACGTAAAGCGCGAAACCCCCGATGCTCCAGCCCGACCAGCGCCCCCAATTCAACACCACCGTGGACGCGACGAAACACGGTAAGAGCCAATGAGCATGCAGATGCATCGTTTCGGCGACGTTCTGTAGGCGCTCCTTCATACTGGACTCCCGGTGCTTCGATGGGATTGCGCGGCCAGGCGACACAGGTGTGTGTGGGCGTACTCGTGCACCACGGCATGCATGTAGAGCGCGCGCGGAACGTCACGATTGATTTCCAGCCAGCTGAGGGACTGTCGCGCGCCCCATGCGCGAAACAGGCTGTCGCCTGTAATGTCGGCAAGGTGGGCCATCAACGGATCATCGAGCTGAAATGAATTCACCGCCTGCTCATACACATCCTCGGACGTCAAGAGCGCGAAGGGGATGTTCATGAAATAGAGCGCGGTACCGAGATCGAGATTGATGAAACGACAATATTCGTCGTCGGGCGTAATGGCTGGCACATCCAACATCGAACAGTCGAGACCCGCGCGCTTGTCGCACTTGACTCTTCCCGACGCGCGCAGCTTCTCACCTGTGTCGATGATCAATCGATACATATTGACATCGTGCTGAATGACTGCGTGCCCCATCAGGTCCTTGAATGTCGTAGGCATCAGATCAGGCTCTGGAATGTCTTCGAAGCCGCTGTTACGGGCAACGAACCGAATCAGCAGTGTTTCGACGATGAAGTGGCGCAGGAGCAATTCGCCGCCTTCGCGCGACACGCAGCGACGCAGAAACCAGACACTGAGCCGATCGAGCATGCTGTGCCACGAGAACTGAAAGGGCAACAACCGCTTGAGCGCGACGATCACCCAGACGGCGGTCACCGAAATCAGGCGCGCAACAGGCCGTATATAGCGCCGGGTCCAGCGCTGCAGATCTCGGTGGAGCAACTCAGCCGTACGCTCCGACAACGGCGTCGCAGGATCCACGCGCAGGGCGTGAAAATGTAGCGGCAGCTGGCGGCGGGGCACTTAGATATTGTCCATCTCTTCCAGTTGCAGCGCGTAAAGTCGGGCCACGACCTTGGCCGTCTTGACGATGCGCCTGGCGACAGCGTCGTCGACGACGCCCGAGGTCAGGACATCGCGCAGTCGGTCGAAGTGATTGTCGTCGTTCTGCCCGTGATAAGTGAGAAAACTGACCTCCTTGTTCGTCAGCTTGAGCTGCTTCTTCAGTGCCTCGGCCCAACGCCCGGCCTTGTGCTTACCCAATCCTTCGATGACAAACATGGCGCCCAGGAGGTCGAGCGGGTCGGGTTGGCTGGCACGATGAAACATGAATGCGGACAGCGCCTCGGAGCCGATATTCTTGGGCGTGTTGACGATCTCCTCGAGAGAGCCGCCGACGGCGCAGTAGTCCCGCTCGAGCATCTGGAAGTCCCGGTGCTCATCGCCGGCGTGGGAGATGAACATCGAACGAAGGGGGAACAACTCGATGGAGATGTTCGACGCGGCGCGCGCAATCCAGCGGGCCCCCTCCATGACCTGCTGACGCAAGTTGCGCAGCAGCATTTTGTAGTCCTTGACGGTTACCTGGCCCGCCTCGATGCGGCGAATAATCGGGGTGGCGCGCAGCATCCGCTCAAAGTCCGCCCAGACGATACCTAAGTCCAGGACGAGCTGGCGCACCCTGGGGTCGTCACCGGGGTCAAAGCCTTCACCCAGGGGCGAATTGGCTGCGGCCTCGGCGATTTCGGCACCAGTACGCGCAACAGGCGGCAAACTGCTGATCTCGCCGGGTCGCCAGGGCGTCGAGAGCCTAACTGCGGCTGCACCCCTGTCCGTCGCTGCCTTGGCTTCCGGCTGTGCATCAGGGCCAACGCACGTGAGCAGGGCAAAGGACACGGTAAAGCGACCGGACTCGGGAACCATGAGCAGTATCTTTTGACCCGGTGTGAAGCGACCACCATTCATCGCCTCTTCAAGCATGATGAAGATGCTGGCGGCTCCGGTGTTTCCCTTGGTGTAGAGATTCGTAAACCATTTGTCTTCAGGAATACTGAGATGCGCTTCGTCGAGAAGCTTGACAATTTCCCCCTTGAAGAAGTGCGAGCTGTAATGGCAGAGAAGGTGATCGAGCTCCTCCGGAGCGATGCGTCCTCGTTTGATGAGCCTGAGGTACTCTTCGACGCTCAGCTTGACGATCTGGGGAAGCAGCTGGGTATCTTGCCGAATGCGCATGAGCTCGGCCTTGTCGGCTTCGGAAATCGTTGCCAGATCGAGCCAGGTGTTCCCAACGCGGGGTGATTCCTTGTGGGCGATGCCGGTGTACATGCACGTTGCGTATTCGTTGGCATAGGACTTCAGCTCAATCCAGTCGATGCGCAAAGACGGGTTTTCGGCGTGCGGTTGACCTTCGAGGACGAGACTGCCGGCGCCATCGGATAGCATCCAACGCAGAAAATCGGCGTCGAAGTCTCGATAGGAGGCACGCAGCCCATCGAGGTGCCGATCTTCGAGAGGGTCGTCGCTCTCGCGCCTGAACTTCGTTGCCTTGAGACTGCGACTCACGAGCTCGGAGCCTACGACCACCGCGTTGCTTCTTTGCTGTGTGGCCACGGCGCGGTAGGCGCTCGACAGCGCTGCCATCGAAGAACAGCAGACGCCGCCTGCACTCAAGATTTCCATCGGGCGTCCGCCGAGCCGACCGTGAACCATCGATGCAAAGCCCGGGATCGGGACATCACCTTGGGTGGTTCCCGCAGCCAGCATTTCCACCTCATCGAGGGTGAGCCTGCTGTGGGCCAGGGCAGCGTGCACGGCCTTGACGGCGAGTTCTTCGTTCAGCTCGGTGGTGTGTCCATCCGCGTCGAGCGCATAGTGACGTGTCTTGATGCCGTTCGATTTGAGAATGCGTTTTTTCAGACGACTTGGCTTGCCGTCGATGAGACCCAGGACATTCTCGATACGGTCGTTGTCAACGGGCTCACCCGGCAGGTAGGCGCCGGCGGCCGTGATGTACACCTCCCGGGTGGGGTGTGGCCCGCGCCTGGATACGCTGTCGGTCATGGGAGCCCCCGTTGTCGATGCGACCGGCTGCCGGGTGGCCGCATTCTAAGGACCTGCACACAGGAAGGTCAAGCCGATTGGGAAAGGGGAGGGGGCCCTACGGCAACCCGGCCGGTAGGATGGTCACGCTTCCTTCGTCGGCCGGGCTGGCCTGCGGCCCGCGCGGGCGTCGAGCACCTCGCGCACCTTGCGCGCCAGGAAGTCGGCGGTGAAGGGTTTTTGAAGATAGGCGACTCCGGCATCGAGCACGCCGTGGTGAGCGATCACGCCATCCGTGTATCCCGACATGTAGAGCACGCGGATCCCGGGCTGGATGTCGGCGACCCACTTGGCCAGCTGACGTCCGCTCATCTCGGGCATGACAACGTCCGTGAGCAGGAGATGGATGGGTTGACCGTGCTGGCGAATGAGATCGAGAGCGTCCCGGCCGTCACGCGCCTGGAGAACCGTATAACCGTGCATCCGCAGCATTTCACTGGCCAGCAACCGCACCCTGCGATCGTCTTCGACGAGGAGCACCGTTTCTGAACCGTTGGGAAGCGGCGGAGGCACTTCGCTGGCTTCTTCCTGAGAGACCTCTGCATCCACGCGTGGCAGCTAGACCTTGAACGTGGAGCCCATCCCGGATTCGCTGTAGACCCAGATGTAACCGTCGCTCTGTTTGACGATCCCGTACACGGTGGCCAGGCCGAGCCCTGTCCCCTTGCCGAGCTGCTTGGTCGTGAAGAACGGCTCGAAGATACGCGCCAGGGTCGCCTTGTTCATGCCGACGCCGGTATCGCTCACGGCAAGCATGACGTAGCTTCCCGGCCGGGTGGGGACGTGCCTCTTGGCGAAGGTTTCATCGAGGTCGGCGTTCGACGTCTCGACGACGACACGTCCGCCACGCGGCATCGAGTCACGCGCGTTCACGACGAGGTTCATGATGATCTGCTCGATCTGGCTCGGGTCCGCCTCGACGTGTCCCAGGTCCGTCTGGAGCGTCGGGTTCAGATCGATGTTCTCACCGATCAGCCGTCGCAGCATGGGAACCATCGAGGTCACGCTCGAGTTCAGGTCGATCACTTGAGGCTTCAGGACTTGCCGGCGACTGTAGGCGAGCAACTGCCGGGTGAGACCCGCCGCCCGCTCCCCGGCGATGCGGATCTCCTCGATGCCTTTCCTGGCGGGCTCTGCCTCGGGGAGACGCCTGAGCAGGATATCGCATTGACCGAGGATCGCCGTGAGCAGGTTGTTGAAATCATGCGCCAGGCCGCTTGCGAGCCTGCCCATGGTCTCCATCCGCTGAGCCAACTGGACCTGCTCTGCGTGCGTCGTTCCAGTCGACGGGCCGGGGCCGGCGCGTGCTCGGCGTTTGGGCGAGCGCCTCGTGGGCATGACCGTCACCCCGCGGTCATGACCATCGGGTCCGTCACCCCTGCGGTCCTCCTGCTCCAGTGCGTCGTTCACGCACGAAGCCGCCCGCGCTCGATCGTGAAGTCATCGACCGCCCCCATGGCCTGCCCAAACCGTCCCCGTCAAGCCTGAGGTTGTTTTAGTCTGTGGGCCCCGGAGAAGTCATCCGTACATCCGGGGGATCTACGTACGTGGTCCCTCGAAGAGATGCGTATCCGTAGAACCACGGGCGGTGGTCAAGGACCGCCCCCGATGCCTTCCCGGGCGCGGGCGGGCCAGAATGTCGCTAACGACACTAGGGAGGATACTCAATGCAAGTCACAGCACTCGCTGAAGCGCTCATGGGCGCACGACGTTCCGATGGCGCCATTTCTCTTCAAGACCTTCAAATCAGGCTTTCCCGCGCCGGGCTCGAGGAGTTCGCCCGCGCCGTTGCCTCTCTGAGGCTACGCCCTAGTCTCAAGAACCAGGACGGGCCGGATGCTGGTGACAAGCACCCCTGGTTCTGACGCCGTGTCCCAGCCTCTGCGTGAGCAGATCCAGGAGGTCATCGCGACACGCATCGCGAAGCCGATCCGTGAGGATCTCGTGAAACTGCTCGGCCGACCCGGATACGCACTCCACCCTGACGGACTGTGCCGGGCCGGCGTGCTTGCGCTCAAGGTTCATGAAGCCGTAATCCGGGACGCCGTCGGGAGGGCAGGTCTTCTGGCTGCTGCGGCGGTGGAGCTTCAGATGGAAGCTGCGTATGTGTTCGACGAGGTGGCCGACGCGGCCCCTGGTTCGAATCGGAGCGAGGACCTTGGCCTCGCGATCGCCCTCCTGACCGCGGGAGCGGCGGCGGCCGTGGAAGCGGCAGCCGACTCTCCCGACCGATCCGCCGCGATGGATCACTTCTGCAAGGCGTACAGCGAGGCCTGCGCGGGCCAGTTCCTCGACGCGGCGCTCCAGAGACGCGGAGGGGCGACACTCGAAGAGGCGCTCCAGATGACGTGCTTGAAGGCCGGGGGGCTCGGGAAGTTCGTCACCGGCTTCATGGCTCGCGTCGCCGGGGCGGATGGAGATGGAGTGGCCCTCTTCGAGCGGCTCGGCGATCACGCCTTCACGCTGGCGCAACTCGTCGATGACCTGCGCGACGCATGCGCTCCGGGCCAGGACTCAGATCTGGCGCAGCGGAAGGCCACCCTCCCGGTGGTCTTCTACGGCCGAGGGATTGACTCCCTGGCGCCATTGGATGGTATTCTATCCGATCGGATCTGCAACACTTACGAGTCCTCGGGAGCTCCGCTGTACGCGGCGATCCTCGCCCATGCGTACATGAGTCGGGCCGAAGAGGATCTGGCGTTGCTGGCGCGGCACGGATATGCGGTCGGAGGGCTCGTCCGGTTTCTCGAGAGCGTGGACTCGGGCGCTGAGGAGACTCTCAGCGCCGCACGGAGCAGTTTGGTTTCTTAACGGGCCACGGCTGGGAGCGTCCGCGATCCTTCTCACCTATCTGCTGGTTGTCATGCTGGCGAACCGTGCGCTCCAGGGTCCGGCCGACCTGGGTCTCAAACTTGGGGCATGCGGGGATAACGTCTGCGTCGCCTGGGTCCTGCCGGCCGGCCATGCCTGGCACGATGGCGCCCGCCCAGGCATGCGCGTCCTTTCACTGAACGGCGAACGGGCGCGTGCCGGTCTGAGTCCCCACCCACTGGTGGAGGCTGAGCTCCTTGACCCGAATGGCAGGACCTTCGTGGCTCGCGTTCTGGCTGGGGACATAACTCGACCCTTGGCCACCCTGGCTCTCTGGTTGACCGGCGCCTGCTTCGCTCTCCTCGGCGCGGTCGTCCTGGTGCGGCGCCCGGATGCATCGGTCGCCCGGCTCTTCGCTCTCTTTACGGGTCTCACGGGTGTAACCTTCGCGGTGTCGCCTGCGGCCGGCGGCGTTCACTCCGCCTGGTCGCTCGTCGTGCAATTCCTCTGTTCCCTGGGTCTGGCTGCGTCCCTGCCTGCGTTCGCCACCGCCTTCGTTGGAGATTTGAGCGCATCCCGCGCCGCCCTCTGGTACTCCTGGCTGGCCGGTGGCATTCTCCTGGCCGGCTACCTGGTCTCACTGTTCATCCGTCCCTCCTTTTACAGCGAGGTGCGGATCGGATTCGCCATTTTCTTCGTGGGCAGTATCCTCGCTGCTCTCATCGTGCTGGCACGGAAAGTCGTGGTCCAGCACCCTCCACACTCTGCGCGCGACGCCCGCCTCGCACTTTCCGGCATCGCCTGCGGCACGCTGCCGTTTCTTGGTCTCACCATGATCCCGCAAAGCACCTTCCACAACGACCTCGCGCCCGGATACGTGACCGCGGTTCTGTGGAGCGTCATTCCTTTTACTTTCGCTTATGCAATCCTCCGCCATCAGATCCTCGGCATCCGCCGTCTCGTGCACCGCGGTATGGTCTATGGCATCACGACGGTCGTCACGCTGGCCGTCATGTTTCTCCTCGTCGTCGCGATCGACTCCCGGGTCGAAGGGATCCTGCGCGCCACGAGCACGGCATGGGTCACTGCGGCTCTCCTGGCGCTTGGGGCTCTTCTCTTCCACGTCCTGTCCCGCCGAGTGCGAATCCTGGTCGATCGATTCTTCTATCCCGACGGGGTCGACTCGGGGACGCTGCTGGCGGCGATGCGCGATGATCTCGTCGGCAGCGCGCACGTCGGGGAAGTGGTCGCTTCGATGGTGACGAGGCTGCGGGAGTCGCTGCGGCTCGAGGCCGTCGTCCTGTTCCTGGGAACGACCGCCGAGACCTTGAGGGTGACGGCGTCTTCCGGATGCCGCGCCGACGAGACGATCACCTTTGTGCGGCAGCGACTCCTCGAGACGGACTTCGGTGCGAACGGGCTGTCCGAGATGCGTTGGAACTCCGACGTGCTGCTCATCGCCCGGCTGGAGACGGGAAGCCATCTCCTTGGGTTTCTGGCGCTCGGGCCGAAGGAGAAAGGCGAGGTCTTCCTCCGCGAGGAGCGACGCCTGGTCGAGACCGTCACCCCGATCCTGGCGCTCGCGATCCGCGAAACGAGCCTGCTGGCGGAGCTGCGCGAAGTGACCCAGCGCCTGACCGATGCGCAGGAAGACGAGCGCGGGCGAATCGCCCGTGACCTGCATGACGGACCGCTTCAGAAGGCGATCCTGCTCGGCGGCGGCGCCGGTGTGACGTTCCGGGACAGGAGCGGCGTGGCCCGCGAGCTCGCCGCGGAATTGCGCGAGCTGTGTGCCCGCCTCCGGCCGGCCATCCTCGACGACCTGGGGCTGGTCCCGGCCCTCGAGTGGCTGTTGGAGCAGACCGCCCAGGGGTTCACCGTGACGCCACGCCTGACGCTCCGCGGCATGACGGAAGACGATCG
>QHXY01000394.1 GCA_003223145.1 Acidobacteriota bacterium
CGCCGGGGGAGGTGCGTCTCTCGTTGGAGGCGAGGAACACGACCGCCTTCGCGATCTCATCTGGTGTACCGAGCCTGCCGAGCGGCACACTGTTCGAAATCATCTTCAGGCGCTGGCGGCCCGCCTCTGAGGTCGCCAACAAATCATTACAGTCCGGGCGTACACACGGCCGGCCATCGGGCACGCACCCACCGAGCTCGCCGAGACGGCCCGGGTTGCGGGCGCCGTCGGCCGTCGACTAACATGAGGCGCACCATGCCCAAGCCCACGATCGCGGTCGACCTCTACAGCGATACGGTCACGCGTCCCACGCCCGAAATGCGACGTTTCATGTGCGAGGCCGAGGTGGGCGACGAGCAGAAACTCGAGGATCCCACCGTCAACCTGCTGGTCGAGATGGTGGCCGAGCTGCTGGGTAAGGAAGCGGCCGTGTTCCTGCCCTCCGGGACGATGTGCAACGAGATCTCTCTGCGCGTTCACTGCCGGCCGGGCGATGAGATGCTCGCGCACGCCACCGCCCATCCCCTCAACTTCGAGGCAGGGGGCCCCGCCGCTCTGGCCGGCGTCAATGCCCGCGCCCTCGAAGGGCCGCGCGGCCAGTTCGACGCTGCCACCGTGAAGGCGGCGATCCGGCCCGAGAATCGTTACATGCCTCGGAGCCGGCTGCTCTGGGTCGAGCAGACGACGAACCTGGGCGGCGGCTCGGTGTGGTCGCTCGAGCGGCTGCGCGCGGTGACGGCGGTGGCGCGGGACCACGGTCTCCGCACCCATCTCGATGGCGCCCGCCTGATGAACGCGGTGGTGGCGAGCGGGGTGCCCGCGCGCGACTTCGCGAAGCCCTTCGACTCGGCCTGGATCGACTTCACCAAGGGGCTGGGGGCGCCGGTCGGCGCCGCTCTCGCCGGGTCGCGCGAGTTCATCGCCGAGGCGTGGCGGCTGAAGCAGCAGATGGGCGGAGCCATGCGCCAGGCGGGCATCATCGCGGCAGGCGGCATCTACGCGCTGCGTCATCACGTCAAGCGCCTGGCCGAGGATCACGCGCACGCGCGGCGGCTCGCCGAGGGCCTGGCCGCGCTTCCCGGCATCGTCATCGATCCGGCCTCGGTCGAGACCAATCTGGTGTTCTTCGACGTCACGGGAGCGCTCGACGCGCCTACCGCGGTCGAGCGGCTGGCCGCGCAGGGCATCCTCATGGGCGCCTTCGGTCCGCGCACCATCCGGGCCATTACCCACCTCGACGTCAGCGGCGCCCAGGTGGAGCAGGCCCTGGCCGCCGCGCGCGCCGTCTTCACCGCATCGTCCTGATCGTTCCGGCCGCGGCGCGCCGGCGAGGGGAGGGGGCGCTTACAGGTCGGCGAACACCGGCGCGTGATCCGAGGGGATCCGATCGTCCTTCTTCTTCCGGTAATCACGATCGATCTCGACGGATCGCAGGCGCTCCGCGATGTCCGGTGTCGCCAGAAGAAGGTCGAGCCGCAGACCCTGATTGCGCGGGAAGGCCCCGGCCCGGTAGTCCCACCAGGAGAACGAGCGCGCTTCGGGATGGAACCGGCGGAACAGGTCGAGGAGCCCGCCCTCGACTATCGCCGCGAAGCGGGCGCGCTCCTCGGCGGTGTGGAAGATGGTGCCCCGCAGCAGACCCTCGTTCCAGCTGTCGATCGGGGCCGGGCAGATGTTGAAGTCGCCGCACACAACCGCCGCACGGTCTTGCCGGTGCAGACCCCGGAGGTGCGTCGCGAGCGTCTCCAGCCACGCGAGCTTCCGCGGGAAGTCCGGGTGACCGACGTCCTTGCCATTGGGGCAGTAAATGGTTGTAAACGACAGGCCCCCCGCATCGGCGGTGATTAGCCGCGCGCCGAACTCCTCCTGTCCGGGCAGCCCCTTTTGCGTGACGGTGACGGGGTGACGGCTCAGGATCGCCACACCGTTCCACGCCTTCTGGCCATGGACGACCGCCCGATATCCCTCGGTCTCGAGCAGGGAGTGGGGAAATTGTTCCTCCGTGAGCTTGAGCTCCTGGAGCCCGACCAGGTCGGGGCGGCGCTCGCGCAGCCAGAGCACCAGAAACTCGAGCCGGGCCCGGAGGCCGTTGACGTTCCACGTCGCGATGCGCATCCGTTCTCTCCGCCGCCGCATCTTACCAAAGAGCAAAACGGTCGGCCCGAGCGGAGGGGCCGGGCGGGGACCGGGTTGCGGGTAGACTGAGGCTGTGCCGGCGGACGGTTGGCGGGTGGACGGACGTCCGGCAGGAATTCGAGCAGCGGGGGAACCGACCGTATGAGCAGTCTTGGTTTGTATCTGACTTCGGTCCTCATCTGGGGGTCCACCTGGCTGGCCATCACCTTCCAGTTCGGAACAGTTCCTCCCGTGGTGTCGGTGGTGTACCGATTCGCCCTGGCAGGTCTGATCCTCCTCGCCTGGGCCCGCATGAAGGCTCTTCGCCTCCGGTTCTCACCGAGCGAGCATCTCTGGATGGCGCTGCAGGGTTTCCTGCTTTTCGGCATCAACTACATGTGCGTCTACCTCGCCGAGGCCGAGATTACCTCGGGGCTCGTGGCGGTGGCCTTCTCGCTCCTGGTCATTCTGAACATCATCGGGAGCCGGATCTTCTTCGGCACCCCTCTGAAACCTTCCACAATGCTCGGCGCCGTGATGGGGATCGGTGGAGTCGTGCTGGTGTTCCTGCCGGAAATGAGCCGCGGCGCCGGCAGAGGGAACCCCACTCTCGGCGTCGCCTTTGCACTGGGTGGAGCACTCACGGCATCACTGGGGAACATCGTGGCATACCGGAATCATGGGCGCGGCCTGCCGGTGGTCCAGATGAATACCTTCGGGATGCTCTACGGCGCCATGTTCGTGGCGATGTGGGCGGTGGTCACCCGCCAACCGTTCCTGTTTGACCTATCACCGCGCTATCTGCTCTCGCTGGCCTACCTCACCGTGTTCGGTTCCATCCTGGCTTTCGGAGCCTTTCTCGCGCTGCTCGGTCGAATCGGCGCCGATCGTGCAGGCTACGTCACGGTCGCCATCCCGATCGTGGCCCTGCTGTTTTCCGCCTTGTTCGAGGGGCTGCGCTGGCATGTGTCCTTGGGGCTCGGGATTCTGCTCTGCGTGGCAGGGAACGTCGCGGTTCTCTGGGGAAGACAGAGGACACCGAATTGACGCAAAAATCGTGCGTCATCAGGTAGTTAGCATTTTAAGGCCGCGGAGGTCCGACTTCCGCCGCCTCACCCACAAACGC
>QHXY01000396.1 GCA_003223145.1 Acidobacteriota bacterium
CGACGACCTACTTCCTGAAGACCCAGCCGCAGCTCGCGGATGATCTCGGGGTAGGAGGCGATCGCCTCCTTGCTCTCCGAGGTGAACGGCACCCACACGCTGGCGACGTGCACAAACAGGATCATCGGTCCGAGCGGCAGCGCCCCCTTGCCCTGCTGCAGGCCGTAGTTGCGCCAGTCGGTGGTGAGCGCGCCGCGCGTGATGGCGCAGGCCGACTGCTGGTACTGCAGCGGCACCCGGTTGGCGAAGCGCCACAGGTCGATCAGCTCCTCCGCCGGCAGGTCGCCGCCGTACGCCAGACCCGCCTCGACGACGAAAGGGTTGCCGCGGTAGACCGCGGGCGGCCGGGTCGTCGAGGTGTAGAAGTCGGCCTTCACCGTCTGCTTGAGTCCCTCGAGGATGAGCGTCTCGCCAATCGGCACGATGGTGCTGGTCGGCGGCGCCATGATCTTCACGTTGGGGATGGCGCGGAACAACGCCTCGACCTGGGCGACGCCGAGGGCGCGCGGCTTCATCTCGGGGTTGAGCCCGGCGGTCTTGCTGATCTCCTCCGCCACCTTGGCGCTGACCCGCGAGAAGTCCGACTGCAGCGCCCCCTTGAGGCTGCGCCCCTTGGTGTCGCGCAGCATCGAGATCAGCACGCCCAGCTCGACGCCGTACGGGTGCGGCTTGATCGCCAGCGGCTCGCGTGGCAGCTCGGAGGTCAGGCGCTCCCGGTGGAGCTCGTCGCCCTTCGGCGGCTTGTAATGCACCGTGGCGTGCGGGTTGGCGAGGGCCGACTGCATGACGTAGTCGTCGACCGATCGGCGCCCTTTCTTGTAGGTGCCGGCGAGGTCCATCTCGACCCGCGTGCCGTGCTCCACCTCCCACTCGACCTCGCGGTCGGTGAGGACCTTCGGCTCGTTGCGCGTCGTGTCGATCTGGATCTCGAAGAAGTGCGCCGGCCGGCCCTTGCCGGTGCGCGAGGTGATGCGCACCGGCTGGCCGGTGGTGAGCTGCGCGTACATGCCGGCGGCCGAGATGCCGATCCCCTGCTGGCCCCGGCTCTGGCGCAGGACGTGGAACTTCGATCCGTACAGCAGCTTGCCGAACACCTTGGCGACCTGGTTGCGTACGATCCCGGGGCCGTTGTCGGTGACCGACAGGCGGAAGCGATCCTCGGCCTGCTCCTCGATGGCGACGGTGATCTCCGGCAGGATGCCGGCTTCCTCGCAGGCATCGAGCGAGTTGTCGACCGCTTCCTTGGTCGCGGTCAAGAGCGCCTTGGCCGGGTTGTCGAAGCCGAGCAGGTGGCGGTTCTTCTGGAAGAACTCCGCCACCGAGATCTCACGCTGCCGCCGCCCGATCGATTCGGCGGTCTCGCGCTTGCGGAGCGGCGCCGGCGCCGTCTTCTTGTCCTTCGCGCCGCCGGCCGCCTCCGGGGCGGCCGACGTCTTCTTCCGCGGGCTGCCCTCATGCCCCGCCTCGGCGCGGAACAGGTCCATCTGCACGACCTTCCCGCGCGGACGTCGACCCTTCGGCTTCGGAAGCTTCTTCGCCGACTCGACCTTCACCGCCTTCGCCTTCCTGGCCAAGCGATTCCTCCGATGGGCGGAACTTCGGGGCCGCGGGGATTGTAGCATCCCGCGCGCCGTGAACCCGGCGGTCAGTCTCGCTTGAACAGGAGCAGCGCCTTGCCGAGCGTCGAAGCGATGCCCCACGCCAGGGGCGCGCCGACTGCGCCCCACGCCAGCGCCACGGCCAGGCGCCGGCCGCGCGCCGGCGCGCCTCCGGACCCGTCGTTCCCGTCGGTCTCGGCCTCCGCCGGCGGCGCCGGCGCGCTCTGCCGCAGCCGCCGCTGCTCGGCGGCGAGCTCCTCGGCCGTCATGTAGTGCCTGTCCGGGACCCGGCGGATCGCCAGGTTGCACAGGAATCCGGCGACCAGCACGCACGCCATGATCTCCATGGTCAGGTTGTAGGCGTCGGCCTTCGCCACGCCGCGGTCGATCTGGTACTGCCGGAGGTAATTGACCAGCACGGGACCGAGAACGCCGGCCATCGACCAGGCGGTGAGCAGGCGCCCGTGGATGGCGCCCACGAACTGCGTGCCAAAGACGTCCGCCAGATAAGCGGGGATGGTCGCGAACCCGCCGCCGTACATCGTCAGGATCACGCACACGCACGCCACGAACAGCGGCACGCTGCCGGTCCGTCCGGCGAGGGGCACGCAGGCATAGAGCACCGCCCCGAGAAAGAAAAAGACCGCGTAGGTGCGCTTCCGTCCGAGATAATCCGACAGCGACGCCCAGGCGATGCGCCCGCCGATGTTGAACAGACTGAGCAGACCGACGAATCCGGCGGCGGCGGAGGGCGACACGGCGCCCTTGAAGACCTCCTGGATCATCGGCGACGCCTGACCGAGCACGCAGATGCCGGCCGTCACGTTCAGACAGAGCACCGCCCAGAGCAGCGGGAACTGCGCGGTCCGGACGGCGGTGTCGACGTGCACGTGCCCGCGGGCCACCACGGCGCGATCGTTCCCGGGCTGCGACCGGCCGGGCGGCCGCCAGCCCGGCGGAGGCAGGCGGAACAGGAACGCTCCGGCCAGCATCGAGCCGAAGTACGCCAGACCCAGCACCACGAACGTCTGCCAGACCCCGACCGACGTGGCGGACCTGAAGCGCGTCATCAGCGCGTCCGACAGGGGCGCGGCGATGAGGGCGCCGCCGCCGAACCCCATGATCGCCATCCCGGTCGCCATGCCGCGCCGGTCCGGGAACCATTTGATCAGCGTCGACACCGGCGACACGTATCCCAGCCCCAGCCCGCAGCCGCCGATGACGCCGTACCCAAGGTAGACCAGACCGATGCGGTGCAGAAAAACCCCCAGCGCCGCGATCAGAAAGCCGCCTCCCCAACAGGAGGCCGCGACCACGCCGACCTTGCGCGGCCCGGCGCGCTCCAGCCAGGTGCCGGCGAACGCGGCGGACAGCCCGAGAAAGACGATCGCCAGCGTGTAGATCCAGCCGAGCGTCGTCAGCTTCCAGTCCTCCGGCCGCGACTCGGTGATGCCGATCGCGCGGCTGAGCGGCAGATTGAACACGCTGATCGCGTACGCCTGCCCGATGCACAGGTGGATCAGCAGCGCCGCCGGCGGGACGAGCCAGCGGTTGAACGCCGGCCCCGCGATGATCCGTTCTCGCGACAGAAGACCCGCCATCGATCACCCCGCCGGCCGCGTGACGCGGCGAGCCGCCGCGCCCCTAACGCGACTACAATGTCGCCACCGCGGGACGCCGTCCCGCTTCGTCCCCAACCGGAACAGGGAGGGTAACATGGCTGATCCGCGTGAAGTGTACATGGCCCGCAAGGATCGCTGGCTGCCCAGGGCGGTGGCGACCCTGGTCGTCGGCGGGCTGTTCGTGGTCGGGCTTCTGTCGTCCATCGCCTACGTGCCGGCCGGCCATGTCGGCGTGCTCACTCTCTTCGGCCAGGTGACCGGCGAGGTGCTGCCGGAGGGAACGCACCTCATCTCCCCGTTCAAGACGAACAACAAGCTGCCGATCCGCACGCAGGAGATCAAGGAGACCGCCAGCGTGCCCTCCGAGGAGGGGCTGATCATCACGCTCGACACCTCCCTCCTGTTCCATCTCGACCCGCAGAAGGCCTCCGACGTCTACCAGAAGATTGGCCCGAACTACCTGAACGTGGTGATCGAGCCGAACCTGCGCTCGGCGATCCGCTCCGCGACCGCGGCGCACAACGCCAACGCCCTCTACACGGGGGCGCGCGAGGAGGTCGCGCTGCAGGTGCAGAAGGAGCTGTCGGCCCAGCTCGGCCCGCGCGGCATCCTGGTCGAGAACATCCTGCTGCGCGACGTGCAGCTTCCCGCCATGTTGAAGTCCTCGATCGAGGCGAAGCAGCAGGCCGAGCAGGACGCCCTGCGCATGACCTTCGTGCTGCAGAAGGAGAAGCAGGAGGCGGAGCGCAAGCGCATCGAGGCCCAGGGAATCGCCGATTTTCAGCGTATCGTGGCGCAGGGGATCAGCGCGCAGCTCCTGGAGTGGAAAGGGATCGAGGCGACCGAGAAGCTGGCGAACAGCCCGAACGCGAAGGTCATCATGATCGGCAGCGCGCGCACCGGTCTGCCGCTGATCTTCGAGCCGAAATAGCCGCGGGACGGGGGCGGGACCGGGCGACCGTGCGGGCGGGCGCTAGCGCGGAAAAGCGAACTTGATCTCGGGCGCCACGCGCTCGGCGTCGGCGACCTTGTACATCTCACGCGGGACGCAGTTCAGCGTGCGGGCGAAGAACACGTACGGGATCTGCTCGATGCGCGTGTTCAGGATGGTGACCGAGTCGTTGTAGAACTCCCGCCGGTCGGCGATCTCGTTCTCCAGCTCGGTGATCCGGTTCTGCAGCTGCATGAAGTTCTGGTTCGCCTTCAGCTCGGGGTAGTTCTCCACCACGGCGAACAGACTCTTCAGCGCTCCGGCCATCAGCGACCCGGCCTCGGCCTTGGCGGCGGGGCCCTGCGCGGCCAGGTAGCGGGTGCGCGCCGCGATCACCTTCTCGAGGGTCTCCCGCTCGTACTGCATGTATCCCTCGCATACCTTGACCAGTCTCGGGATCTCGTCGTAGCGCTGCTTCTCCAGGACCTCGATGTTGGACCAGGAGCGGTCGACGTTGACCCGGACGCCGATGAGCTGGTTGTAGACGCCGACCAGGTAACCGACGAGCACCAGGACGAACAGCAGCAGGACGATTACAAAGATGAAGCCCATGACCCCTCCTCGTTGTCCCGGACGCCGGGGCATCGTCCGCCGACGGGCAACGATCCGAATATAGGCGG
>QHXY01000395.1 GCA_003223145.1 Acidobacteriota bacterium
CGGGCAGAGCCGTGCGGTACGCGCGCAGGCTCCGATACCGCCGGCGTGGTACCTGCCTGAGTGATGCGGAACTTCTCTCCTCCCTGGCCTGCCCGGTGTCCTTCCTGGCTGATCTGATCGCGATGCGGAGGGCGAGCGTGCCACTGGTGCCCGCATCGTTACATTGCACGACGATGGCCCGCACGCTTCGAGAGCTGGCGCCATCGTCCACCGAGCCGATCCTGGCCGCGGGGCGAGCTGTGGCGGACGGAATCTTCGACTTGCTGGGTTCCGGATCGGTTCATCTCGGGACGAATCCCGACTGGCATTGCGACTTCAAGTCCGGCAAGCGCTGGGACCGCGCGGCCTATTCTCTGGAGATAATCCAGACACCCGATCGGGGGCATGATCACAAGGTTCCGTGGGAGATCTCTCGCCTCCAGCATCTTCCCACGCTGGGACTGGCGTCGGCACTGAGCGGAGACCCCAGTTTCCGGGAACGGGCGGTATCCCACATCACCTCTTTTGTCGTCGAAAATCCGGTCTATCACGGGATCAACTGGAGCTGCACCATGGACGTGGCGATCCGGGCTTCACAGATCCTGGCATCCGAAGGGTTTCTTCGCGGGGCGGGTGACGACCGGTTCTGGGCTGATCTTCTCAAGTCCTTGCTTCTCCATGCCCGCTTCATCCTCGATAACCTGGAGAGCGGTCCGGTCCGTGGGAATCACTATGTTTCGAACCTCGCCGGACTCTACCTCTGCGGTCTGGGTCTGACCGAGTTCCGGGAAGCTCCGAAGTGGAGAGAGTTCGCCCGCGAGAGACTTTTCTCCGAGATGCAGCGGCAGGTCACAGGAGACGGGCTGGACTATGAAGCCTCTCTTCCCTACCACGCGTTCGTCACCGAAATGTTCCTCTTCCCGGCCCTCATGGAATCCGAAAAGGGGGGCTCCTTCTGCCGGCCCTACCTCGAGATATTGGAAAAGATGATCGAGGCGGTGGCAATTTTGATTCGCCCCGACGGGACGCTGCCGCAGATCGGCGATAACGACGACGGCCGTTTCCTGATGTTCTCCCAATATTATCGCCTTCGCCGCGACTGGAGGCCTCTGCTGGCGCTGGGCGCGTATCTTTTCCGCCGCCCTCAGTGGCTCGCGCTCGCGGGCGACGCCTGGGTGGAAGGCGCCTGGGTACTCGGAGAGCCATTTCTCCGCTGGCGAGATTCGCTGCGGACTCTCGCCGCCTTCCCTGGCTTCCGTTGCCATGCCTTTCCTCAGGCAGGGATCTACCAGCTGGGTGCGGGAAACATCCAGATGGTGGTGGACGCGGGATGCGTCGGGCAGAGAAACAACGGCAGCCACGCCCACAACGACACTCTTGCGTTCGATCTCTACGCCTTCGGCCGCGAGGTCCTGCCCGATCGGGGCACTGGCGCCTACGCCCCTGACCTGTCGTTGCGAAACCGTTTCCGCTCCACTCGCGCGCACAATGCCTTGCAGGTGGACGGTGAAGAAATAAATCCATTCCCGGAAGAGCCCTTCCGCCTGATCCCGGCTGATTCTCCCCGTGTGCTGCGATGGCGATCGGGAGAGCGCTACGTCTATCTGCGGGCCGAACACCAGGGATACCGGCGTCTTCCCGCCGGTGTGCTCCACGGACGAAGCATCCTCATGGACCGCTCGAGGGGGACCTTCCAGATCGAGGACCGGCTCGAGGGGAAGGGTCGGCATCGGTTTCAGGCCAGCTATCACTTGGCTCCGGGCTGGAGCATCGTCCCCGGAGAAGACGGATGGACGGCCCGGAGCCAGGAGGGGGACCTGATCCTGAATCTTCGCTGGAGACATCGTCCGCAAGGGAGTCGGATGCGGGTTGAAGATGACCTGCATTCACCGTCTTACGGGGTCACGCAGAAAGCACGGACGTTGAGGATCGAGTGGGAAAGTGATGTGCCCTGCAGACTCCGTTACGAGTTGACACTCCTGGAACGAAAATGACATCTCGATCCGCCTGCTGTGGTGGCAGATTTCCAAATTGTGAAAACCAGGAGTTAATGGCTTCACGCCTTGAGATTTGCGCTTGACACCCTGCGGGAATCTAGTATATTCCGAGCAATCTCGAAGGGATTCTTGATCCCCCGCAGGGGATTAAGTTGTGGGTAATCACCCTGCCGGGTAGGGTTTCCGCAGACCCTCCGCGAGGTCAATGCTTACGAGATTGTCGTGAGGTCGTAGGTTTCGTGCGGCTTCGAGCCGGGGGGCTGAATGCCACACCAGGATGCTGGATCCACTCATGCTGCTGGCAGCATTTTCGCATGTGGTTTTTATAGGAAAGTTGTCCATGAGCGAACTCGTAAAGCCCCAGGACCGGATTTCCGAATGGCGGGGCTGCGAAGTCTTTCCCTTCCCTCTCTGGGCTAGCTCGACTCGGCAGATACCTTCACCAGACACGTGGTTCCGGCGCGGGGCTGCGCCCAACACGGAGAGCAGCCGCGTCCGCTCTGAGCAGAACCTGATCTTGGCCCCAGGCGTCACGGTCGCCGTCCCGTGAAATCGAGAAGTTCGCTCTTCGCCGCCACGGGATGGCGGGGCCTGATTTTTCTCCTCGGGGCCTGCGGCCTGCCCACGACTCTGGCCCACGCCCAGCTGCCGGGCGGGGTAGGACGGAGACCCGACGATTTCAAGCTCAGCGTCAGCCTGGGAGAGGGGTATACGACCAATCCCGGTCTGCGATCTGATACGGGAGAATTGAGCGGCGACTCCATCACCGACCTCAGGGCGGGCCTGGTGGATCATAAGAGCGGCCCGAGGACTGAGTGGTCGGCGAACTACGAAGCCTTCTACGCGAGGTATGGAAGCAACAATCAGTTTGACACCATCAATCACGCGCTCAACTTCGATGGCCGCTATCTCGTCACTCGCCGCACCCACCTCAACCTTTTCGAGCACTTCTTCTACAGCCGCAACCCGCTCCAGACCGGAGTCGCGGCGCCAACCGACGAGACCATTATTCTGACCCGCCAGACCAATCGTTGGCGGAGCGTCTCTGACGCAGCATTCGATACCAGCCTCTCCCGATCGTTGACGTTGCAAGTCGGCGCCGGATCTCGGATCGAGCGGCTCGATCTGAGCCCTTCAATCGACATCAACGCGTACGCCGGCCGACTGGGCATCCAGAAGCAGGTCGGGCAGAAAGACAGCATTTCCTCCACCTACAGCTACTCACGTTTTGATTTCCATAGTGAGAGTACTCCCAACGCCCAGGCCCACGGCGTCGATCTGTCCTGGTCCCACGGTCCTCCGGCGGGCGCGGGGTGCGTGTTGTCTGCCGGAGTTTCGCGAGTCACCCGGGAAGGCGTGAGCCAAGACTGGCTCATGGCGGGGGCGGCATGGCACCATCCGTTTCGTCGGCTGGATTTCGTCTCCGGCTACCGCAGGAGTCTTGACGCCGATGCAGGCGTCGCGACCGTCACGGTGGCGCAGAACGCCTATGCGGGGATCTCGGGGACGGTCGGGCGTGCAGGTTCGCTGGGGGGGTTCGGAGAATACGGGACCCGCGACTCGGTCCTGGGGACAGGGGATCGACTCGAGCTCTCGTACACCGGCGGTTCCATTCGGGGTTCGATCGCGCTCACACCCCGCTTCAGTGTTTCGGGGGAGGCCAGACGGCGCAAGCAGACGGCGTCCGCTGGCGCGGGGGAAGATCTGACCGTTGACACACTCTTCATGGGATTGGTTTTTCAGGTTTTCTAGGACGGCGACGGAGAACAGTCGATGCTCTGGTATGCGATCCAGACCAAGCCGTGCAAAGAACTGTCCGTTCAAGCCGTGCTTGACGAGGCGGGGTTCGAGGTCTATTGCCCCCGAATCCGAAGGCCTCTTCGCCGTGCGGATCCGCGGTTGTGGAAGGAGGCTGCCCTCTTCCCCGGCTACCTCTTCGCCCGGTTCGATTTCGCCCGGGATTATCCGCGGCTGCGGTGGAAGCCGGGCCTGGTCAGAGTGGTCATGAGCGGTGCGACACCCCTCGCGGTGACTGAAGCGATGCTCGCATCAGTGCGGCAGATTGAGAAAGAGGGAATCCGCCACCTGATCCGGCCGGTCCGATGGAAGCCGGGGAATCGAGTCCGGGTGGTCCAGGGCCCGTTCGCCGGATTCGAAGGACGGGTTTCGATGACCCTGCGGGGTGGCGATCGGGTTCGGATATTGCTCGAGCTTTTCCGGCGGCAGGCAGCTCTGGAGTGCGATCCAGGTCTGCTCTTGCCGTTGGCTTCTGTGGGCGGACGATAGAGGCAAGTTGTTTAGCCTCAATCATTTTGAATGGGGAGGCAGAGGCTCTCGATGGCGGAGCTCCAGCCGGTGACCAACACCACTCAAACGTCGATCTGCATACCAGTGTCAACGGCCGTACCCCCGGAGGCGGTGCCTCAAGTTGGGGGAGCGGGTCCTCTCTGGCGGAGCCTGCTCTTCCCGCGCCGGGGCCAGCGAGCAGTGGAGTTCGGCAGTAACGGCTCCAATCTATTCGCTTCTCTGCGGCAGGCAGGGGTCCAGATAGAGCACAGCATGAGTCAGGGTGAGCCCTCCGGGGCGGCCAGCTTCGATCTGGTGCTGGAAGATCGAACCAATGGCCGACCACCGGCCCGCCCCGAGCGCATCCGGACGCTCCTGGCTCCCGGCGGTCGGTGGGTCGTGGCTCTGGAAAAGAAGCGCTGGGTTGGAATGGCCGGTGACCGTGTCTTGCGACGCGCCCGCCGGGAAGGCTTCGAAACGATCGAAACCTTCTACGCCTACCCGTCGCTGCGCTCGCCGCGGATGCTGGTGCCTCTCGACTGGCCCGAGCCGTTCCTGTATTTCCTGCGTCTCGCCGTCGGCGTGAGCGGCCCCCGACAGCGGCTGCTCGCACTGGGCGCCCGGTGTCTCTGCGCGCTGCGCCTGCACCGGATGTTCCTCCCGAACCTGATCGTGGTGGCGCGGAGGGAGAGATGATCGACGCTCTGTCGGAAACCTACAAGGACATGGCCGCGGAGGCGATGGGGGTCCCTCCAGGCCAGGTTTCGATTCTGATGATCCACCGCACTCACGAAGAAAAGGATTACGCCGATCAGTCGGTCTACTTTTTCTTTCTCAACGGGGAGCCGTTCCCATCGGCGGTGGGCAAGGTGGGTTTCGATCCGGCGGGAGCCCATTACCTGGAGCGGGAGCGCCGCGGACTCCAGTCCCTGGGCGACTGCGAGAAGACCATCCCCGCGGCGTCGGTGCCGCGGCTTCTCCTCTACCGAGAAGTGGGCGGGCGTCATGCCCTGCTCCAGAGCGCTCTCCGGGGCGAAAAGGTCTCCACGTGGCTGACCCCGGGAATGCGTCTCAACGGTCGGCTGCGTCGGTTCCTGGCCTGGGCCGCAGACTGGAGCGCCGCGCTCGGGCGCGCCACCCGAGCTGATCGGGGGGAATTGGCTCCAGTCTGGACCGAGGAGTTCAGCGTGAAGATGGATCGGACCGGCCGCTCGCGGGCGTTGCTGGAAGGGGCGGCGCGGGATGTTCGGGGCGGATTCGGTGGGACCTTTCCCGCCGTCCTGGCCCACGGAGATTTTTGCGGCGAGAACATCCTGGGTGACGATGAGCACTACGGAGTGATCGATTGGGAGCTTTGTGAGGGGCTCTCGATGCCGGCCTACGACATCCTGGACCTCTGCCTGTGGGTTCTGTTCCGGACCGAGGGGCACCTGGAACCCGATCCCTTCGCCGCCCTGGAAAGACTCCTGAATGGGCGAGATCCTCTTGCCCGAGAACTGCGTTGCGCCCTGGGCCGCTATGCGGCTGCAATGGGCTTTCGGCGGGAGCTTCTGCCACCCTTGGTGACCTTGGCCTGGGCGAGTTACTGCCTGAACAAATTCCGGCATCTGCAGCGTGACGAGACCGGCCACTTCGCGAGAGCCCGCGTCGCGGTGCGCAAGATCCTCGGCACTCCCGGCGAGGTCCTCTCGGGAGACAAGGAGCCTGGATGAGCGTGTCGCGGGTGGCCCGGAACATCGGCTCGGGGTATGCCGGCGCCGCGGTCAACGGGATCGTCCTGCTCGTCCTGACCCCGCTCGTCGTCAGGCACCTCAGTCCGAGTGCGTACGGCATCTGGGTCCTGACCACCGCCATCGGAAGCTACCTGGGATTCCTCAACGCCGGGAGCGGAGCGGCTGGCGTCCGGGCGGTCGCACGGTTGGCCCGAACGGGGAGGATCGGTGAGGCCAGTCGCGATATCGGTTCGATCTTCCGGATTTACCTGGCGGTTGGAATGTTCGCCAGCGCCGCCCTGACTCTCCTGAGCTTTACTGCGCTGGACTTCTTCCACGTTCCGGCGGCGGAGCAGGCTGAGGCCCGCGTCCTTCTGATCCTGATCGCCATCAACTTCTTGGGGGCGCTGTCTCGGCTGGGCGCCACGGCGCTGTTCCTGGCCGCGGGTCATGGCCTGATGTCGCTGGGCGCCATTCAGCTGGCGGCCTCGATCGGCGGGCACCTCACCCGATGGTTGGCGATTCGCAAGGTCGCGCCCCAAATCCACCTGACCGGAGGGTCCGAATGGCGCGGGTTTTCCGCCGACGTTTCGATCTTCTCGGCGCTCTCCTTCGGATACGAGAGTCTGCGCACCCTGTTCGACAACGCCGACATGCTTCTTCTGGGGATTCTGGCCGGTCCGGCGGCCGTCGCCGTTTTCAGCGTTGGAGTCACCCTCGCTTCATTCGTCTCGAAGGGTCTGCAGCCGATCTCCGGCGTTCTCTTCCCGATGGCCTCCGAGATGGAGGCCCTGGGCCAACGCTCGGGATCGGCGCGGCTCCTCGAGGTCGGGACCCGGGTCAACCTTGCGCTGGCCCTGCCGCTGGTCACGATCCTTCTGGTAGATGGCCCGACCCTGCTGCGCCTGTGGGTCGGCGTCGGCTTCGAGCCGAGTTATCCGGTTCTGGCCGCGTTCGCCCTGGCCAACTTGATGATGGCCGCTTCCCTCGCCTCGTCGACCTTGCTCTTCGGGTCGGGTCGAATCGGCGTGCTCCTGGGAGCGGAAGCAGTCCGATACGTTCTCAATCTGGCGCTGGTGCTCTTTCTCTATCGCTCCCTGGGGTTCACGGGAGTGGCCCTGGGCACACTTCTGTCGATCGTCGTGGTGGACGCCGGCATCGTGATCTTCCGGGCCTCCCGGTGGGCGGGACTCGATACCCCCGGATTCTTGATTCGTTCGGGGCTCCCTCGATTCCAACCGTGGCGCTGCGAGTCGCCGTCTGCCTGGCCGGCTTCAGCCTGATCTATGCCATGGCCGGGGCGTTCCGCGAAGAGCGGAGGCTGATGGGAAAAGTCTGGGCGGAGGCGTTCCGATGACGGGGCAGACGGCAAGCCTGACCCGAACGGCCCCTACCTCGTCCGGGCCTTATGGCCGGGTGCGGAACAATGAATGGATATTTCCACTCCTGGTCGCGGTGATGCTTCTGCTCGTCGCCTGGACGCCGTATGGGATCGCTTACCGAAAGACACTTTCGACCGAGCAGTTCATGGGACTGATCGGTCGGGACGCCATCGACGACAACAATGTCTACCTGGCTCTGATGCGACAGGCCGCCGAAGGGAAGGTCCTGTTCTCGAACAACTTCACGCCGGAGCCGAATCGCCCGGCTCTTTTCAACTTCATTTACCTGGTCCTGGGCCGCCTGGCCGGAGCGACGGGATGGAGTCTCGACCTGGTTCACAGGCTCTTCGGCGGGCTCTCCATCGTGCTTCTGGTCCTGGTTACCTACGCCTTTATCGCCACCGCCATCCGCAAACCCTGGTACCGCAGGATGGCGCTCGTACTGGCCTGTTTCGGAGTGGGGTTCGTCTGGCTGGCGCAACTCGGCTACCGTCTCACCGGAATCCACAGCAAGACAGTCGACTCCTGGCTGGTGGAGACGAGCCTGTTCCACGCGATGCTGGTCTATCCCCATTTCGTTTTCTCAGCGGCACTGATAGTCGGGTCGCTCCTCTTTCTTCTGAAAGCGGAGCGCGCCGGGAGGTACGCGCCGGCGCTGGCGGGGGGACTCTTCGCGGCCATCCTGGCGGCCAGCCACACATTCGAGGTGGTCGTGCTCCTGCCGACCGCCGTCACCTACTTTCTTCTGGATGGGATGGTCCGGGGGCGAATTCCCGATCCAAGGCGATGGCTTTACATGGTCTTGATCGTCGGTCTGCCGCTTCCGGTCCTGCTTCTGAACCGCTGGACCCTCACCCGGGAGCCGATGTGGGGGAACGTCGTGGCGCGTCTCAATTTTTATACGCCGGACCCGTTTCGTCTGGCGCTCGGTTTGGGAGCCAGCTTTTTCATCGTGCTCCTGACGTTCGATGGCTTCCTCCGCCCCAATCGCAGCGCCGGGGAGCGAATGGCGAAGGCGTGGCTTCTGGTGGCGCTGGCCCTCGCCTACTTTCCG
>QHXY01000397.1 GCA_003223145.1 Acidobacteriota bacterium
GATCTGGTGGCGCCGCAAGAAGCTCTGAGGCATCCGCGGTGAAGCGCCGGCTGGGTCCAATCCTCGCGGTCGCCCTTCTGCTCGGTCTGGGTGTCTATACCTACTTCTCCGAGGTCCGCGGCCCGGCTGGGGAGAAGAAGTCGGAAGGGGAGAAGGACAAGGCCATCCCGTTCGACCGGGCCGGCCTCAAGTCGATCCGGATCAAGAACGACCATGGCGAGTTCCGTCTCGAGAAGCAGGGCGAGACGTGGAAGCTCACGGCCCCGCAGCAGGCCGACGCCGACAAGGAGGCGATCGAGGGTCTGCTGGGCTCGCTCGATTCCGCTCGCGTCGACCGGCGTCTGGGGAAGGAAAGCGACCGGAAGCAGTACGGGCTCGATCCTCCTCGGGCCAGCCTGACGATCGAAACGACCTCACCCGGTCCGGCGGCGACCCTTGAGATCGGCGAGAGCAATCCGATCGGCGGCACCTACTACGCCCTCCTGCCGGGAACCGGCGAGGTGGCGGTCGTCGGTTCCACAGTGGGCGAGGTCACCAAGAAGGACCTCCTGGGTCTGCGCGACAAGTCCCTGCTGACGCTCGACCCGTGGAAGGTGAAGCGCCTGTCGCTCGAGCGCGGCAGGGAGACGATCCGCCTGGAGAAGCCGGACGAGGGGTGGGTGATCCGGCAGCCGGTCGAGGCGCCGGCGGACGGACCGACCATCACCGACCTCCTGAACGCCCTGCAGAACCTCCGCGCCAGCGCGTTCGATGCGGAGAAACCGTCCGACACCGACCTCCGTCGCTTCGGCCTGACGCCGCCGCAGGCTCGCATGATCCTGCTGCAGGAGGGCTGGGACGTCGAGAAGACGGTGGTCTTCGGCAAGGAAGTGAAGGGCGGAGGGCGCTACGCCCGCACCCTGGGCCGCGACCCGGTCATCACCGTGCCGTCGGATTTCTGGCCGAAGGTGACCACCAGGCTCTTCGACCTCCGCCGCAAGGATCTGCTGGGTGTGCAGCAGTACCGCATCGAAAGCATCACCATCGCCCGCGGTGGCGGGCCGGCGATGACCCTGACCCGGCAGAAGGATCAGACCTGGCTGCTCGCCGGCGCGTCGCACGGGGGCGTGAAGTCCGAGACGGTCGACACGCTTCTCCGCTCGATCAGCGACCTGAAGGCCCTGTCGTTCGACGACCACCCGACGAAGCAGCTGGGCGCTTCCCTGTCGCGCCATCCGGCGCTCGACCTGACGCTGCAGGAAGAGGCCGACACCTCGGGTGGCAAACCCAAATCGCAGCACCTGCTGATTGGACCACCCGACAAGAAGGGGCACAGTCTCGTCCGTGATATGGCGTGGACGCCGATCGCCACCGCCACCCCGGGTGCCCTGGACAAGATCAACGGCCAGATCGAAGCGATCGTCAAGGAGGCCACGGCGCCCAGGCCTGCGGCCAGTCCGTCCCCCTCCGTTTCGCCGGCGCCGTCATCCGGACGGTGACCGGGGCCCCGAGACGGATCGGGGCGCTTCGTCGAATTCCCCTGAAACCCCGGTGCCGGCATCTCCGTATAGACGGGTGTCGCGGACACCGGACGAGCAGGGAGCAATGACCATGAGCCAGACGATTCAGATCAGAGAGCGATGGAGGGGGCGGCGGGCCCTGGTGCGGATTTCCGGGTCGATCCTGTCCGGCGCCGCCGCCGGAAAGTTACTGAGGAGCGTGCGCGCGGCGCTGGCGCGTGGGATACGCGATCTCACGATCGATCTCGCCGGACTTTCTTCGATTGACTGCGGCGGGATCGGCGCCCTTCTCCTCTGTCTGGAGGACGCAGCGCGCCACGGTGCGACCCTCCGGGTGGCGCGCAGCCGGGGTCGGATCCGCAGCATGCTGGCCCTGAGCGCTCTCTTGAATCACCTCGAGCGGGGCGGGATGGCGCGCACGGGTGTCGAGCGCCTTGCCCGCCGGGACGTGCCGGTCCTGGTCAGCGCTTAGGAACGGGAGACCGACGGGTCCTTGCCGCGCAACCCGTCGAGCATCTTCCGGGCGTCCGCGTCCGACGGGTCGATGTCCAGAAGCGACAGCAGCTCCCGGCGCGCCTCGTCAAACCGCCCTGCGGCGCGCAGCAGCGCCGCCAGGTTGTAGCGCGCGTCCGTGCTCAGGGGATCGAGGTCGATCGCCTCGCGGTAGCGCCGCTCCGCCGCGGCGAAGTCGCCACGCCGCTTGAGCAGGAGACCCAGATTGGCGTGGGCCGCGGCCAGATCCGGGTCCGCCTTCAACGCCTCCAGAAACAGTCGTTCCGCCTCGGCGGCATCGCCCGACTGCAGTCGCAGGGCGCCGAGATTGCTGCGGGCCGGAGCCAGATGCGGGTCGGCCCGGAGCGCCTTCTCGAAAGTCGCGGCGGCCTCCTCGGTCCGTCCACGCGCCGCCAGGTAGCGACCGAGCGCGTTCCAGGCGCCGGCCAGGCCCGGGTCCCGGCGCGTCGCTTCGCGGTAGGCAACGGCCGCGGCGTCGTCCAGGCCGGCGGCGCGATAGGCTTCACCCAGGATGTAATGGGCGGTGCCGCTCTCCGTGTTGTGCGCGGCCGCCTGCGACAGCGCGCTGACGGCATCGGCCAGAAGCCCGGCGCGCAGCGCTTCCAGTCCGGCCGCCAGATACGGATCGCTCAGGCTCCACAGGTCGGCGTCTTTCAGACTCGCGGCGATCTCGATCCGGACGTCGCGCTCCCGGGCCCGGGAGCGCAGCGCCGCGGCAAGCCCCCGATCCATCGTCGCGATCCCCTCCGGCAGGATGTCCGTCACGGGCCGGCTGACTCGGCGTAGGGCGACGGTCTGTTCGCGCAGGGTATCGCGGAACATGGCGAGCGGTGCGCTGGTCTCCAGATAAAGAGTGTCGTCGGTGTGACGCCGCGCTCCTTCTGCCAGGGCCCGCAGCCCCTCGGGCCCGGTGACGAACCGGCAGAGCAGGTCGGCCTCCTCCGCGATACCGGCCCGGCGCAGGTCGTCCCAGACGGGCGGCAGCCGGTCCGGCCGCAGGCGCGCCGGATCGACCCGCAGCGGCCCGTCGCCGCCCACCAGAAAATAATCTCCACCGCCTGCCGACTCCTCCCACAGCGTCGCCTCCGGGAAGACCTCCAGGAAGGAGCGGACGATACCGCGAAAATCCTCCGGTGACAGGCGATAGGCCTGCACCCACTGGCAGAACAGCCCGCCGGGTTTCAGACGCGAGCGCACCAGGCGGTAGAACTCGACCGTGAACAGGTTCGACACCCCGGCAACCCAGGGATTGGAGGGCTGCGAGGTGATCACATCGAAGCGCGTCCGGCGGACCAGGAGGCGACTGCGCGCGTCGTCGATCGTCACGGTGAGGCGCGCATCGTCGAGCGCGCGTCGATTCCAGGCGTCGAACAGACGCGCGGCCGGCAGGACCGCGGGGGCGATCTCGACCGCCTCGATGGAACGGACCGGGTGCCGCTCGGCGGCGCCGAGGGTGATGCCGCTGGCCAGGCCGATCACCAGCACCTCCGTGGGTGAGGGGTGCAGCAGAAGCGGCAGGTGCGCCGACAGGAGCTGGGTGCTCATGTCGCCGCCGGTCGAAGCTTCGGTCTTGCCGTTGAGCTGCAGCGACAGGACGCCGGCGGGGCTGCGGCGGACTGTGACGAGGCTGACGCCGTCCTCCTTCGAGAACAGGATGGGACCGCGACGGCGTATCGCCTCCCTCAGATCGCCGCGCGTGCCGGAGGCGGCGCGGTAGATCGGTCCATACAGGAAGCCGCCTCCCGAGATCAGGCCGGGGTCCCATCCCGGCACGAGCAGGGGGAGCAGCAGCGCTGCCGAGAGGAGACCGGCCGCGGCGATCCAGTTGGAGCGCCGGCGGTCCGACAGACCGATGAGCGGGATGAGAGCGAGCAGGAGCGAGGACGATGACGCGATGACGAGCGACCGTCTCGTTCCGAGGGCGGGCAGGGCCACGAATCCCGCGAGCGCGAAGCCGACGACCGATCCCCAGGTCGAGGCCGCGTACAGTCGGCCGGCGATACGATGGGATCTGCCGGCGTCGCCCGCGGTCGCGGCGGCGAGGGCGGGAAATGCCGCTCCCTGGCACAGCGTCGGAACGACAAGCAGGACGGACAGAAGCGCGAACTCGACGGCGAGGAAGGCGACCGGACTCGTCCCCGTCCGGCCCGAGGCGAGCGCGGCAGCGAGTGGCAGACGGCCGAGCACCGGGACGATGAGGAGAGACGACAGACCTGCGCCACCCAGGGCCGCGGCGGCCAGCAGCGGTGAGACGCCGGGACGCGACACGAACCTGCCGACGAGCAGCGGACCTGCGCCAAGACCGAGGACGTAGCAGGCCAGCGTGATGCCGAGGGCATACACCGACGAGCCGAACGCCAACGCCGCGGTCCGCGTCCACCCGACCTGCAGGACGGCGCCGACCGCGCCGGACGCCGCCGCGGTGAAGGCGGCGGCGAGCCACCGCGCCCTTCCCGGGTCGCCCACCGAGAGCGCCCCCTGGCTCTCCGCCCCGAGGGCGTCCCGGCGCGTGCCGAGGACCAGGGCGGAGGCCGCCGCCGCAGCGTTCAGCAGGCCGGCCGCCACGAACGCCGCGCGCGTTCCCAGGAACGGCAGGAGGACGAACGATCCAGTCAGCGCCCCGAGCGCGGCCCCCACCGTGTTGAGACCGTAGAGAGTGGCGATGGCACCGGCGGGGGCGGCGCCGCGGCCGACCGCCTCGCGCACAAGACAGGGGAACGTCGCCCCCATCAGCCCCGTCGGGATCGCCAGGGCGGCGAACGCCAGACCCAGGCGCAGCAAGGCCAGTGACTGAGGCGAAGAGCGCGCCGGACCGACATACAACGCCAGAAGCCCCTCCAGCCCGGCGTAGACGCGCAGGGGGTCGCGCGACCGCCCGGCCAGCCGCGCGCCGATGGCGGCCCCGGCGCCGAGGCCGCCCAGAAAGGCAACCAGCACGGCCGTCAGCGACTGCAGAGAGTTCCCGAGACACTGTCCCAGTGCGCGAGCCCAGGCGACTTCGTGGACCAGACCCGCGCAGCCCGACAGCGCGAAGACGATCGCCAGCGGGCGGAGCGTGGGAGCCGAGCGGCTCAGCACCCGGCGGGACCCCCGGATCGGCTCATCGGCGCCGGCCGCTCCCGGGCGGTGGCCGCATCAGGAGAAGACGCAGGAGTCTCCCCTCGGGCCAGCCGCCGGCGTCCTGGGGCAGCAGGAGAGGGAACTCCTGGCGCTCGCCCTCGACCGTGGCGAAAAAGCGCGGCGCGAGCGAGTCCCTGGCGCCGAACAAGGAATCGGCGCGCAGCACCTGCACGCTGCCGTCGCGCTCCGTCACGCGCAGGCGGGCCACCGTTTCGTCGGGAGGATAGGTCAGCTCGATCTGGCGGATCTCGCTGAACTTGATTTTGGACCAGTCCTCGAGGCGAAGACAGCGGCACTCCTTCCGCCGG
>QHXY01000078.1:0-23612 GCA_003223145.1 Acidobacteriota bacterium
CCTGGGCATCGAGGGCGCCGGGCTCGTCCTCAACTCCGTGGGAGACCCGGAGTGCCGGCCCGCCTACCGCAAGGCCCTGCAGGCCTACCTCGAGCCGCTCAGGGACTCGATGTGCGACGACTGCCGCAGGCGCATGACGGACAATCCCCTGCGCTGCTTCGACTGCAAGGTTCCTGCCGACCGCGCGATCATGTCGAAGGCTCCTGCGATCACCGACTCTCTGTGCGCCGCGTGCCGCGATCATTTCGACCAGGTCCTCGCTCTGCTGCGAAAGCTCGAGATCGGTCACAGGATCGATCCGCGCATGGTGCGCGGTCTGGACTACTACCGGCGCACCTCGTTCGAAGTGACCCTGCCGGGCCTGGGCGCGCAGAACGCGCTTCTCGGCGGCGGGCGGTACGACGGGCTGATCCACGAGCTGGGAGGTCCCGAGGTGCCGGGGTTCGGCTTCGCGGTCGGGGAGGAACGGCTGGTGATGTCGCTGCCCGAGAGCGCGGCGGTGCCGGCGGACGCGCCGGAGATCGTCGTGGTGACGCTCGGGGAGGAAGGCGTGGCGCGCGCTCTCGGCGTGGCGCGGTCGCTCCGGCGCGCCGGTCGCAACGTGGTGTTCGACCCGCAACCGGGCAGGAGCCTGAAGGCCCAGATGCGCCGCGCCGGCGACCTGCAGGCGCGCTTCGTGCTGATCCTCGGCGAGAGCGAGGTCCGGGAGGGAGCGGTGACCATCAAGAACATGTCCGACGGCACGCAGGAGCGGATCGACGCGGAGCGCGTCGAGGCGAGATTGCGCGAGATGGCGGGTGCCTGAGACACCGAAGTTTATCCAGAGGACGGCCACCTGTGGCGAGCTCCGGGCCGGCGACGCGGGACGCGAGGTGGTGCTGCTGGGCTGGATTGACAGCGTCCGGGACCACGGCGGACTGCTGTTCGCGGACCTGCGCGATCGGTACGGTGTGACTCAGGCGGTGTTCAATCCCGAGCAGGCGTCCGAGGCGTTCGCGGCGGCGAAGACGGTCCGGCCGGAATACGTGGTCGCCGCCAGGGGCCGGGTCGTGCGGCGCGCCGATGGCAACGTCAATCCGGATCTCCCGACCGGGGAAATCGAAGTCCAGGCCGCGCATCTCGAAGTCCTGAACACTTCGGACGCCCTGCCCTTCCCGCTGGGCGACGAGGCGAGCGTCGCGGAGGAGGTGCGGCTGCGCCATCGTTACCTGGATCTGCGCCGTCCGCGGCTGCAGCGTATCATCGAAACGAGGCACAGGGTCCTGCTTGCCGTGCGCCGCTACTTCGACGCGCGCGGATTCCTGGAGATCGAGACGCCGATCCTGACGCGCAGCACTCCCGAAGGCTCGCGCGAGTACCTGGTCCCGGCGCGGGTGAGCCCGGGACACTTCTACTCCCTGCCCCAGTCGCCGCAGATTTACAAGCAGCTCCTGATGGTCGCCGGGTACGACCGGTACTTCCAGATCGCCAAGTGCTTCCGGGACGAGGATTCGCGGGCCGACCGGCAGCCCGAGTTCACGCAGATCGATGTCGAGCTGTCGTTTCCCGAGCCCGAGGCCCTGTTCGCTCTGATGGAAGGGGTCATGGAGGAGATTTTCCGGGCGGCGGGGCTGGTGATCCAGGGGCCCTACCGGCCCCTGCCGTATGGCGAGGCCATGGAGCGTTTCGGCAGCGACAAGCCGGACGTGCGCTTCGGGCTGGAGATGCGGGACTTGACAGGATCGCTGGAGAGCAGCCCTTTCCGGGTCTTCTCCGAAGCGTCGAAACGGGGCGACGTGGTCAAGGCGATCCTGCTTCCCGGCGGGGGCGCCTGGTCGCGGCAGAAGATCGACAACCTGGTCGACGCCGCCCGGGCGCTGGGGTCCAAGGGCCTCATCTGGATCAAGGCGTCGGGCGGGACCATCCAGTCCTCCATCCTCAAGCATCTCACCGAGGATGGTTGCCGTGCCGTGCTTCGGGAGATGGACGCGACGGGCGACGATCTCGCGCTTCTGGTCGCGGACTCATGGAAAGCCGCCTGCACAGTGCTCGGAGCGCTGCGCCTGCAGATTGGCCGGGCGGAGAAACTGATCGACGAGACACGGCACGCGCTGCTGTGGGTCCACGAGTTCCCCCTGTTCGAGTACAGCGCCGTGGAGGGCAGGCTGGTCTCCTGCCACCATCCGTTCACCTCGCCGCGTCCCGAGGATATCCCGCTGCTCGACGGCGACCCCGCGCGGGCGCGGGCGCTGGCCTACGACCTGGTCCTGGACGGCACGGAGATCGGGGGCGGTAGCATCCGCATCCACCGCAGCGACCTGCAGGCCAGGGTCTTCCAGGTGCTGGGGATCGGCCGCGAGGAGGCCGAGTCCAAGTTCGGCTTCCTGCTCACGGCGCTGCGCATGGGCGCGCCGCCGCACGGCGGTATCGCCCTCGGGGTCGACCGGACCATCGCCCTCCTGACCGGCAGTTCGTCGATCCGTGACGTCATCGCCTTCCCCAAGACGACCAGCGGCATCGACCTGATGAGCGGCGCCCCTTCGAAGGTCAGCGACCGGCAGCTCAAGGAGCTGTCGATCCGCCTCGACCTGCCGCCCGATCTGCGTCCGGTATCCAAATAACGCCTTGCAAATAAAAGACTTATACTAGAAACCGCAGGCGCGATTCCATTGACAAGACCCTGAGCGGGTGTTAACTTACGGCCATGGCTTTCGGCCATATCAACCGCTGAGGGGCAGACCCAGCCGGATGCGCAAAGTCGCACTTCCTGAAGAAGTCCTGATCGACGTCTTCGGCCACCATGACGAAAACCTCAGGGCGATCGAGAAGGATGTGGGCGTGCGGGTATCGGCGCGCGGGACGGAGGTCACCGTGCAGGGCGACCCCGAGAAGGAAGCGCTTGCGGCGAACCTGATCGAGCAGCTCGTGACCGTCGTGCGCGGAGGCTACGCGCTCAAGAGGGGGGACGTGGAGATCGCCGCGCGCCTCCTGCGCGACAACCGCCAGGCGGTGCTTCACGAGTTCTTCGCGGCCGGGCGGCTGCGCGCCACCAACGGCCGGTACGTGACCCCGAAGAGCATCAACCAGCGACTCTACCTCGACGCCATCCGCGACAGCGACCTGGTCTTTTCCATCGGACCGGCGGGAACCGGGAAGACCTATCTGGCGGTCGCGGCCGCGGTGAGCCACCTCTCGGAGAAGAAGGTCGATCGGATCATTCTCTGCCGCCCGGCGGTCGAGGCCGGGGAGAAGCTCGGCTTCCTGCCCGGCGACATGGCGGAGAAGGTCGATCCCTACATTCTCTGCCGCCCGGCGGTCGAGGCCGGGGAGAAGCTCGGCTTCCTGCCCGGCGACATGGCGGAGAAGGTCGATCCCTATTTCCGTCCCCTGTACGATGCGTTGTACCACCTGCTCGACCGGGAGCGGGCGAACTCCCAGCTGGAGCGCGGGGCGATCGAGATCGCGCCCCTGGGGTTCATGCGCGGCCGCACGTTGAACAATTCGTTCGTCATCCTGGACGAGGCCCAGAACACCACCTCCGAGCAGATGAAGATGTTCCTGACCCGCCTCGGCAACAACTCGAAGGCGGTGATCACGGGCGACGTGACCCAGGTCGATCTGCCGCCGGGACGGACATCGGGATTGATCGAGGCGCAATCGGTGGTGGCCTCGGTTTCCGGCATACGCTTCGTCTACTTCGACGAGTCGGACGTGGTCCGGCACCCCCTGGTGCAGAGCATCATCAAGGCGTACGCCGAGTATCGCAATGGGCGCGCCCCGGCGGAGGCCAACGGCGATCACCGGCGGCACCGGACCGGCAAGGCGGACCGCCAGGCCCGGCGGCCCTCGGTGGACCCGGCCGAGCGGGAGTGACGCAGCCGCATGCCGGCAACCTCGTCCGGAAGGCCCGTCGATCGCAGCGCTCGTCACAGGGGACGCCTGGCGACGCTGCGGGCCCGAGTCCACGATGCGGTGGAGCGGCTCTTCGCGTCGAGAGCGCCCTGGACCCTTCTGTTCTTCCTGGCCCTGATGCCGCTCGCCCTGGGTCCCCGCCTGGCGCCGGAGCCGCCCGCGTGGCCGGCGGGCTCGATCGCCCCGGGCGATGTCGTCGCCGCCGAGACCCGCGAGTTCGCGGACGAGGCCGCGACCCGCGAGGCGCGCGAGACCGCGCGCCAGTCGGTTCGCCCGATCTACGACTTCGACAGCCGGGCCCTCGAGGACGCCGCCGCCTCGCTGCGCGGCACCATCGAGTCCTGGCGCGCTGCGCGCGCTCCCGCGCAGCAGGGCCGGGCCCCCGTCCGGAACGGGGGCGCGTTCTCGCCATCGCTGGCGCAGGAACGACGCGCCGCCTCGTTCCTGGCGGGCGTGGATTTCGATCCCGCCGTGATGAATCGTCTGCTGCGGGCCCTGCAGAGCGTCCACCGCCACCGCATCGTCGGCAGCCGAGCGTTGCTCCCGGGCGTCGGTCGTGTGACGCTCCGCGATCCCCGCGCCGGGCGTGAATGGGACGAAGAGGCGCCGGCAGTGGCGCTGTCGCTGGACGAAGCGCGGCTGCTGGCACTGCGCGCGCTGCGGGAAACGGGCGCCACGCTCGCGGAGGCGGCCGCGCTCGGGAATTTTCTGCAGGACCACGTCGCCCCCAGCCTGGTGTTCGACGGGGCGTTGACGGAGAGCAGGCGCCAGGAGGCGGCGGCGCGCATCGACCCACTGATGGTCCGCATCCCGAAGGGCAAGGTCCTGGTGCGCCGCGGAGAATCGGTCGACCCCGACACCGCTCGGGTACTCTCCGGCTACCTGCAGGCCGGCTCTTCGTGGTACAGCGTCCAGGGGATCCTCGGGAGCGTGCTGTTCATGGTCCTGCCCCTGTTCCTCATGTCACGCTACGTCGCCCTCCAGCAGCGAGCGCAGCGCAGGGAGCACCACCTTTTTTCGCTGATGGTGCTGGTGACGGTGATCGCCCTGGTGATTGATCGCGGATTCCTATGGTTGTTCGACCACGTCGTCGATTCCTTGAACGTCGAGCCGTACGCCAACCCGGCTTTCTATCGCTTCATGGTCCCGGTGGCCGCCGGCGCGATGCTGATGACACTCCTGGCGGGACCGCGCGCCGGCATGGCGTACACCCTGTTCCACGTGCCCCTGTTCGGGACGATGGTCCGCTGGGACGTGCCGCTCCTGGTTTTCTGCGTGATCAGCAACCTGACCTCCATTTTCTGCGTCACGGGATACCGGAAGCGCACGGCGCTGATCAAGGCGGGGCTGGTTCTCGGTGGCGTCAACGGCGCCGCCGTGCTCGCACTCCGGGGCCTGCCGGGGCAGGCGGCCCCGGCCGCGGATGTGATCTTCCAGATAGCCTGCGGGTTCGGGGGCGGCGTCCTGGTGGCGGTGCTCGCCTCGTTTCTTCTGCCGCTCCTGGAATCGATGTTCAACATCCTGACCGACGTGCGTCTCCTGGAGCTGTCGAACCTCAATAACCCGCTCCTGCGCCGCCTGGCCGTGGAAGCCCCCGGTTCCTACAATCACAGCGTCGTCGTCGGCACACTCGCCGAGGCGGCGGCGGAGGCGATCGGGGCGAACGCGTTGTTCTGCCGGGTTGCCGCCTATTATCACGATGTGGGAAAGATGCTGAAGCCGAGCTATTTCATCGAGAACCAGAGGGAAGGCAGCAACCGTCACGACCGGCTCAGCCCGCACATGAGCGCCCTGGTGATCACCAGCCACGTGAAGGAAGGGTATGAGTTGGCGAAGAGCTATGGCCTGCCTCAGGAGGTCCTCGACATCATCCCGCAGCACCACGGCACCCGCAAGATCAACTACTTCTACCAGAAGGCGCTGCGCTTGGGGTCCGAGCCGGCGGAAGACATCCAGGAATCGGATTTCCGCTATCCCGGGCCGAAGCCCCAGAGCAGGGAGGCGGCCATTTTCATGCTCTCCGACTCGATCGAGGCCGCGGCGCGGACGCTGGAGGACCCCTCTCCGGCGCGCTTCAAGGGGCTGATCCGCACGATCGCGTCGGACATCGTCCTCGACGATCAGCTCAATCAGTCGGATCTGACCTTTTCCGATCTCGAGAAGGCCGAGGCGGCGTTCCTCAGGACGCTGAGCAGCATCTATCATCATCGCATCGACTATCCGGGGTTCGAATTCGACAAGGTCCCGGAGCGTTCCTTCCGCGGGAGCCGCGCCCACCAGGATCCCCCGCCGACCTTCAAACGATGGGGACGGTAGACATCGTGGTGACCTGCCGGAGCGGGCGGCGCCTCGCACGATCCTGCTCGCGGCTGCTGCGGCGCCTGCAGAAGGAGACCGGCAACGCCGGGCGGGGCGTCACCCTCCTTCTCGCCTCGGACGCCGGCGTCCGGAGGCTCAACCGCCGCTGGCTCGGCAAGGACGGGACGACCGACGTTCTGTCGTTTCCGGCCCGGGGCGATCTGGAGCCCGGCCGGCCCCATCTCGGCGAACTGGCCATCTCGGTGCCGCAGGCGCAAAGGCAGGCGCGCCGGGCCGGCTGGAGGCTGCACGACGAGATGTCCCTCCTGCTGACTCATGGATTCCTGCATCTGCTCGGGTACGATCATGAAACCGACGGCGGCACAATGCGGCGCCTGGAGGAGGACCTCCTGAGACGCGTGGCCGGCGTCACACTGGAAAGGCGCGGCCTGCCCTGGGGAGTGAAACAGGCGGCCGGCCGGAAGGCGCGCTGGAGGCGCCCGGAGGTCTCAGGAAGTGAGCGAGATCGTTGAACATCCCGCGACCGAGACGAACGCGAATCTGGCCCCGGACACATTTCGCTGTGGTTTCGTCGCCCTGTCTGGGCGGGCCAACGTCGGCAAGTCCACTCTCATCAACCGCCTGGTCGGAGCCAAACTGTCGATCGTGTCCGATGTGCCGCAGACCACGCGGTTCCCGGTCCGGGGCATCCTCCACCGACCGGGGCTTCAGGTGATCTTCATCGACACCCCCGGCATCCACAAGCCGCGCTATCGCATGAACGAGGAGATGGTGCGCCTCGCCACGCGCGTCCTCAAGGAGGTCGACCTGGTCACGGTCCTGGTCGACGCCTCGGAGGGACTCGGTCCGGGAGATCGGTTCGTCTTCGAGCTCTTGAAGACGGCGCGCTCCCGGAACCTGCTCGTCCTGAACAAGGTCGATCTCATGTCGAAGGAGAGGCTTCTGCCGCTCATCGACGAGGTCGGGCGGGCCGGCCTGTTCGAGGAGATCGTCCCGTTGTCGGCCTTGAGCGGCGAGAACTGCGATCGCCTGCAGGCCGTGATCGCGGAACGGATGCCCCCGGGACCGCCGCACTTTCCGGAGGACATGCTGACCGACCTGCCTCAGCGTCAGGCGATCTCCGAGCTGATCCGCGAGCAGGTCTTCCAGCAGACGCGCCAGGAGGTGCCCCACGCCACGGCCGTGATGATCGAGATGGTCGAGAAGGGCGACAGCCGGCTCACCCGAATCCACGCGACCATCGTGACCGACCGGGACTCGCAAAAGGCAATCCTCATCGGGGAGGGCGGCCGGATGATGAAGGCGATCGGCACGGCGGCGCGTCGATCGCTCGAGACCTACCTGGGGTCCCGCGTGCATCTCGCCCTGTGGGTCAAGGTGAAGAAGGGCTGGCGTGATGACACGTCAATCCTGCGCCTGATCGGACTGCCCTTGTAGGGCGGCGGAGCGGTTCCTTGCGATAGAATGGCCGCCGCACGCGAGGCGGAGCCGATGAAGGACAGCACGATCGTGGTCGAGTCGGTCCGGAAGCTCCTCCGCCGGGGCGCCACCGTCCATCTCCTGAACATGCTGGTGAAGGTCCGCCCCGCCGACCTGGCGGAGGCCTTCAAGTCGCTCGACGGGGAGGAGAAGTCGGCTGCCTTCCGGCTCCTGGCCGAGCGCGCCAGTCCCCAGGCCGCGGCGCTTCTCGGGCTGATGCACGCGGCGACGATCATGGCGCGCGGTCTGTCCACGGGACGGATCTCATTGCGCCTGGTCGGCGGGGTGATCTTCAAGGAGATCCGCATCGCCCTCCCGCTGGGGATGATCTATGGAGCGCTGCTGGGGGTCGCGGCGGTGCTCCTGGTGCGGCTGAGCCCGGCGGAGGGGCTGCCCGTCGGGCTCTCCCTCTGGCTGTCGATGGGGATGGCGGCGGTCCTGGGGGCGGTCCTTCCCATGATCCTCAAGACGATCCGCGTCGACCCCGCCGCGGCGACCAGCCCGTTCGTGACCACCGCGGTTGACCTGCTCGGCCTCCTGGCCTTCTTCGGGGTGGCGGGGCCGCACCTCGTGGCGCAGTAAAGACCGTATAGAATCGGGGCGGGAGCGAGGCGTGCCGATCAGAGAGACGGAGGCGATGGTGCTGCGGTCGCATCCCCTCGGCGAGTCGGACCGCATCGTGACCTTCTTGACGCGCAGCGTGGGCAAGCTCCGCGGAGTGGCGAAAGGGGCGCGCCGGAGCCGGCGACGCTTCGGCAGCAACCTCGAGCCGCTCAGCCGCGTCCGCCTGGAGTATTTCGAGCGCGAGGGATCCGACCTGGCGCGTATCGAGGCGGCCGACCTGCTGGAGTCGTTCTACCGGTTGCAGGAGGATCCGGAGCGAGCCGCCGTCCTGGCGTGCCTGGCGGAGGTGGCCGACGCGTTCGCGCGGGAACAGCAGGAAGACGAGGCCTACTTTCGCCTGCTGCGCGCCGTCCTCGCGGCGATCAGGGACGGCCTCGATCTCGAACGGGCCGCGCGTTATTTCGAGGTCTGGACGCACCGGCTGCACGGTGTGCTCCCGCCCCTGAGCTCGTGCGCGCGCTGCCAGGGCGGTCTGTCGGGGCGCGGCGGCATCTATGATCGCCGGGAGGGGGACGTGCTGTGCCGGCGCTGCGCTCCGCAGCGTCCGCCGGGAAGCGTGCCGCTCACCAAGGTGTCTCCGGGGGATCTGGCGGGTCGGCCGGCCGAGGGCCGGCCGGGCGCCCTGGGTCCCCTGGCGGCCCTGGCGGAGGCGCTCTTCTTCGATCTGACGGAGAGACGCTTCAAGAGCTACGACGTGCTGAGGTCCCTGCGGCGCGGGCATTGAACGCGCGACGGAGAAGGACGTGCCGCTCAATTTCCAGGAGTTGATCCTCGCGCTGCAGCAGTTCTGGGCGGGGGAGGGCGCTGTCCTGCAGCAGCCGTACGACGTCGAGGTGGGGGCCGGCACAATGCATCCCGACACCTTCTTCCGCGTCCTGGGACCGGAGCCATGGCGCGTCGCGTACTGCGCCCCGTCGCGTCGCTCGGTGGATGGACGCTACGGGCAGAACCCCTTTCGAGTCTACCGTCATTATCAGTTCCAGGTGGTCCTGAAGCCGTCCCCGGACGATGTGCAGGAGCTCTATCTGCGCTCTCTCCGCGCTTTCGGGATCGATCCGGGCGTCCACGACATCCGCTTTGACGAGTACAACTGGGAGTCGCCGACGCTGGGTGCGGCCGGCGTGGGCTGGCAGGTGCTCATGGACGGGATGGAGATCAGCCAGTTCACCTACTTCCAGCAGGCGGGTGGGATCGAGCTCACCCCGATCTCAGCGGAGATCACCTACGGCTCGGAGCGCATCGGCATGTTCCTCAACGACGTCGCCAGTGTCTTCGATCTCGAGTGGGCGCCGGGCGTGAGCTACGGCGACGTGCGCTCCCAGGAGGAAGTCGAGTTCTCGAAGCACAACTTCGAGGCCGCGGACGTGGATCTGCTGAACCGCCTGTTCGAGCAGTATGAGTCGGAGGGAGGGCGGCTCCTGGGGCTCGGCCTCGTCCTGCCCGCCTATGACTACGTCCTGCGCTGCTCGCACACATTCAACGTCCTGGAGGCGCGCGGGGCCATCAGCGTGACCGAGAGGACCGGGTTCATCCAGAGAATCCGCCGGCTCTCCGTGGGCTGCGCCAAGGAGTATCTGAAGACGCGTGAGGCGCTGGGCTTCCCGCTTCTGAAGCGGGGGGCGGAGGCGCCTCGCCGATGACGTCCCGTCCAGGCTCGGCCTTCCTCCTGGAGATCGGCACCGAGGAGATCCCGGCGACCTGGCGCTCGGGCTCTTCGGGGAGATCGAAAGCGCCCGCCTGTGGCCCGGGGCGGACATCGGCCGGCAGGACACCGTGCGCGTGTTCGGCACGCCGCGGCGTCTGGCGGCGCGCGCCGAAGGCATCCTGGAGCGGCAGCCGGATGCGGATCAGGAGATCACCGGGCCGCCGGTGAAGGCGGCTTATGACGCGCGGGGCGCGCCCACGAAAGCCGCGGAGGGCTTCGCCCGCGCCCAAGGCGTCCTGGTCGGGGAACTGCAGCGTCTGCAGACGCCGAAGGGGGAATGCGTCGGCTTGCGCAAGAAGGTAGCGGGACGCCCCGCCGCGGAGATCCTGGCCGAACGGGTCCCGGCGCTCGTGTCGTCGCTGACCTTCCCCAAGATGATGCGCTGGGGGCGGGGAGAGCACCGCTTCGTCCGGCCGATCCACTGGATCCTGGCGCTTCTCGACCACGCGCCCGTCGACATGACGATCCTGGGAGTGCGGTCGGGCGTCACGACCTCCGGCCACCGCATCCTGGGACGCCAGTCGATCGTGGTTCCCGACCCGTTCCGATACCAGGAAGTCCTGCGCAACCACCTGGTCATCGCGGAGGTCGGCGAGAGGCGGGATCTCGTCCGGTCGCGCCTCGAGGAGGTCGCACGCGGGTGTGGTGCCGGCATCGCCGCGCCACCGGGCGCTCCTCCGGGGACGGTCGGGGACCCGGAGCTCCTGCAGGAGGTGACATGCGCCATCACCAGAAATTCTTCTCCCTGATGCAGGGATCCGGGCGGCTGCTGAACCGCTTCCTGGCCGTGGCCGACACGCAGGGGGATCCGCATGGCGCCATCCGCAAGGGAAACGAATGGGTGCTCCGCGCCCGGTTGGCGGACGCGCGTTTCTTCTGGGAGGAAGACCGGAAGAAGGCGCTGCGCGATCACACCACCGGACTGGCACGCGTCACGTTCCACGAGAAGCTGGGGTCGTACGCGCGCAAGATCGAACGCATGCTCCCTCTGGCGGGCGCGGTGCTGCCGGCCTTCGAGCGCGCCGGGTTGGCGGTCGACCGCGCCGCGGTGCAGGAGGCGGTGCGGCTCTCGAAGGCGGACCTGACGACCCAGATGGTCAAGGAGTTCCCCGAGCTGGAGGGGATCGTCGGTGGACTGTACGCTAGGGCCGACGGGCTCGGCGAGCGGGTGGCGGCGGCGATCGCCGGTCATTATCTGCCGCGCGGCGCCGACGACCCGCTCCCGGCGACGCCGGAGGCTGCGGTGGTCTCCCTCGCCGACCGCATCGACACGCAGGCGGGGATCTTCCTGCTGGGCATCGTGCCGACCGGCTCGCGCGATCCCTATGGTGTGAGGCGTTCGGTGCTCGGGGTCTGCCGCATCTTCATCGGGATGAAGGTGCGGGTCTTACTGGGCGATCTTGTGGAGCGCGCGATCCGTACCTACGGGGAGGCCGGGATCGAGGGAAGCGTCCGGCCCGCCGACGCGCGATCGAGCCTCCTGGAGTTCTACCGCGGCCGCCTGCAGCACCTCGGCGAGTCGGATGGGCTGCGGCCGGACTCCGTGCGCTCCGCCCTGGCGGCTTCGATGGACGACCCCTACGACGCCCGCCTGCGCATGGCGGCGCTCGACGACATCCGCGCCGAGCCCGGCTTCGAGGCGCTCGCCCTGGCGCACAAGAGGATCAAGAACATCCTCCAGGACCAGGTCGTCACGCTCCCCGACCCTGCGCTCCTGAAGGAGGACGCCGAGCGTGCCCTCGATCGGTCGGTGCGCTCGGTCCTGCCGGCCATCGAGGCCGCGCAGGCGCGGCTCGACCACGCCGGGGCCCTGCGCGAGATCGCCCGGCTGGGCGACCCGCTCGGTCGCTTCTTCGAGGAGGTCCTGGTGATGGCGGAGGATCGGCGGCTGAGGGACAACCGGCTGGCGATCCTGCGATCGATCGGCTCCCTGTTCCTGCGCGTGGGTGATTTCTCGGAGATCACGCTGCAGCGAGAAACGGTCGCTCCCGCGCGCGCCAGCGGGGCGGCGACACGGCCCCCCGAGTCGAGACGCTGATGGGGCGCCGATACCTCTACTTCTTCGGTCGGGGCAGGGCGGAAGGGCACGGTGGGCTGAAGGATCTGCTGGGGGGTAAGGGCTCGGGCCTGCATGAGATGACCCGCATCGGCCTGCCGGTGCCCGCGGGGTTCGTCATCAGCACCGCCGCCTGCGATGTCTACCTCAAGCGCGGCCACGATGCGCTCCGTCGCGCCATCGGCCGCGAAGTCGCGCGCCACATGGGGCGCCTCGAGCGCGTGACAGGCCGCCGCTTCGGCGATGAGCGCGATCCCCTGCTGGTGTCCGTGCGCTCGGGCGCCGCCCGCTCGATGCCGGGGATGATGGAGACCATCCTGAACCTGGGACTGAACGACCGCGCGGTCGGCGGCCTGGCAGAACGCACCCGCAATGAGCGCTTCGCCTACGACGCCTACCGACGTTTCCTCGGCGCGTACGGCAGCGTGGTCTTCGGCCTGCCGCGCGACCCGCTGGAACAGGTCCTGCGCGACGCCAAGTCGCGCCTCGGGATCCGGGAGGACACCGAGGTGCCGGCCGAGTCGCTGCGTGAGATCTGCCGGCGGTTGCAGTCGCACATCCAGGAGGCGATCGGGCGCCCCTTCCCTCAGGACGTCGAGGAGCAGTTGTGGGGGGCGATCGAGGCGGTGTTCCGATCCTGGATGGCGGAGAAGGCGGTGACCTACCGCCGGGTCGAGCGCATCACCGGGTTGCCGGGCACCGCGGTGAGCGTGGTGCAGATGGTCTTCGGCAACCTGGGCGAAACCTCCGGCACCGGCGTCTGTTTTACGCGCGATCCGAACACCGGCGAGAAGACGCTGTACGGGGACGTGCTGATGAACGCGCAGGGGGAGGACGTGGTCGCGGGCATACGCACCCCGCTCAGCCTCTCGGAGATGCGCCGGCGCCTGCCCGCCGTCTACAAGGAGCTCGACCGGGTTCGGTCGATCTTGGAGCGGCGCTTCCGCGACATGCAGGACCTGGAGTTCACCATCGAGGAGGGCCGTCTCTACATGCTGCAGTGCCGCACCGGCAAGCGCTCGCCGCGCGCCGCCTTCCGGATCGCGCGCGACCTCGCGAGAGCCGGCGTGATCACGCGCGCGGAGGCCGTGTCGCGCGTCACCCCCGGGGACATCGAGCGCCTGTTCTATCCGGTGCTCGACCCGAAGGTGTCGCGGAGCGATCGGGAGGCGCGGCTGCTGGCGACCGGCATCGGGGCCGTCCCGGGCGCCGCCTCCGGCGAGGTGGCGCTGACGGCGCGGGCGGCCGAGGAGGCGGCGGGCGCGGGCCGGCCGGTGATCCTGGTGCGGCGCGAGACCTCGCCGGAGGACGTGGCGGGCATGCACGCCGCTCAGGGGGTGTTGACCGCGACCGGCGGGAAGACCTCGCACGCGGCGGTCGTGGCGCGGGGCTGGGGCAAGACCTGCATCGTCGGATGCGAAGCGCTGTCGATCGACGAGGGGGAGGGCGTCGCCCGCATCGGCGGACGGACGCTTCGTCCGGGCGATCGGATCACCCTGGACGGCACCGAGGGGGCGGTGTACGAGGGACCGATCCCGCTCGTCCGGCCAGGTCTCCCCGAGGCCTATCACGACGTCATGGTGTGGGCCGATGCTTTCAGGCGCCTGGGGGTGCGCGCCAATGTCGATACGCCGTACGATGCGCTGAAGGCGGTGGAGATGGGGGCGCAGGGAATCGGGTTGTGCCGCACCGAGCACATGTTCTTCGACAGCGAGGACCGTCGACTGGCCATCCGGGAGATGATTCTGGCGCAGGACGGCGAGGCTCGCCGGCGCGCCCTGGCGCGGCTCCTGCCGTTCCAGCGGCAGGATTTCGAGGGGATCTTCGAAGCGATGGATGGGCGGCCGGTGACGATCCGACTCATCGATCCGCCGCTGCACGAGTTCCTGCCGCACGCCGAGGATGAGCAGCGGGCCCTGGCGGCGCGCCTCCAACTGCCGGTCGACGCGGTGGCGCGGCGGGTCGAGCAGCTCAGGGAGGCCAACCCGATGCTCGGCCACCGCGGCTGCCGGGTCTGCCTCACCTTTCCCGAGATTCTGGAGATGCAGGTTCGGGCCATCGTGGAGGCGGCGGTGGCGGTGCGGCGCCGCGGCATCAAGGTCCTTCCCGAGATCATGCACCCGCTGATCATGGATCCGAAGGAGTTCGATCTGGTCGCGCGGCGCACGCGCGAGGTGGCCCGCGAGGTCCTGAAGGAGCACGGGCAGTCGATCCCGTACCTGGTCGGCACCATGATCGAGGTGCCGCGCGCCGCCCTCCTGGCGGGGGCAATCGGCGCCGCGGCCGATTTCTTCTCGTTCGGTACCAACGATCTGACGCAGATGACCATGGCCCTGTCGCGCGATGACGCCGGGCGCTTCCTGCCGGACTACGTGGACGAAAGGCGGCTCGGCATCCTCGCCGAAGATCCGTTCCAGTCCCTCGACCAGGAGGGCGTTGGCCAGCTCGTGCTCTGGGCCATCGAGCGCGGCCGCGCCGCGCACCCGGGCCTCAAGATCGGCATCTGCGGTGAGCACGGGGGTGAGGCGCGCTCGGTACGCTTCTGCCATCGCGCCGGCATGGACTACGTGAGCTGCTCGCCCTACCGCATCCCGATCGCGCGCCTGGCGGCGGCGCAGGCCGCGATCGAATCGGGGACTGCGCGGCCGGCCGCAGGCCGGGCGTGGCGGCGGACGCGTCCCGGCCGCGGGGACGGCCGGAGCGAGGCTCGCAGGCGGTCCCCCGGGGCCGGGGGGAGGCAGCGTGGTCGTCGGCATCCTATCGCGCAGGCGTAGCCTCTACACCACCCGCCGCCTGGTCGAGAGCGCCCTCAAGCTGGGACACGAGACGCGCGTTCTCAATCCCCTGCACTGCTTCCTGGTCCTGAGCCAGCGCGCCCCCGAGATCTACTATCGCGGTCTGGAGGCGCGGGTCTCCGATCTGGACGTCGTGCTGCCCCGCATCGGCGCCTCGATCACCGAGCACGGGCTGGCGGTCGTCAATCAGTTCGACATGATGGGCGTGCCCCTGGTCAATAACTCCCAGCCGATCGCGCGGTCGCGCGACAAGCTGCGCTCGCTGCAGCTCCTGGCGCGGGCCGGAATCGACATCCCGAAGACGGTGATGGTCAGCGACCCGTCGCAGATCCACCGAGCCCTGGAGATCGTCGGAGGTCCCCCGGCCATCCTGAAAGTGGTCAAGGGCACCCAGGGCATCGGTGTCATCCTCGCCGAGACCGAGCAGGCGGCTCTCACCGTGCTCGAGACGTTCTGGAACCTCGGCATGAACATCCTGGTGCAGGAGTTCATCGAGGAGTCGGAGGGACGCGACATCCGCGCTCTGGTGGTCGGCGACCGGGTGGTGACCGCGATGCGGCGGCAGGCCAGCGTCGGGGAATTCCGCTCGAACGTGCACCGCGGTGGCACCGGCACCGTGGTGGATCTGCCGGAGAGCTACCGCCGCGTCGCCCTGGAGGCCATGCGCGTGATGGAGCTTCAGCTGGGGGGGGTCGACATGCTGGAATCGGAAACCGGCCCGAAGGTCGTGGAGATCAACTCGTCACCGGGGTTCGAAGGCCTCGAGCGGTGGACCGGCGTCGACATCGCGTCGGCGATCATCGAATACGCGCTGTCATTCGCGCGGTCGCAGAAACGCAAGAGGAAGGGGGGGGCCTAGGATGGGCCTCCGGATCGGCGGGCGCGAGATCCGCCGCGGGACGGTCGAGCAGATCCTCCTCAAGGTGAGCGAGTATTACACCGCCTCGCCCGTCAACGTCGCGGTCACGGTGATCCGCGGCACGGAGCGCGGGCCCACGCTGTTCCTGACGGCCGCCATCCACGGCGACGAGCTCAACGGCGTGGAGATCGTCCGCCAGGTGATGACCGGCTATACGCCCCAGCAGCTCCGGGGCACGCTGATTTGCGTGCCGGTGGTGAACCGGGTCGGTTTCCTGACGCACACGCGCTATCTTCCGGGTCGGCGCGATCTCAACCGCTGTTTCCCCGGTGACCCGAACGGGAACGCCGCGGCCCGCTATGCGCGCATCCTGTTCACCGAGATCGTCGGGCGGTCGCGCTACGGCATCGATCTGCACACCGCCAGCCTGGGGCGCACCAACCTGGCCCACGTTCGCGCCGACATGTCGTCGCGCGGGGTCCGCCGGATCGCCCGCGCCTTCGGCACGGAGATCATCATCGACTCGCCAGGGATGCCCCGCACGCTCCGCGCGGCCGCCACGGCGGCGGGCGTGCCGACCATCCTCTTCGATGCCGGGGAGACCTTCCGCTTCCAGCGCAACATGGTGGCGCGCGGCGTGGCCGGTGTGCGGGGGGTCCTGGCGGCCCTGGGCATGACGCAGGACCCTCCCAAGGAGCCGCGCTTCCGGGTGATCGTCAAGGTCTCGGAATGGGTGCGCTCGGTGAAGGGCGGCATCGCCGACATCGTGGTGCGACCGGGGGAGATCCTCTACGCCGGGGACGAGATCGCCTCGATCACCAACCCGTTCGGACGGGAAGTCTCGACGGTCCGGTCGCCCCTGACCGGACTGATCATCGGCACCACCACCGTGCCCATGGTCAACCCGGGGGACGCCATCTGCCACGTCGCCAAACTCGAGAAGACGCTGGCCACCGTGGAGAATTACTGCATCACTGATTCGCGCGGCAAGAAGATGCTCCTGGCCTAGGGAACCAGTCCGGGCCTCAGCAGGGGGTGCGTGGCCGTGGGAACGATCCGGGTTCTCAATCCGAACGTCGCCAACCAGATCGCGGCCGGCGAGGTGATCGAGCGCCCCGCGTCGGTGGTGAAGGAGCTGGTGGAGAACGCCCTCGACGCCGGCGCTTCGCGCATCGACGTGGTGGTCGAGGGCGGCGGGACCGATCGGATCCTCGTGTCGGACGACGGTTCGGGGCTGGAGCGGGACGACGCCGTCCTGGCGTTCGAGCGTCACGCGACCAGCAAGATCCGTTCGGCCTCCGATCTGCAGGCGATACGGAGCTACGGATTCCGGGGCGAGGCGCTGCCCTCGATCGCCTCCGTGTCGAGCCTCGTGCTGGCGACCTCGACCGGAGCGGCGCAGGGCACACGCGTCCGCCTGCGCGCGGGCAGGGTCCTGTCAGTCGAGCCCGCGGCGCATCCGCGCGGCGCGACGGTCACGATCGAGGGCTTGTTCCACAACGCGCCCGCGCGGCGCAAGTTCCTGCGCTCGCCGGCCACCGAGACATCGCACATCGCCTCGATCATGACGCGCATCGCCGCGGTGTCCCCGGGCATCGCGTTTTCCTTGAAAAGCGGCGGGCGTGTCCTGGCCGCCTGGCCCGCGGCGGCCGACTACCGCGAGCGCGTCGCCCAGATCCTCGGACACCGCGAGTCGGGTCTGCTTCTCGATGTGGAACGGCGGGCCGGCGCTCTGCGGGTCACCGGTCTCGGCTCCGCCCCCGCCTTGAGCCGCTCGACGTCGGCCGATCAGAACCTGTTCGTGAACGGCCGGCCGATCCGCGATCGCCGTATTCTGCACGCCATTCAATCGGCCTACGCGACCCTGCTGCCGAGAGGACGCTATCCCCTGGTCTACCTCTTCCTGGAGATACCCACCGAGCAGGTCGATGTAAACGTCCATCCGGCGAAGGCCGAGGTCCGGTTTCTGCGTCCAGGCGTCGTGCACGATCTGGTGCGCGAGGCTCTTCTCCAGACTCTCGGCCTGGGTCGCCCGGTTCAGGACTTCGCGCCCCGGGCCACCGGCATTGCCGAGCCGCCGCCGGGCGAGTGGTTCGTGGGGCCGGAGCCTCGCGGGGCGGGCGAGCCGGGTGGCGCGACCCCGGGCGCCCCGTTCCTCTCCGAGACCGGGCGTCAGCACGTCCCGTCATCCACGGGCGGCCCATCACCGCGGAGCGGGCTGTTCGAGGGCGTGCCGCTGGCCCCGCTGGCCCAGTACCGGGACACGTACATTCTCGCGTCGGCTCCCGACGGGCTGGTGATCCTGGACCAGCACGCGGCGCACGAGCGGGTCCTCTACGAGAGATTTCTCGCCGAGAGCCGGTCGGGCCGTGTGGTGACGCAGAGGCTCCTGTTTCCCGTCACGGTGGAGGTCACGCCTGCCGAGCGCGTCGCCTTCGAAGAGTCCCACCCGTCGTTGCGGGCCCTCGGTTTCTCGATCGCGCCGTTCGGGGAGAACACGCTCATCGTCGACGAGATTCCGGCGCTCATGTCCGGCGCGATGACCGACCGGCTGGTGCGCGAGTTGCTGGGTGAGGTCCTGGACTGGCGCCAGACCGAAGGGATGGAGCGGCTGAGGCACCGGATCGTCGCCAGCGCAGCCTGTCACGCGGCGGTGAAGGCGAATCACCCTCTCGACCCCCCCAGGATGCGGGCCATCGTGGACGACCTTCTCGGCACCGCCCTGCCGATGACCTGCCCGCACGGCCGCCCCGTCCTGCTCCGGCTCACGCTCGATCGGCTCGAGAAGGAGTTTCGCCGCACCTGAGCCCTCTAAGTGGCTGCGCGGCGAGCCACTTGGACGTTGCCTGGGCGGCGGGATCGCCGTATAATTCGCGCCAGTCATGAATCGCCCATTCTTCAGGCGACGCGGTCTGGCCGCGGTTCTCTACGCGCTCCCCCTCACCTGCGTCTTGACGACGCCGGTCAAAGGAGATGTGGCCCTTCTGCGCAACGGCCGCTCCCTGACCGTGTCCGATTACCGGATGGACGGGGACCGTGTCGTGCTCATGATGGAGGGTGGCGGAGAGATCGCGCTCTTGAACGACCAGATCGTCGCCATCCGGCGGGAGCCACAGGCACCCCTGCCCGCGCCCGCCTCCCCACCGGCCGGGATTTCGCCGCCGGCTGCGCAGGCTGCGCTGGCGACATTGATCGAGCCGCGGGCGGATCCCGGTCCCCCGATGGAGCTCGTGCCGGGTGCGGTTTTCGATCGGGAGGCGCTGCGTGATCTGGCGGGGCGCATCGCCCGCAAGTACCAGGTTGACGAAGCACTGGTGCGCGCCGTGATCGAAGTCGAATCGCGTTATGACGCGTTCGCGGTGTCGCCGCGCGGCGCCATGGGACTGATGCAGCTCATGCCGGATACGGCGTCCCGCTTCGCCGTGCGCAACGTCTTCAATCCGGTGGAGAACGTCGACGGAGGGGTGCGCTACCTGAAAGTGCTCCTGGAACGGTACAGCGGCCAGGTGCGTCTCGTTCTGGCGGCTTACAACGCCGGAGAAGAGGCGGTCGATCATTTCCGGGGGATCCCGCCGTTCCGGGAGACCGAACAGTACGTGGTGCGGGTCCTCAAGGTCTTGTCCCGCTAGCTCCTGCTCTCTCACCCTCCCTTCCCGCTGACGACGAGCAGCGTCCGTGAGGCGGCGACCCTTCCTGCAGCTCCAGCAAAGCGCGCTCCACCGAACGGAAACGCTTGACTTGGCTGGCGGCCTGGAAATGCTCCCGGGCCGCGGCGTGATGACCCAGATGGCTCTCGGCCAGGCCGAGATAGAGCTCGATCGATCCGGCCATCCAGGGCGGCGGATCCGTGGCGCGCTCCCGCGCGGCGGCCATCTCCCTGGCGGCCCCGGCGTCGTTGCCGGCGAGAAATAGAAGCCGGCCGGCGAGAATGCGCGGCAGGGGATGCTGCGGGCGGTCCCCGGCGGCCGCCTGGAGGATCGACAGCGCTTCGATATCGCGTCCTGCCTCGTGTGCCCGCAGGGCCGCATGCACCCGCTCCCCCAGCGGCACGAGCGGGGTCGCCGCGGTTCCGGAGGCGTTCCGGACGGGCGGGTCGGCCCCGGCCGAACCGGAGCCCCCGGGGGCGGGGGCCGGGAGAAGCCCGGGGGGCTCGCCGCGCTTCAATGCGATCTCACGGGCCACCCTCTCGAGCGTTTGACGATCGCGCCCGGGCAGGCCGTCGGCATCGCCCACGTCGCGCAGTACATCCGCAGCGCGGGCGAGGCGCCAGTCGGCGACCAGCGCGTCCGCCAGATACAGGCTCAGGATCCGGCGCTGTCGGGCTCGTTCCTCTCCGGAGCCCGAGGCGGCCGCGAGGGCCTTTTCGAAACCCTCGATCGCGGCCGGGTAGTCCATGAGACGGGTCCTGAGACCGGCGATCGTTCCGAGGATGAGAGGCGAGCCGGGACTCCTCCTGAGCGCCTGCGTCAGGTGGGCGAGCGAGTCGCCGTAGCATTGCTCGTCCCGGCTGGCGCAGATCAGGGCAAGGAGCAGCAGGGCATCGGTGCTGAAATAAGAGTCCGATTGGGCCAGCGTCTTGAGCTGCCGGAGACCCAGGTCGGCGTCCCCGTGCGGCATGAACAGGAGCCCCCGCGCCAGGCCCGGGATCTTCTCCGTGTAATAGTTGTAGGCGCCCAGACCGAACAGGGCGTCCTTGTAACCGCTGTCGGCCGCAAGCACCGCCTCGAGACTCTTCTTCCCCCGCCGCGCCTCCTGGCTTGCCTTGAAGAAATTGTGCCGGAGCCCCTCGACCTGGGAGCGCAGGATGTGAGCCGTCCCGACGGTCGTGCGCACGCGGACGTCGTCGGGGGTTTCCTGAAGCAGATGGTCGCCCGCCACGACGGCTTCCTGGATCGCCTCGAGAAACGGCCGATCCCGACTCTGATCCGCGGGGTCCTCGAGAATCCGCCACCAGAGGTCGAAGGCGATGAACAGCTTCGGGCCAGGATCGCCCGGGACGGCCCTGGCAGCCTGCCGGAAGCTGGTCTCGGCCCTGTCATAGAGACCGTCGTGCAGGTCGCGCAGGCCGGCCCGGATCATCCCGTCGGCCGCGGGCGGTACGGGTGAGGCGGCGGCGCTGGTCACGGCGGCGGCGAGAATCATCGCGGGCGCGACGGTCGCGCGCGTGAGGCTGGAGTGGCGCTGCACGGGTCGTCGCTCCACGATGACAGCGTACCACAGCGTGGAGCCGGCCGGCCGCGCCCCGCTGCGGTGCGGATTGACAGGCGGCCGGCCGGACATCATTCTTACGGGGCCTGGAGGCGTCCGATGATCCGCGGCCCGCATCGCGCCGTGCTCTTCGACCTGTTCGACACCCTGGTGCGCATCGATTCGGGAGAGTACCTCGCGGGAAAGCGCGAGGCGGCGCAGGTTCTGGGCGTGCCCCCCGAACGATTCATCGGGGCGTGGATCGCAGCGAGCGACCAGGCTCAGACGGGAGTCCTGCCGGACATCGCCTCCCGCATCCGCTATGCCGTGCGCGCCTGCGGCGCCGAGCCGGACGAAGCGATGGTCAGCCGCGTGGTCCTTATGGAGGAACAGCACCTGACATCCGGCTCGTCCCTTTACCCGGATGTCCTGCCGACACTCGGCGCGCTGCGCGCCCATCAGGAGGTGACGACCGGTCTGGTCAGCAATGCGTCCTCCACCGCCGCGTTGTTGGTCGAGAGGCTGGGGTTGATCGGCTACTTCTAAGGAAGCGGTGTTCTCGTTCCGCGTCGGGATCCTCAAGCCGCAGCCGGGCATCTATCTCAAGGCGTGCGAGGCGCTCGGCGTGCAGCCGGCCGAGTGTCTGTTCGTCGGGGACGGCAACGGCTTCGAGCTGGACGGTGCTGGCGCGTTGGGTATGGAGACGGTGCGGGTGGTGCGCCCGGTCACGCCGGGGCCGTTCCGCAAGGGGGAAAGCCTCAGGTTCGATGCCTCCGTCGACGACCTGACGCGTGTCCTCACACTGGTCAGGACCTGAGGCGTCAAGCGGCGTCTGACGGACGCCGCGTTACATTTCCAGCCATTGCAACTGCCAAAAACGTCGCTCTCGACGCCGCCGCGGAGCGATCTCAAGTTCGTCATCCCCGCAAGGCGCTGAAGGGGCGCGTGTTGCCCGCGAGACCACCGTGTCGGGGCGTGGAACGCTTCTTGCTGTGCTTCTGGACACGACACAGGAGGGCAGCGTGACTCCCAAGGCCAACGTTCTTCTTGTCGATGCCGACGCCGAATCGGCTCGCATCCAGTCCGGCATCCTGACGCGCGCGGGACACCGCGTCGTTTCCGTCGATCGAGCCGCGCTGGCCCTCGAGCGCATGCGGGGCCACAACTTCGATCTTGTGATCGTCGCCGTGGAATTGCCGGACGGCGGCGGCATCGAGGTGCTGTCGCGGTTCAAAGAGGCGTCTCCCGAGACGCCGGTGGCGGTCTCGGCCACGCGCCCTGAAGTCGACGCGACCATCCTGGCCCTTCGGAAGGGAGCGTACGACTTCCTGCGCAAGCCGGTCTCCGAGGATCTTCTTCTGGGACTGGCAGACAAGGCGGCCGAGATCAAGCAGATGGGTTACGAGAGGCGGCGCGCCCTGGAGGAGCTGCACTCGGAGAAAGTGAAGAATTTTGAGCTGCGGCGCAATCTGCAGGGCCAGTACGCCTTCAACGCCATCCTGGGCAAGAGCCCGAAGATGAAGCAGATTCACGACCTCCTGCAGGAGGTGACGGCCACCGACTCGACGGTGCTGGTCATGGGTGAAAGCGGCACCGGCAAAGGCCTCCTGGCGCGCATCCTGCACTACAACTCACTGCGCGCCGACAGACCGTTCGTCGAGGCGAACTGCGCGGTGTATTCCGAGGGCATCCTGCATTCCGAGCTGTTCGGCCACGAGAAGGGCGCCTTCACGGGTGCGGTGAAGCAGAAAAAGGGACGCTTCGAGCTGGCCCACAGCGGGAGCATCTTCCTCGATGAAATCGGTGACATCTCTCCGGCGACGCAGCTCATGCTCCTGCGATTCCTCCAGGAACGCCGCTTCGAGCGAGTCGGTGGTGAGGAGACGATTGAGGTGGACGTGCGGGTGATCGCCGCCACCAACAAGAACCTGCAGGAGGGCATGGAGCGGGGCAGCTTCCGCAACGATCTGTTCTACCGGCTGAACGTCATCCCGATCCACATCCCGCCCCTTCGGGAGCGCGTCGAGGACATCCCGACCCTCGGCATGGAGTTCCTGGAGCGGGTCTCGAAGAAGACCGGGAAATCCATGCGCGGCTTCTCCAGCGAGGCGATGGAGGTGATGACGCGCTATTCCTGGCCGGGGAACGTACGGGAGCTGGAGAACGTCCTGGAGCGCACGGTCATCCTCTCGAAGGGGGACCTGATCGAGTTCAGCGATCTGCCTCCGAATCTGAAGGATGGAGCGGTGGAGGGGGCCGAAGTCAAGCTGTCGCTGTACGAGAACGAACGCCTCTATATCCTCAAGACCCTGGCCGAGTGCAACTGGAACAAGAAGCTCGCCGCATCGGTGCTCGGCATCAACCGCAGCAGCCTGTACAGCAAGCTGAAGAAGTACGACATCGGGCGGGGGCCGTCGTCGAACTGAGCGCGGCCCGCCGGCCCGCGAGGCCCGCCACCGCCGCGTCGGGGCGGGCGTGATCGCATGAAGGAACTCAACCGGGGCACCCGGATTTACATCCTGGCCACCTACGCGGCCGCCCTGGGGATCCTCCTCTTCGTCCTGCGCTCCGGCACCCTCACCTTCAACACCGAGTTCCTCACCCTGGCCCTGATCGGCGCCATCATGGCGCCGCACACGGTCCACCTCGGGATGCGCGTCGAGATGTCGATCTCGCACCCGTTCATCCTGGCGACGA
>QHXY01000078.1:23710-31833 GCA_003223145.1 Acidobacteriota bacterium
GCCTTGTTCAACATCAGCTCGTTCGTCATCACCACCTTCGCGACCTGCAACACCTACGTGTTCTTCGGCGGCTTCGGCCAGGGCACCGCCGGAGGCTACCCGCTGTTCGCCCTCATGATCGCGACGCTGGTGTTCTACCTGGTCAACACCTACAGCGTCTCGGGCGTGGTGACGCTTTCAGGCCGGTTGAACCTGTTCCGGGTCTGGCACGAGAACTTCCTCTGGTCGGCGCCGTCGTTCTTCGCGGGCGGCTCGCTGGCCCTGGGGATGTCGTATTTCCTGGAGCGCTTCGGCATCTATTCGTTTGTGCTGTCGCTGCCGTTCTGCGTCCTCATCTACTACTCGTACAAGCTCTACCTCGACAAGCTGGAGGAGAAGAAGCAGCATCTCGAGGACATCGAGCGGATGAACGCGGACCTCGAGCGCAAGGTGAAGGAGCGCACCCAGGAGCTCGAGATCGTCAACCAGAAGCTTCAGGAGTCCAACCTCGAGCTGCAACGGGCCAACTCCCTGAAAAGCGAGTTCCTCGCGAACATGTCGCACGAGCTGCGCACCCCGCTGAACGCGGTCATCGGGTTCTCCGAGCTGCTGCTCGACGCCGGCGCGCGGAACCTCAATGAGGATCAGAGGGACTACGTGGCGGACATTCTGTCGAGCGGCCGCCATCTACTGGAGCTGATCAACGAGATCCTGGACCTGTCGAAGATTGAGGCCGGCAAGATGAGACTCAGCCTGGAGGAGTTCGAGATCGGACCGGTGGTCGAGGAGACGATGGCGCTCCTGCGCGTGGAGGCGGGGCGCAAGCACATCGAGCTCGTTTCCGACGTCGCGGAGCCCGGTCTCGAGATCCTGGCAGACCGCAGCAAGGTCAAGCAGACGATGAACAACCTCCTGAGCAACGCGGTCAAGTTCACGCATCCGGGTGGCTGCGTCACCGTGCGGGCGCGGCGCGACGGCGAGTCGCTGGCGGTCTCGGTCATCGACACCGGCATCGGAATCAAGGAGGAAGATCAGGAGCGCATTTTCCACGCCTTCACCCAGGTGGACGGATCCTACGCGCGGCGGTACCAGGGCACCGGTCTGGGCCTGACGCTGGTCCGCAAGTTCGTCGAGATGCACGGCGGCCGCGTGACTCTCAAAAGCCGATTCGGTGCGGGGAGCGACTTCAGCTTCATCATTCCGGGCGTCCTGGCCCGCGCGCCCGACGTCGACACCACGCGGGAAGGTGCCGCGCCGGGGGGTGTCAGCGAGCTGACGCGCACAGACGAAGGGGAGGGTGACCTCATCCTCGTGGTGGAAGACAACCCGATCAACATGAAGCTGGTGCGGGACATTCTGCAATCGAACGGTTACCGGGTCGTCGAATCGACCACCGGCGAGGAGGCGCTGGACGCCTTGAAGTTCATCCATCCGAACCTCATATTGATGGACATCCAGCTCCCGGGGATGGACGGGCTCCGGGCGACGCGTCTCCTCAGGGGCAATCCGGAGACCCGGGACATTCCCGTCATCGCCCTGACGGCCCACGCCATGAAGGGGGACGAGGTCAGGGCGAAGGAGGCCGGATGCGCGGGTTACATCCCGAAGCCGATCGAGCCGGGCGAGTTCCCGCGGCAGATAGCGGCCTTCCTCCATCGCGACGCGGGCTCTTCCTCCAATTGACGCCGGGAGCATGACCGTGTCACACGACAGCGCGATGCCCGACGGGCAGGCCAGCGATACCGGATCCGTTCTGGTCGTCCACGACGACCAGCGAAACGTGCGTCTGATGGAATCGATCCTGAGATCGAGCGGCTACCAGGTGTTGAAGGCCTACAACGGAGAGGACGCCCTGCAGGTCGTCGAAAATGATTCACCGGACCTGCTCCTGCTGGACGTGATGATGCCCAAAATGAGCGGCTTCGAGCTGTGCCAGAGGCTGAAGGGGCGTTACCAAACCCGCCTCCTCCCGATCATCATGGTGACGGCGCTCAACGCCCTCGAAGACAAGGTCCAGGCCCTGGAATACGGCGCCGACGACTTCCTGAGCAAGCCGATCAACAAGGTGGAGCTGCTGGCCAAGGTGCGTTCGGTCCTGAGGGTCAAGGGGCTGCAGGACGAACTGGAGCGCAAGAAATCGGAGATCGAGGCGGCCAATCTGGAACTGGTGCGCATGCAGGGCTTCAAGGAATCGATGATGCAGATGGTGGTGCACGATCTCAAGAATCCCCTCGCAAGCATCATGGGAAACATCCAGCTGATCCAGATGCAGAACGTCGAGATGATGAGCCCCGCGCGTCTGGGGGAGCTCCTGCAGCGCACTCAGGAGAGCGGCCGCCAGCTGATGCGGATGATCCTGAACATCCTGCAGATCGGCAAGCTGGAGGAGCGGAAGATGCCGCTCCGTCTGGAGCCCGTGCCGCTGCACAAGGTCGTGCAGGAGAACGTGGACGAGATGATGGGCCTGAGCGCGCGGGACGGCATCCTGCTCGAGAACCGCGTCAGCCCCGACCTGCCGGCGCCGCGCGCCGACCGCGAGCTGGTCAGCCGGGTCGTGGCCAATTTGCTGAACAACGCGTTCAAGCACACCCCGAGCGGCGGCCAGGTGATCGTGGACGCACAGCGCGACGGCGCCCGGATCACCCTGACCGTCAGCGACACAGGCGAGGGGATTCCCGAGGAATTGCAGCCGCGCATCTTCGAGAAGTTCGTCGCGGGCGACTCGGATGCGGGGCGGCGCATGCTCTTCGACTCGGGTCTCGGTCTGACGTTCTGCAGACTTGCGGTGGATTGCCACGGCGGGAGGATCTGGCTCCGAAGCAAGCCGGGCGAGGGGACGACCGTGTTCATCTCTCTCCTCCTCGAGGGACCCGCGGACGCAAAGCCGGGCTCGACATCGGCGGGAGCGACCGCCGCATGAGCGGCGAGGGTTCGGCCGCGCCCGCGGCGCCGGGCACACCGGCGGCGCTGCGCGGCTTCTTCGCGCCACCGGCTCTGGCAGAGCTGATCCGCGACCTGTATCTGAACGAGCGGACCGGCACGCTCATGCTGGCCCGCAGCGGAGTCGAAAAGCGGGTCCTGCTCGACCGGGGGATGATCCTGTCCGCCTCGTCCACACTCCCTGACGAGTGCCTGTCGGCCCTCCTGGTCGAGCGCGGGTTCATGCGGACGGAGGAGGCCGAGACGCTCAAGGGGCTCGACGATCGGCAGGTGGCGGAGGTCGCCGCGCGCCGCGGTCTGGTGACGCCTGCCACGCTCAAGTCGGCGAACCGCGATCTGGCACAAAGCATACTGACCGCGGTGTTCCGTTGGGAGGAGATCGAATACCGCTTCGAGGAGGCGCCCGTGACCGCCGGCGTCCTGGAGACCAACGTCGTCGTCAGCTTCGAGATGATCATCCGGGCGCTCCGTTCCATGGTCGGCTTCGAATCGATCCGCGAAGCGCTCCTGCGTCAGGACAGAGGTCTCGGGCTGCCGGACGGGGTCTATCTGCCGGTCGACCAGCTGACTCTCGCGCCCATCGAAGGGTTCCTCCTGTCCCGCATCGACGGTCGGACCAAGGTGCGCGATGTGCTCGCCCAGGTTCCCCCCGCCGCGGAGGAAGCCGCCGCCAGATTCCTGTTCGGCCTGCTCATCCTGGGACTGGTCAACTTCGTCCCCGCCATCGCCCCCGGTCCTCTGAGCTGCCGGGACCTGGTGCGGGGCGAGGAGGAGAAGAAGCGTCGCGAGGATCGCGAGAGGGCCGAAGTCCTCGATTTTTACCGCCTGGCACGACAGGGGACTCTCCAGGACGTCCTGGGCGTCGACGAAAACGCCGCCCAGGACCAGATCAAGACGGCCTATCTCGAGCGCAAGGAGCGCTACCAGCCCTCCCGCTTCATGAAGAACGTGCAGCACGACCTCAGGGAAGAACTGCAGATCATCGAGGCCCGGATCCTGGAGTCTTTCCTGGCTGTGCGATCCCAGAAGCTGGGTCAGGCGCGGGCGAGCGGTTCCAGCACCGAGCGCGTGGTGAACCTCGACCTCGAGACGCTGGCCATGCGCAAGGAGATGACCAAGACCGAAAAGCAGTCAGTGGAGGAGGAGAAAGGACGCATGGCCGAGCAGTTCTTTACCAAGGCCAGGGACTATTTCAAGATGGGGGATTTCTTCAACTGCATCCGCTACTGCGAGTTCGCGACCTCCTCCAGCGACAAGAATGCCGCCGTCTTCGGTCTTCTGGGCCAGGCCCTCCAGCGCAACCCGGATTACCGCTGGCAGAAGCGGGCCGAGAGCGCCCTGGCACGGGCCGCCGAGCTGGAGCCGTTCAATCCCACCCACTTCGTGGCGCTCGGGCACTTCTACAGGTCTCACGGCCTGCATGCGAAGTCCAAGAGGGAGTACGAAAAGGCCCTCGAGCTCGTTCCGGCCCACGCCGAGGCGCTCGCCTCCCTGAAAGAGCTCGAGCGTGAGAAACGCTGATGATCACCCGGGGCCCGTCCGCCCCCCCGGGAGGCGCGCTCCCGCCCGCGACGCGCCGCAAGGCCCACCTGCCGCGCAATTGACACGCTCCCTCCTCGTGTTATAATGCGCCGTCCGCGTGAATCGAAGCGTCATGTTCATAGAAACAAAGGAGATAGGCCCCGAGGGACTGATCGTCAGTCGCTCGATCGACGCGTTTCGCCTCCCCGTGAGCGATCAAGATTCCATCCGGGTGGACAGGGTGCAACTGAGCGGCGAGCTGCAGCGGGATCAGGACGGGTTCTCCTTCGCGGGACGGATCGAGACCGCCCTGACGCTGTCCTGCAGTCGGTGCCTGGAGGAATACTCGTCGCCGCTGGACCTGCCGTTCGACTTGTTCTACACCACGTCACGCGAGGGAGGGGCGCGCCAGGACAGCCGGATCGATGAGGAGATGGCGACGGTCACGCATTTCGACGGCGCCCGGATTGATCTGATGGCCCTCGTCTCCGAGCAGATTTATCTCGGCCTGCCGCTCAAGCCGCTGTGCCGGCCGGACTGTCCGGGTCTGTGCCCGAGGTGCGGAACCAACCTCAACGCCGGCTCCTGCGCATGTGCGGAGAAGAGGACCGAGGATCCTCGACTCCGGGTCCTGAAAAATCTCCTCTAGAGCCACAAGGACGCACCGATGCCGAATCCGAAACGACGTCACTCGCGCGCGCGCCGGGACAAGAGGCGCGCCCACGACGCCCTGACCCGCCCGGCCCTTTCGAAGTGCCCGAACTGCCAGGAGGACAAACTGCCACACCGGGTCTGCCCTCACTGCGGATATTACAAGGGGAGGGAAGTCATCGAGGTCGGCGAGATCTGAAGCGGGATCGGGCGCCCGCGCCGGCGCCCCTCCGACCCGGAGCCATCCGGACCAGCCCGGGCGGGTCGCTCCTCCGGCGACCGGCGGGCCCGGTGCGCGTACGGGAAGGGACTTGAGTGGAGATCAAGATCGCCATCGACGCGATGGGAGGTGATTTTGCACCTGCGCATCCTGTCGCCGGTTCGGTCCTCGCCGCCCGTGAATTCGGGGCGCAGCTGATTCTTGTCGGCCGCCGCCACGAGATCGAGGTCGAGCTCGCCAAGCACCGCGCCGGCGGACTGCCGATCGAGATCGTGCACGCCAGCGAAGCGGTGGGAATGGACGAGTCCCCGGTCACGGCCTTCCGCCGCAAGAAGGATTCCTCCATCCGAGTGGCCGCGACTCTGGTGCGCGACGGTCGGGCCGCAGGGGTGGTCAGCGCCGGGAACACCGGAGCGGTGATGGCCACGGTCAAGATGATCTGCGGCGTCCTCGAGGGCGTGGAGCGGCCGGCCTTGTGCGCCGTGGTCCCCAACCTGAAGGGCCCCTCGGTCTGGCTCGACGTCGGCGCCAACATCGACTGCCGACCGGAGCACCTGGTACAGTTCGCCGTCATGGGACACCTCTACAGCCGCGAGGTGCTGGGGGTCCGCAACCCGCGCGTCGGGCTGATGAGCATTGGTGAAGAGGACACCAAGGGGAACGAGGTGACTCGCGAGGCGTTCCGGGTCCTCAAGGAGGCCCCCCTGAACTTCATCGGCAACGTGGAGGGCCGCGATGTCTTCAACGGCGAGGCGGACGTCATCGTCTGCGACGGCTTCATCGGCAACGTGTCGCTGAAGGCGGTGGAGAGCGCCGCGGAGTCCATCCTGCATTTCATGAAGGAGGAGATCTCCAAGTCGTTTCTTGCCAAACTGGGCTATGTCCTCGCGAGACCGGCATTCCGAAACTTTCGCAAGAAGATCGACTATGCCGAGTACGGCGGCGTGCCGCTTCTGGGCGTTCGGGCGGCCGCCATCATCTGCCACGGCGGGTCGTCCGTGCGCGCCATCAAGAACGCCGTACGGGTCACTCTGGATTTCGTGCGCAACCGGGTGAACGACCGGATTCACGACGAGATCCTGAGGATCACGGCGGCGTCAGCCCCGCGGGCGCCGCTCCCAGGCGGTGGCGCGATGGCGTCGGAGGGGCTGAATGACTCGAAGTGAGAGGCGTGCGGTCATCCGCGGGACCGGCTCCGCCCTGCCGTCCCGCGTGCTCACCAACGCCGATCTGGAAAAGATGGTCGACACCTCGGATGACTGGATTACCTCGCGTACCGGGATTCGGGAGCGGCGCATCGCGCGCGAGGACGAGTACATGTCGCAGTTCGCCACCCGGGCGGCGCAGGAGGCGCTGGCCTCCGCCCACCTGTCGGCCTCGGACATCGACCTGATTGTCTGCGCCACGGTCACACCCGACATGCCGATTCCAGCGACCGCCTGCATCGTCCAGGATAACCTGGGCGCCGCGGGAGCGGCGGCCTTCGATCTCGCGGCCGGCTGCTCCGGGTTCATCTACGCGCTGGCCGTGGCGGAGCGCTTCGTGTCCTCGGGGGATTACCGCGCCGTCCTGGTGGTGGGCGCCGAGCTGCTGTCCAAGTACACCGATTGGCGCGATCGGACGACCTGCGTGCTGTTCGGCGACGGCGCCGGAGCGGTGGTGCTGACGCCCGGGGACGCTCCGTACGGTGTGCTGGCGTCGTCGATGCACGCCGACGGCAAGATGGCGGACTTCATTTATGTCCCCGCGGGCGGCACGCGCGAGCCGGCTTCCGAAAGCACCGTGGCGGGCCGGCGGCACTTCATCCGCATGCGGGGAAATGAGACGTTCAAGATGGCGGTTCGCTCGATGGAGGAGACCTCCCGGGCGGTGCTGCAGAAGGCCGGGCTGAAGACCACGGACGTCAATCTGTTCATCCCGCACCAGGCGAACCGACGGATCATCGACGCCGTGGGCAGCCGTTTGGGGCTGCGCGAGGATCAGGTCTACATCAACATCGAGCGCGTCGGAAACACGTCCGCCGCGTCGATTCCCGTGGCTCTGGACGAGGCGGTGCGCAAGGGGCTGGTGCGTGTGGGCGACAACCTTCTGTTCGCGGCCTTCGGCACCGGGCTGACCTGGGGAGCCGCCGTCTGCAAGTGGGGTCCGTGAACACAAGCCGCATCGCGCTCGTGTTCCCCGGCCAGGGCTCGCAGGCGGTCGGGATGGGGCGGTTGCTGTCCGACGCGGAACCCCAGGCGCGCTCCGTCTTCGAGCGAGCCGACCGGGCTGTTGGATTCGCCCTCAGCCGGACCTGCTTCGAGGGACCCGAGGAGACTCTGAGACTGACCGCCGTCACCCAGCCCGCGATCCTCGCCACCAGCGTGGCCTGCCTGGAGGCGCTGGCGGCCCGGGCTCCCGCGGGCTGGCGCGGCCGGATCGCCTGCGCCGCGGGTCACTCCCTCGGCGAGTACTCGGCGCTGGTGGCCGCCGGCGCGCTCGACCTGGAAGACGCGGTCCGCATCGTCCGGCGACGCGGCGAGTACATGCAGGAGGCGGTGCCCGTCGGTGAGGGGGCCATGGCCGCGGTCCTCGGGATGCCGGTCGACGAGGTGCGGGTCCTCTGCCACGACGCCGCGGAAGGGGACGTCCTGGCGCCGGCGAACCTGAACGCGCAGGATCAGACCGTGGTCGCGGGGACGGCCCGAGCGGTGAACCGGCTGGTCGTTCTGGCCAAGCAGCGCGGGGCGAGAAAGACCGTCCTCCTGCCGGTCAGCGCGCCGTTTCATTGTGACCTGATGGCACCGGCGCGCGACCGTCTGGCGCGCGATCT
>QHXY01000079.1 GCA_003223145.1 Acidobacteriota bacterium
ACTGAGGCGCCAGCGCTGCTCCAACCCGCACAGCCCCATGAGATCGCCTCCTGAGCCAGCCACCTCGGCATCTTTTCTAGTTCATCAGGTGCGACGATCCTCCCCCCTACCGCACGATCAAGTTCGAACCTTGGATCATCCGGACCTCATCCTTCTGGGATCGGCGGGCCGGCCCCTCCCTGGATCGCAGGTTCGTTGACAGGACGACCCGGACCGGGCGTAGGATGACGCGTTCACCCGCTCGTCAGGCATGGGTTCCCGCCCGTATCGCGGCGGGCGCTCCTGGCCGAGCACGATTCCGACGCGGAGAAGCGGGAGCGCCTGGGCGAGCTGGCTTGACAACCTGAGGCGCGGGACCGGAGCGGAGAGAGCGAGTTGGTCATATGACGGAACCCGCCGTGACCGATCGCACGTTCTTCGGCCATCCCCGCGGTCTCTCCACGCTCTTCTTCACGGAGATGTGGGAGCGGTTCAGCTATTACGGGATGCGCGGGTTCCTCATTCTGTACATGACCAAGGCCCTCGGCTTCACCGACCCGCACGCCGGCTCCGTGTATGGAAACTACGTCGGCAGCGTCTGGCTGGCGGCGATCGTGGGCGGCTTTGTCGCCGACCGCGGGCTCGGGCAATACCGCAGCGTGCTGATCGGCGGCATCCTGATTGCGCTGGGCCACTTCGCCCTGGCGTTCCATCCGCTGCCGTTCTTCTACGCGGGTCTGTCCCTCATCGTGGCCGGCACGGGCCTGCTCAAGCCGAACGCGTCGACCCTCGTAGGAGCGCTCTATGAGCCCGGGGACGAGCGCCGCGACGCCGGGTTCTCGATCTTCTACATGGGCATCAACGTGGGCGCCCTTGTCGGCCCCCTCATCGCGGGAAAGCTCGCCGAGGGCGTGGACTGGCATCTCGGGTTCGCGTGCGCGGGCATAGGGATGAGCCTGGGGCTGGTCGCCTATGTTCTCGGGCGCCGCCGCCTGCAGCCGGCGCTCGACCGCTTGGCCACGCGTCCCGCAAAGGGCGCGAGCGTCGGGACGGCGGCGGCGCCCCAGCTGACGGCGGCTGACCGGGGTCGGATCGCGGCCGTCGTAGTTTTCTTTCTCTTCGCGTCCCTGTTCTGGGGTGCGTACGAGCAGGCCGGCTCCACGCTCAACCTGTTCGCCGATCGGTACGTGCACCTCGAAGCGCTCGGGATCAAGCTCTACGCATCGTGGTTCGTCTCGATTCAGGCGGCCTTCGTGATCGTCCTGTCACCGGCGTTCGCGTGGTTATGGGTCAAGCTGGGCACGAGGCAGCCCTCGAGTCCCGCCAAGTTCGCCCTCGCCCTGCTGTTCATGGGATTGGCCTTCCTCCTCCTCGTGCCCGCCGGCGCCCTGGCGCAGGGGGGCCTCAAAGTCAGCCCCTTGTGGCTCGTGGGCGCGTATTTCATCGAAGAGCTGGGCGAGGTCTGCCTGTATCCAGTGGGGCTGTCCGTCGTGACGAAGCTCGCTCCCACGAGGATCGTCGGCTTGATGATGGGGGTGTTCTTCCTGTCGAATGCCCTCGGCAACAAGCTCGCCGGGTGGTCGGCGGGATTCATCAGTACGACACCGCTGCCGATTTTGTTCGGCGCGACCGCCGGCATTTGCCTCGGGGCGGCACTCATCATGTTCATGGTGATCCGCCCCGTACGGCGGCTGATGGGGGGCGTGCACTAAGACGCCCCGGGGGCGGCCGCCTGGACCCTCACCTCCACGCCTCCTCCGGCAGCCCGAAGGCACGTTGCGGACGGACATGGACTCTTATGGACAGGCGCGACCGGAGACGGCCCGGTTGCCGGTCAGGAGCGCGTCGTAGACCACCGCAAGACCGCCCAGGCTGGCCGCCGCCATGGGGGCATGCGCCGCCTCTCCCTTCGGGACCCTCCAGAGACCCGCATGGAGTATCCTTCAGAAGGAGGAAACGTGGACGACGCCGTCTTCGACAGCGGCTACCTTTCGCACAGCGGCTTTCGCGACGACTTCGTGCGGACGTTCGGCGCGACACCGGGGGAGGAAGAGGACATCGACAGCGTGACGCTGGGCTGGATCGAGAGCGCGCTCGGCCCTCTCCTCGCCGGTGCGGACGATCGTGGCGTGTGCCTCCTGGAATTCTCCGATCGGCGGGTGCTCGAAGCCCAGCTCGCGAACCTCCGCCGCAGGCTCGGGCGCCCGCTCGCCCCGGGTGAAAACGCCCTCCTGGCGCGCCTGCGCTCCGAGCTCGCGGAGTACTTCGCCGGCCGGCGCAGGGCGTTCGAGCTTCCCCTCCATGCGCCCGGCACGCCGTTCCAGGAACGCGTCTGGAGCGAGCTGCTGCTGATCCCCTACGGAGAGGTCCGCTCCTACGAGGAGATTGCCCGGCGGATCGGTGCGCCGAAGGCCGTCCGGGCCGTGGGCCGCGCGAACGGCATGAACCGGATCGCCAAGGACGGCTCGCCCGTTGGGTACGGTGGGGGTGTGCGCCGCAAGGAGTGGCTGCTGAACCTGGAGCGGGGCGCCCCGCAATCCGTCCAGCTCGGGTTGCCCGTCGCCGGCATCGGTCCTTCCCCTCACGAGCCGAGGTTGGCGACCAAAAGACCGACGTAGCCGCGGATCGTCGCCCGGGCCCAACGGTCGATGATCCCCAGCACGAAGCGCGTCGAGTCGAGCGGAGCGGATGCGTCAAGTCTCCATACAGGTCGGGTCACCTGGAGGCCGTGGGGCAGGCTAGAATGTGCCTCACCAATGTCCAACGACACTCGGGAAGCCCGACGGCCCAGAACCGGCTCGTTCGAGAGCCGTGCTGGGTCGCCCTGGAGGTGAGGGATCAGGACCGGGGCAAGGCTGCCGGTATCCTGAATCGGCGCGAAGCGGTCGGCCGCAGGGGGGCGACGGTGCAGGCGAAGATCGACCTGGCGTCGGAGGCAACGTGAACGTCCTCCGTATCCTCGTCGCCGACGATCACGAGGTCGTCCGGAGCGGCGTGCGCGTCTTGCTGGAAGCCCACCCGGGCTGGCAGGTCTGCGATGAGGCGGCCGAGGGGCGGGAGGCCGTTGAGAAGGCGGGCCGGCTCCGGCCGGACGTGGTGATTCTCGACATCGGCATGCCGCTCTTGAACGGGCTCGAGGCGGCGCGTCTGATACGGAAAGCGTCTCCTCAGAGCGAAGTGCTGATCCTGAGCATGCACGAATCGGAGCAGGTGATCCGGGAGGTGCTGGCCGCCGGCGCCCGGGGCTACGTCCTGAAGTCCGACGCGAGCCGAAACCTGGTCAACGCCGTGGAGGCCCTCAGCCGCCACAAGCCCTTCTTCACCTCCAGCGTGGCGGAGTTCGTCCTCCAGGGCTACCTGGACGGCCGGGGGGACCCACGAGAGGCTTCCTCGCTGACCCAGCGGGAGCGGGAGGTGACCCAGCTCCTTGCGGAAGGCAAGAGCAACAAAGAGGTCGCGAGCACCCTCGGGATCAGCATCAGAACCGCGGAAACCCACCGCACCAATATCATGCACAAGCTGGGTTGCCACTCCTTCAGCGATCTGGTTCGCTACGCCATCCGCAACAGAATCATCACCCCATAGCCCGGCGCGCCTCTGAATTTTCCTACGAAAATTTCGCGTCGCGAATACCGGATTCTACGGATTGGCTATCGCCCCTCGCGCCGCTTCTAATGGCGGCCTAAGGCGGTGACCTGGAGGGGCTCCATCATGAACCTGGACGCCCAGGCCTCTACGCGATGCCCGAACGTGGATCGGTCCCGCTCCTGTGAGGAGTTGCCGTCTCAGGCGGCACCACGGGGCGGGGTAAGGCTGGCGCTTGCGGTTCTCGCCGATGAGGTCAGATGTCTCAAAGGAAGCCAGGACGCCTGGAATTTCCCTCCCCGCCTGTTCCGCTGGGAGGCCGAACACTGGATCGAGAGCAGGAACCGTGAGCCACTGTTCTCCTTCGAGAATATATGCTCGACCCTGTACCTCGACGCCAATCGCCTCCGAGGGCAGATCCGCCGCTGGCGTGCGCAGCAGCATCACGAATCCACCCGACATTCCTCGCGGTCTCTTCGTGTCGGGGAACGCAACCCTGTTCTTCCCGATGGAGTGCCGGCGATGAGCAGTTCACCCAAGCGCCGTCGCCGACTTCAGTTCCGAGGCTGACGACGTGCTCGCGGGAGGCATCATCCAGGGCGACATCTGAAATCGAAAGGCGGCGCGAGGGGCACTTCCCCACTCCACCCCCTCGTGCCACCAGCACGGCCCACCCGGGCCCCGGTCCCACCCAAATGCCGGCGCCCGGGCCTTTTTTTGCACCAAGCGCGTGCTATTACCACACCCTTGGCAGCGTTTCGGGGGATGACCGCCAGGAGGGTGGGCCAGGGACAGCCCCCTTCCCGCGACGGAACTAATTGATCTCTCCCGCGTGGTGAGAGTAGGATAGCTTACTTCAACAGTCAGCCGGTTCATGGGTGTCCCATGCGCAAGAGAGGGACACAGCCCAAGACTTCCGGCGGCGCCGCTCCTGCAAGACGAGCCGCCGACGCCGCCGATCGATCCGACTCTTTCCCGATCGTCGGCATCGGGGCCTCCGCCGGAGGGCTCGAGGCGTTCGCGTCATTGCTCAGCAATGTCCCCGCCGACCCGGGCGTGGCGTTCGTCCTGGTACAGCATCTCGACCCGAAGCACGAGAGCCTGCTGACCGAGATCCTTCCCCGATCCACGACCATGCCGGTCTCGGAAGTGACGGAAGGGGTCCGGGTCAAACCCAATCACGTGTACGTCATCCCGCCGAACAAGGACCTGGCCATCAGCCGCGGCATCCTGCACCTGATGCCACGCACCTACACCCGCAGGCAACACATGCCCGTGGACGTCTTCCTGCGCTCGCTCGCGGAGGATCAGAAGAACAAGGCCATCGGCGTGGTCCTTTCGGGAACAGCCTCCGATGGCGTCCTGGGTCTGAAGGCCATCAAGGCCGAGGGCGGCATCACGCTCGCCCAGGACGAGAGCTCGGCGAAGTATTCCGGGATGCCGCGCAGCGCGGCGGCCGCCGGCGTGGTGGACTTCGTCCTCCCGCCCGAGGACATCGCCCGCGAGCTGGGGCGCATCGGTCGCCATCCGTACCTGACTTCACCGAAGGCGGCGACGTCCGAGGGGCTTCTTCCGGAGAGCGGCGGCAGCCTGACCAAGATCTTCACCCTGTTACGCGGCGCCTTCGGCACCGATTTCACTCATTACAAGGACACGACCATCCGGCGGATCTACGTCCGTCATCTGCGCGACAACCCCGGTGAAGTGGAGGCTCTCTATCACGACATCCTGATCAACGTGACGAGTTTCCTGCGCGACAGCAGCACCTTCGAGGCGCTGAAATCGATCGTCTTCCCGGCGATCGTCGACAATCGCCCTTCGAAGACACCCATCCGCATCTGGGTTCCAGGGTGCGCCACGGGCGAGGAGGCCTACTCGATCACCATATGCCTGCTCGAGTTTCTCAGCGCCAGGCGCCTCACCGTGCCGGTCCAGATCTTCGGCACGGACGTCAGCCAGTCGGCCATCGAGAGGGCGCGCGCGGGCCGGTATCCGGAGAACATCACGCTGGACGTATCTCCGGACCGCCTCCAACGCTTTTTTGTGCGGGTGGAGGGCGGAGAGTATCAGATCAGCAGGTCGGTGCGCGATCTGTGCGTCTTCGCCCAGCACGACCTGATCAAGGATCCGCCCTTTTCCCGGCTGGACCTGATCAGTTGTCGCAACCTGCTGATCGGCCTGCTGATGCTGGGAACATCGGAGACTGTCGGCAACTATACCCGTCATTTCCACCTGCTGGACAAGAAGAGCAAGATCTACGAGAGAAAGGAAACAACGGCTCGGTCGCGTCTCGACATGGCCCTGGCGCAGGGAGCGTCGGGATCGACGATCCCTGCCGACAAAAAGCTCGGCGGCCGGATCAAACCCGAATTCGATCCCCTCAAGGAGGCCGATCGCATCGTCCAGTCCAAATATGCGCCTGCGGGGGTGCTGATCAGCGACGAGATGGAGGTGTTGCAGTTCCGCGGTCACACCAGCACGTATCTGGAGCCGGCCCCCGGCGCCCCCAGCCTCAATCTGATGAAGATGGCACGCGAGGGCCTCCTTCCGGAGCTGCGCGCGGCCATGCGCCAGGCGCGCAAAGAGGGCGGTCCCGCGCGCAGGGAAGCGGTGCGGATCAAGGTGAACAGCCGGACCCGAACGATCAACCTCGAGGTGTATTCGATTCGGGGCCCACGGCAGGCCGATCGGTTCTTCC
>QHXY01000006.1:0-634 GCA_003223145.1 Acidobacteriota bacterium
CAGGACGTCACGGACCTTCACGACGTCATCGATGGTCCAGGCCCTACGCGAGGAGCCCGCCGGCGCCGGAGGCGGCGCGGCGCGCAGCAGACCGAACCAGGCGACGGCGGCACACCCCGCCGCCACGGCGGCCCGACTTACCGCGCTCACTTCAGATACCTCTCGTACCAGCCGACGACACGCTGGAGGATGTCGAGGCGGTGCTTCTCCTCCTTCGGGCCGTGTCCCTCGCGCGGGTAGACGACGAATTCCGCCGGAACGCCGTAGCGCTTGAGCGCCCGGTAGAACTCCTGGCTCTGGCCGATCGGGTCGATGACGTCGGCCTCTCCCTGCAGGATGAGCGTCGGCGTGCGCGCCGCCCTGACGTAGGTGAGCGGTGAGCTTTTCACGAAGCCCGCGGGCGTCTCGTAGGGCAGCCCATAAAACCATTCGTCGTAAGCCGGCTCATCCTCGGTGCCGAACTCGCTCGTGAGGTCGCTCAGCCCGGCGCCGGCGACCGCCGCTCTGAAGCGCGGTGTCTGGGTCACCGCCCACATCGCCATGTAGCCACCGTACGACCATCCGCCGATCCCCAGGCGCTCCGCGTCGGCGACGCCGCGCGCGATCAGGTAGTCGACGCCGGCCATGAGGTCCT
>QHXY01000006.1:838-10804 GCA_003223145.1 Acidobacteriota bacterium
CTCCGTCCCGTCGAATGAGCCGTAGCGCAGGAGCTCCGGACGGGCGAGGGCGATGCCGTCCCAATCGGCGTTCAGCCGCGTGATCCGCTCCGGCGCAGCGCCGCGCGTCGCCATCCAGACCTCCGGCGGCTGGTCGGCCGTTTCGGCGATGAACACCATCCCCCGTCCCGGCCCGAGTCCGGCGAACGCGGTGGCCGGCAAGACGGGAAGAGCCTCGCTCCCGCCATCCGGCGAGACGCGGTACAGCCGGCTCGAGAAGCCCGACTGAACGAGCGCCAGAAGCTCTCCACTCCGCTGCCATTCAAACTCCTCGACCGCCCGATCGACGCTCCCGCCCGTGAGATTGCGACCGGTCCCGTCCACCTGCTGGCCGCCGAACTGCAGGAGGAAGAGATCCTCCGGCTCCGGCCCGGCGCTCCGGGAGCCGATGTAGGCCAGGCTCCCTCCGTCCGGGGCGACGCGAAGCGAGCGGAACGGGCCGGCCGGGGACGCGATCGGCTCGATCGTCCCGTCGGCGACGGCGACCGAGACGATCCGGTTGGTCCATTGATCGCTCCCGGGACGATCGGTGGCGATGAGGGCCAGACGATCGCCCCGCGGCATCCAGACGGCTTCCTCGACCTTCCACGGCGCCGGGGTCAGGAGCCGCGATGTCGTGGACGCAACATCCACGAGAAACAGACGCGCCGGCCTGTCGTCCCGATCGACCACCCGCGCGTCGTCCTTGTCCTTGTCCCTCTTCTCCTCGGCTTCGGTCTTCGTCTCTCTTGCGAGATAGGCGATCGATCGGCCGTCGGGCGACCACTCGACCCCCTCGCCGGCGGCCTCCTCCTGCGCCGCGCGCTCGGCCTCACCACCGTCGCCCCGCATCACCCAGAGCCGCGCCTTGCCGTCGCGGTCGGAGAGAAACGCCAGCCGGCGGCCGTCCGGCGACCACCGGGGCGCCCACTCGGACCTGGCGGAGTTCGTGAACCGGCGCGACGCCCGCGTGCGCACCTCGAGCACCCAGATGTGCCGCTCGCTTCTGTCCGCGCGGGGAGGCTCGCCCACCGTGAAGGCGACTCGGTCACCGTCCGGCGCAGCCCGGAGATCTTCGATGAGCCGGCGCCCCAGAGCCCGCTCGGGGGTCAGGGGCGCGGCGCTCAGACTCGCGCAAGCGGTGATGGCGATCACCAGCAGGAGCGAGACGGACCGACGAACCATCACTCGAGCCTTGTTCAGAACGTCACCCTCGGACAGCGGACGACGACGCTCTATACGCCGCCTTCCGTCCGAGGTCAAGCACTGGTGCGCCTGCCACCGTGCTATCGTACCGGTTCACGTCATGGCTTTGAGGAGACACCTTATGTCCTGGATCCGCGGCATTGTTCTTCCCGCCGGCCTGCTCGTCACCGCGGTTCTGAGTCTCGCCGCCGGAGCCTCAACCGACGACTCCGCGCCGCCGCCGGCCGCGCCGTCCCGCGCCACGGTCATCGTGGGCGCCACCGTACTGGACGGGACCGGATCGCACGGTCGCCGCGCCAGCGTCAGGATTGAGGGGGACCGGATCGCCACCGTCGGCCGGGCGGCGCCGGCGCCGGGGGACGAGATCGTCGACGGCTCAGGGCTCGTTCTCGCCCCGGGCTTCATCGACACCCACAGCCACGGGGACGGTCAGATCTTCGACATCCCCGACGCCCTGGCCGACACCAGCCAGGGGATCACGACGATCGTCGTCGGCCAGGACGGATCGTCCTACGCCCCGCTCGAGAGGTTCTTCAGGCGGCTGGAGCGACATCCGGCCGCGGTCAACGTCGCGTCGTACGCCGGGCACGGCACGATCCGCGACAAGGTCCTGGGCGACGATTTCCGCCGGCACGCGACCCCCGCCGAGATAGACAAGATGCAGAGGCTGCTCGAAAAGGAGATGCGCGCCGGCGCCGTCGGCCTGTCGAGCGGTCTGGAGTACGACCCGGGAATCTACTCCGCGCCCGAGGAGGTCGTGGCGCTGGCGAAGACGGCGGCCTCGTTCGGCGGGCGCTACATCAGCCACATCCGGAGCGAGGACCGTTACTTCTGGAAGGCGATCGACGAGATCATCCAGATCGGCCGCGAGGCGAAGCTGCCGGTGCAGATCTCGCACACCAAGCTGGCGATGCGCAGCAACTGGGGGCAGGGCGGCCGGCTGCTGGCCCGTCTCGAGCAGGCGCGCGCCTCGGGCGTCGACATCACGGCCGACATGTATCCCTACCTCTACTGGGAGTCGACCCTGACGGTGCTGTTTCCCGAACGCGACTTCGAGGACCGCGACGCCGCGGCGCTGGTGCTGCGCGAGATCTCCGCGCCCGATGGCCTCCTGATGACGCAGTTCGACCCCGAGCCGTCGTACGTCGGCAAGACGCTCGCCCAGATCGCCGCGCGGCGCGGCAGTGACCCGGTCACGACACTGATCGACATGATCCGGCTGTCCGAGGCGGCGCGCGCGGAAACGGGCCAGGAAGTGGAGAGCGTCATCGGCACCAGCATGCAGGAGCCCGACGTCGAGCGTCTGATGGCCTGGCATTGGATGAACTTCTGCACCGACGGCTACCTGGAGGGCGCGCACCCGCGCGGGTTCGGCAGTTACCCGCGCATCCTCGGCCACTACGTGCGCCAGCGCAAGGTGATCACCCTCGCGGACGTCGTGCGCAAGGCCTCCGGTCTCGCCGCCGCCAACATGGGCTTCACGGACCGCGGCCTGATCCAGCCGGGTCTGCGCGCCGATCTGGTGCTGTTCGATGCCGCCACCGTGCGCGATCGCGCCACGCCCACCGACCCGCACGCCCTCTCCGAGGGCATCCGGAAAGTGTGGGTGAACGGGGTGCTGGTTTATACCGGAGGCCGGGCCACCGGCGCCCATCCGGGCCGGGTGCTGCGCCGCGCCTACTAGGATCGGACCGTTACGGGTGATCGTGCCGGTGGTGCAGGTCCGGCGCGTGCGGGTGGGAATGGGTCATGGGTGGATGGCGGTGGGGGTGCGCGTGCGGCGCGCCCGCGACAACGCCCGGTCCATGGTCGTGCCGGTGGTGGTCGTCGTGCACGTGGGCGTGGTCGTGGGTCATCTCCGCGTGCGCGTGTACGTGATCGTGGCTCTCCCGCAGCAGCAGCCCCAGACCCAGGGCCATCAGGATCATCGCCGCCAGGTCCGCGCGGTGCAGCCGGTCCCCCAGCACCGGGACGGCCGCCAGGGCCCCGATGAACGGCGCCGTGGCGAAATACGCGGCGACGCGCGCCGCTCCCAGCTCGCGCAGCGCGAGGAAGAACAGCACGATGCTCGCCCCGTACGACACCGCTCCCAGGAGGAGGCCCTCCAGGGCGGCCGGCGCCGCCGGCAGTCTCTCCCCGATGCTCAAGGCCAGCACGAGCATGACGACCCCGCCCGCGATCCCCTTCAGCCGGCCCAGGGCCACCGGGTCGCGCAGCGACAGTCGCTGGTTGATATTCGTGTCGAAGGACCAGGACAGGCACGCCAGCGCGACCGCCCCGACACCGATCCAGTCGGCGCCCAGCTGCCCCGAGCGGTAGCCGACGACCGCCTCCCCCAGGAGGATCAGCGCGGCCGCGCCCGCCTGCCGCCAGCCGAGGTGCTCCCCGAACCATCCGACGGCGATCAGGATGGTCAGGGGCGGCTCGAGGTTGAGGAGGAGGGACCCGGTGACCGCCGAGACGCGCTGCAGCCCGAGCATCATCAGCGAGGGCCCCAGGATCGCGCCGCTCAGGACGGCGGCCGCGATCAGGGGCGCGTCCGCCTTCTTGAGCGTGGTCTCCCGGAGCCCGCGATCCCCGTCCGCCCGGCGCCGCGGTCGCGCGGCGAACAGGCCGATCCCGGCGCCGAGGTACAGGAGCGCGGCGAGCATGAGAGGCCCGCACCCCGCCAGCAGCATCTTGGAGAAGGGTGCGCTCACCCCGAACAGCACGGCCGCTCCCAGCGCCATGCCCGCGCCGCGTGCGTGCGCCGATTCGATGCGCCGGAGCCCCGACATCCCCTCACTCTAGTCAACGGTGACCGGCCGCGCAAGCGCGGGCTGTGTTATGGTGTCCGGCCACCCGCAACTTCGCGTGGAGACACATCATGACCATGCCGCGCAGGATGTCCGCCGCAGGGGCGCTGTTGCTCCTGGCCCTCTGTCTCACTCGTGCCTCCTCGTCCGCGGCCGCCGCGCTCCCCCCGATCGCGATCGTCGTGGACGCGAGCGAGGCACCGCGCAAGATCTTCCACGCGCGCCTCGTGCTGCCGGCCCCACCGGGACCGCTGACGCTTCTCTATCCGAAATGGATCCCGGGCGAGCACGGGCCGAGCGGTCCGATCGCCAACCTCGCGGGGCTGAAGCTGAGCGCGGGCGGCAAGACAATCCCCTGGCATCGCGACACGCTCGACATGTTCACCTTCCATTGCGAGGTGCCGCAGGGATCCCAGAGCATCGAGATCGCCCTCGACTTCCTGTCACCGGCCGCCGCCGACGGATTCAGCGCCGGCGCCTCGGCGACGTCGCAGCTCGCCGTGATCTCCTGGAACCAGATGCTGCTCTATCCGGCGGGACCGTCCTCCGACGATCTGACCTACGCCGCGAGCCTGACGCTCCCGCCAGGATGGAGGCACGGCAGCGCCCTGCCGGTCGCCTCGCAGGACGGGCCGACGATCCGGTTCAAGCCGGTGTCGCTCACGACGCTGGTCGATTCACCGGTTCTGGCCGGGGCCTTCTTCAGGAAGGTGCCCCTCAGCCCGCAGACGAAACCTCCGCACGAGATCGACATGGCCGCCGATTCCGCGGCGGCCCTCGAAATGACACCCGACCTGCTCGCGGCGCACGGCCGGCTGGTGGACGAGGCGCTGGCGCTGTTCGGCGCCACGCACTACGGCACTTCGGGCTGGAGCACCACGAGTCGAGCGATGATCGCGTCCCCGAGCGCACGCTGGTCGACGAGAACCCGCGCCGCGTCCACGCCCATCTCCTGCCGCATGAGTTCGTCCACTCGTGGAACGGCAAGTACCGGCGCCCCGCCGACCTGGCGACGCCCGACTATCAGACGCCGATGCAGAGCGATCTCCTCTGGGTGTACGAGGGCCTGACCCACTATCTGGGTTATGTCCTGACCGCGCGCAGCGGTCTCGAAACGCCTGACCTGTTCCGCCAGGAGGTGGCCCGCATCGCCTCCGGGCTCGTCCTGCGTCCGGGCCGCGAGTGGCGGCCCCTGGTGGACACGGCGGTGGCTGCGCAGATCCTGTACGACGCTCCCCAGGGCTGGGCGGCCTGGCGGCGCGGCGTCGATTTTTACGGCGAGGGGGTGCTGATCTGGCTCGAGGCCGACGTCCTGATCCGGCAGCGGTCGAAGGGACAGCGCTCCCTCGACGATTTCTGCCGTCTGTTCCATGGCGGGACGAGCGGCCTGCCCGCCCTCAAGACCTACACGGCCGATGACGTGTACGCGGCGCTCCGCCAGATCGCCCCCTATGACTGGAAGGGGTTCTTCGAGTCGCGTGTGTACTCGGTCGCCGCGCGCGCGCCGCTGGGCGGTATCGAGGGGAGCGGCTGGCGGCTGGCCTACGGCTCGACGCGAACCGACTTCATCAAGTCGCAGGAGGACGCGGACAAGATCGTCGACGCCAGCGCCTCGATCGGTCTGCTGCTGAAGAAGGACGAAGGAATGGGGGAGGCCGTCATTCTCGACGCCGTGCCGGGCCTGCCGGCTGCCGCGGCCGGGGTCGGGCCGGGAATGAAGCTCATTGCCGTCGACGGACGGCGCTTCTCGCCCGACGGTTTGCGCCAGGCGCTTCGGGCGACCAAGGAGAAGGGCGAACCGCTCGATCTGCTGATCGAAAACGCCGAATACTTCCGCACCTGCCGGCTTGATTACCGCGACGGGGAGAAATACCCGGTTCTGGAGCGCGACGCCTCGAAACCGGATCTGCTCGGGGAGATCATCCGGCCGCGGGCCGGGCGGCCCGCGGCGGCTCGTTAGGGACGACGGCGGCGGCTACTTTTTCGTCTTCGCCGCCTTGGGGATCGATTTCGCCGGCGCCCTCTTGGGACGGCGCTCGGGTGCGGCCACGTCGCTGCGCTCCAGGCGGACCATGCTGCTCATGAACTTCCGCCGGCCACCCTGGTCGAATTCAATCGTGGTGTGCAGAGGATTGATTTCGGTGATCGTGCCCGGTCCGTAGTCCTCGTGCTGGATTCGCTCGTTCACTGAAAAGGCGTTCAGGTTTTTTGCCACCGGGGCCCTCCTCGACTCAAGTATGATATCACCCCGGCCGGTTTTCCGTTAGGAGCCAACCCGTATTTCCTCGTCACCCAATCATTGTTCGCCGGTGATGCTCATCGTATCAATTCACGAAAAATGTTGACAAGTTTCAACATGGGGGTAAATGAAGTGCAAACCCCAGGACTACCCGGATTGATGCTTTGACGGGGGGAGCCGTGGCCAGGACGCCCGGAGGGGGCGTGACGGTCGCTCAGGGGAATTCGTCAGAGGGGCGCGGCCCTCGCAGGAGGGCGGTCGCACCGGCCGGGGAACATGTGACCCACGTGTCCGTCCTGCGACGTCCCCTGTTCCTGCGGCTGTCCGCGAGCGCCGCAGCGCTCCTGATCCTGATATTCGTCGGCCGCCTGGTCGTAGCCGCGGGCACCGTCACTCTCTACGTGGACGCCGGCAGCACCTGCACCACCGGCTGCGGCACCCAGACGGCGCCTTACCGGACGATCCAGGCTGCCATCGACGACGCCGACAACCGCATCGCCGTGGGCGCCGTCAGTGGTGCCACCGTCCAGGTGGCCGCCGGCTATTATCCCGAGCGCCTCTACATCGTCCCGAACGTCCACGTCATCGGCGCCGGCCCTTCCGCCACCACCATTGACGCCACCGGGACGGGACGCGCAGCGGTCATCTTTGCTGCCCGCACCAGCGGCCGGGTGAAGACCGATTTCTCCATCGAGGGATTCACGATCACCGGCGGTATCGGCGAGAACCGCAGCGGTGTGTCGCGCGTCTCCGGAGGCGGGGTCTTCGTCCTCGGTAACGCCGTCGTCAGCAACAACGTCATCACCGGCAACATCATGTCCGGTCCGCAGCCCAACTGGATCGGCGGCGGCGTCTATGTCGGCTACGGCGACCCGGTCATCATCGGCAACACCATCACCGGGAACTTCGTCAACCCGCCCCCCGCCGGCGGCTCCACCAGCTCGCTGGCGATCGGGGCCGGCATCCATGTCGAGGGGAACGGCATCGGTGTCGTCATCACGCATACCCGTATCGAGGCCAACACCATCACCGACAACGTCGCCCAGGGCGAGATCGGCAAGGGCGGCGGCATCCGCGTGGACGGCGCCTTCGGCACTGTCGTCACCCGCAACATCATCGTCGGCAACCGCTCCAGCTACGGCGGCGGCGGGGTGATGGTCTACGGCACCGTCTCCGTCGACGACAACCTGGTGTTCGGCAACTCCACGCTGATGTTTGGCGGGGGACTGAACGTGTATCAGGCCGACGCCCGCATCACCAACAACACCATCGTCGGCAACTCGGTCAACCTGACCACCAAGCCCTCCGGCTACACCTACGCCACCTACGGTGGCGGCGTGTGTGTCGACGCCCTCTTTTCGCAGACCAGCAGCCCGTCGGTCTACGTCACCAATAATCTCATCGTCGCCAACACCGTGACCGCCGCGGGCACGTCCGCCGGCCTGTACAGCCACATCACCACTCCGATCATCAGCTACACCGACTTATGGAACAACCTGCTGCTGCCCGCGTCCATCGACGACGTCGGCGGCGATTTCACCGAGACCCAGGTCATCGGGCTGCGAAACAATATCTCCCAGGACCCGCGCTTCGTGCACCCGCCGGTGTTCAGCGACCTTTCCGTCGCCGCCGGGACCACGAACACCGTGGCGGTGCTCATGGCATCGCGCTACCAGACGAACCAGGTTCTCGAGTACAACAACGACGGCGTGGCGCGCACCATCACCGCCGTGAACACCACCACCAACGTGCTGAGCTTCACCCCGGCCCTGGCGACCGCGTCGCAAGCTTTCAAGCTCCTGGCGAACTGGGGCAGCTCCACCAACGTCGCCGAGGACTTTCGTCTTCAGGCCCTGTCGCCCGCCATCGAGGCCGGAACCAGCCAGGCGGGGCCGGGCGCCTCGTTGTCGCCGCTTGACCTGGACGGCAGGCCGCGAGTGCAGGACGCCGACAGCGACGGAACCGCGACGGTCGACCTGGGGGCCTACGAGTTCCCCGAGCCGGACACCGACGGCGATGGCGTGCCGAACGGCCGGGACTGCGCCCCGCTCGTCTACTCGATCCAGACACCGCCCGGACCGGTGGGACCGACGCTGAAGGTCTCCGCAGGCCAGCCGACTCTATTGAGCTGGGCCAAGATCACCCAGTCCAATGTGTTCAATGTCTACCGGGGGAGCGTGAGTATCGACTCGCGGATCTCCTACAATCATGTTTGTCTGGAGAGCTCTTCCACCGACCTGAAATCGCAGGACCCCGGCAATCCCCCGGTGGGCACGATGTACTACTACCTGGTGAGCGGAGTGAACTCTTGTGCCGAAGGCTGCCTGGGGCTGATCGCGCCTCCGGGGGCTTGCGAGATTCCCAACACAGCGCCCTGCACGGTCGTGCTCCCCTATCCCGACACCGACGGCGACCTGTTGCCGGACATCAACGACAACTGCCCGCTCGTCGCGAACGCCAGCCAGACCGACCAGGACGGGGACGGCGCCGGCGATGCCTGCGACAACTGCCCGACCCTCCCCAATCCCGACCAGACCGACACGGACGGCAACGGCACGGGTGATCTCTGCCAGGACAGCGACCACGATGGCTACATTTTCGCGGTGGACTGCAACGACCAGAACCCGGCCATCCATCCGGGCGCGACCGAGGTCTGCAACGGAGTCGACGACAATTGCGACGGGTTGATCGACGAGAACCTGGGGACGACGACCACCTGCGGCACCGGCGCCTGCACCCGCTCGGTCATCGCCTGCGTCAATGGGACGCCGCAGACCTGCACCCCCGGCTCGCCCTCCCCCGAGGTCTGCAACGGCATCGACGACGACTGCAATGGCGCGGTGGACGACGGTATCCCACCCGTCACTTGCGGCGTCGGCGCCTGCGCCCGCAGCGTTGCCGCCTGTGTCGGCGGTGTGCCGCAGACCTGCACGCCCGGGACCCCCATCCCGGAGATCTGCGGCAACGGGATCGACGATGACTGCGACGGTCTGATCGACAACGGCCCCGACACGGACGGCGACGGGCTCAACAACTGCGTCGATTCCGATGACGACAACGACGGGGTGCCCGACGGCCTCGATTGCGCCCCGCTGATCAACAGCGTCAGCGCCATCCCCGGAGAGGTCGGTTTCACGCTGAAAGCTGTCGATGGGGCGCCAGCCGGGGCCTTCGTCTTCACCCCGATCTCCCAGGCGAACGTGTTCAACGTGTATCGCGGCACGGCGAGCGGACCCAGCACGTTCCTCACCGACCTGGGCTGTGTGCTGCCCGAAGTCACGCTCTGGGGGTTCACGGACGTGGAGAACCCGCCGCGCGGCAGCACCTTCTACTACCTGATCGCCGGGACCAACCGCTGCGGAGAGGGCACCGTCGGGTTCACCTCCGCCGGCCTGCCGCGCACCATCAGCAGGCTCTGCGCGCCGCAGCGCCTCGACACCGACGCCGACGCGGTCCTGGACATCGATGACGACTGTCCCCGCATCCCGAACCCGCAGTATCAGGCCGACCACGACCTCGACGGGCGGGGTGACGTGTGCGACAACTGCCCCAACACGCCGAACCCGGGACAGGAAGATTCCGACGCGAACGGTGTCGGCGACGCCTGCCAGCCGTAATCGGCCGGCGTCCGCGGGTCCGTCGGCGTTCCCTCGAGCCTCCGCTGCCCTGGCGGGACATCCGCCACCCGCCTGAAGACCAAGGCGGTCT
>QHXY01000080.1 GCA_003223145.1 Acidobacteriota bacterium
CAGTGCACCAATACACAGCCTTTCGGGCATGAACTGGGAGGTCACCTGGAGAATTGCAGGGACGAAGGCGCGGTTATCGGTTATGCCTACGCCCTCGGGCGCCTCGCCAACTCGGGGACGGCAAACATCATCTGCGAGGCCGACGGCGAGCCGTCCCAGGGATTCGGGACCTGTGCCGGCGGCGCCGGCGTTCATGGCGATGCAATCGTCACAATCGATGGCAACTGGGCCAACCCCGGCCTGGGCGTGGCAGGCATCGATGGGTGTCCGAATCCGTCCGGGATTCCGGGAATCGGGAGAAACGTCTTCTTGATCATTGACGATGCCTTCCAGAACTCCCTCACGTCGGTGGGGTTCTCAACCGATTTTGCAGGTTACGTCGCCGAGCTCGCCCAGCTCAGCGACGCGAGCGGCAATTTGACCGCTCTGAACTGCGGCGACCCTGCCTCGGCGGTGATTCGGATCACGGCCGTCGACAGGAGCACCGGCGGCCAGATCACCGCGCGCCTCAGGGTGACGGCGCCACGGATCTACAGCGACTGCGATCCCGGATCGGCCGGGGTCGCGTCGGGGCTCAATACCTGCACGGAGGGAACGTTCCCGGCCGTCTCTCCCGGGAATCTCTATATCAGGACTGGACCGTGCAACGTGGTCCCCGACATCAGGACGAGTGCCTGGAGCGCCGCGGGCGCACCCGCCCCGGACGGCACGGCCAGCGTTACATTTGCCAATCCCGGCGAGACCTCGTGTGCGCTCATCGGGGCGACTTTCCGCATCGCAGGCGCCGAGAGCGGCGCCGTCGGGGGGATCGTCACCATCAGTGGCAGCTTCAATTGCCCGGACGCCGACCACGACGGCTTCTCCACCTGCGACGGCGATTGCAATGACTCCAACCCGGCGGTCCATCCGGGAGCGCCGGAAGTCTGCAATGGAGTGGACGACGACTGCAACGGTCAGGTGGACGATGGTCTGGGGACTACGACGTGCGGGGTCGGCGGCTGCGCCCGCACGGTGAATAAGTGCGCCGGCGGGGTTCCGCAGAGCTGTGTCCCCGGGACACCGTCGCCCGAGGTCTGCGACGGCGTGGACAATGACTGTAACGGCCGAACGGACGAGACCGACGCGGACCATGACGGTTTCACGATTTGCGTCGACTGCAACGACAACGACCCGCTCGTCCACCCGGGCGCCGCGGAGAGGTGCAACGGCTTCGACGACAACTGCAACGGCCTGACGGACGAAGATGCGGACGGCGTGGACTCGGATGGCGACCTGATCAACAACGCCTGTGACAACTGCCCGCACGTTTTCAACGTGGGCCAGATCGACAGCGATCGCGACGGCGTGGGCAACGCCTGTGATGTCTGCGTGAGCATCTTCAATCCGGGACAGGGCGACCGGGACGGAGACGAGCGGGGGGACGCGTGCGACAACTGTCCCGCGGACTTCAATCCTCTGCAGGACGACAGTGACAAAGACGGCGTGGGCGACGCCTGTGACAACTGCATCTTCACTCCCAACCCCGGGCAGGAGGACGCCAACCACAACGGCATCGGCGACGCCTGTGAGAGAAGGAGGTCGCCGCGCACCAATTGAACTCGGCTTGACGCCGGCGCCCGCCCTGTATGCGCTACGATCGTCCCGTGGGAAGCCCAGCGCGCGTCCTTGTTCCGGCGTTTGTTCTGCTCACCGCGGGTCCTCCCGCGATGTTGCTGGGCGCGGGACGACCCCAGGACCGCCCCGCCACCCCCGCCCCGAAGGTTCCCGCTTCCGAGGCGCCGCCGGATCTGCAGCAGATTCTCGCCGGGGCGCAGCGTGTGCAGGAGTCCGACGTGGCCGCCTGGTCGGGTTACCGGTTCAGCCGCCGCGCGGAGCGCGAGGACCTGGATGATTCCGGCGAGGTGGACGGGCGGGAGGTCCTCGAGTTCGAGTTGACACCCAGCGGGGACGGCTTCGACGAGGAGTTGGTCCGCCTCGACGGCCGCGAGCCGGAGCCGGACGAGAGGGAGCGACATCGCCGGGCGGCGAGCTTTACGAAGCACTATCACACGCTGATCGAGGGCGCCGGCGGGCAGGAGATGGAGAGCGGCTACTCCCTCAGCCTCCTCCTTCACATGTCATCGTATCGCTACGCCGGCAGGGAGACCCGGGACGGCGTGGACTGCTACCGCCTCGACTTCGGCCCAGGAGAGACGAGGGCGCCGGGGAGCGGTCTGGCCTGGAAGGTGGCGAGCGTCATGCAGGGAACTCTGTGGATCACCGTCGCCGGCTACCACCTTGCCTGGGCGGAGGCCGAGACCACGCGGCGGGTGCCGATCGCCCTGTCACTCGCCAAGGTGCGCGAGGTGCGGGTCAGCATGGAGAGCGGGCCGGTGGGAGACGGTGTCTGGCTGCCACGGCGGATCGAGATGCTCACCAGGGCGCGCGTCCTGATCAAGTCAATCCACAGGCGCAACCTCTACACCTATTCGGATTTCTCGCGCGCCGGGCCCTGAATGGTTGCCCGCGTGGCCGTGGCCTCAGGTCTGCTCCTCGCTTGCTGCCGTCGGCGGGACCGACGATGCCGTTCTGCTCCATCATGTCGACCAGCCGCGCCGCCCGCGCGTAACCGAGCTTCAGGCGGCGCTGGATGTGGGACACGGAAATCTGTCCCATCTGGATGGCCAGGCGCACTGCCTGGTCGTAGGCCGGATCGACCTCCTCGTCACGCCCCGGGGCGCCGCCGGGGCCGCCCTGCGGATCATCCCGGGTCACCGTCTCGTCGTACTGCGGCTTGGCCTGCTTCTTCAGGAACGACACGATGCGCGTCGCCTCGACTTCCGTGACCAGCGGGCCGTGCAGGCGGATCAGGCGCGCCGAGCCGGGGCGGATGAACAGCATGTCGCCGTGGCCCAGGAGGTGCTCGGCACCGTTGCTGTCGAGGATGGTGCGCGAATCGACCTTCGATGACACGCGCATGGCGATGCGGCAGGGGAAGTTCGCCTTGATCACCCCGGTGATGATGTCGACCGAGGGCCGCTGGGTCGACAGGATGAGATGGATGCCGACGGCGCGCGCCATCTGCGCCAGACGGGTGATGGCCTCCTCCACCTCGGCGCCGGTGGTCATCATGAGATCGGCGAGCTCGTCGATGACGATGACCACGTACGCCAGCGGTTTGATCGGCTCGGCGCCGGTGGCGACGGCGCGCGCCGCCGCCGTCGGAATGCCGGCGCCCTCCGCCGGCCCGTCGCCCGCCGCCCGCCGGGCGCCGACCGCCGTGTCGGTTTCCGTGGCCGCGCGCGGGGCGGCCGCACCGCGCTCCTGCATCTCCCGCCGGGCAATCAGGTTGAACTGCTCGATGCCGCGCACGCCCGCCTCGGCGAGCTGCTTGTAGCGCCGCTCCATTTCCAGGACCGCCCAGCGCAGGGCATTGGCGGCTTTCTTGGTGTCGGTCACCAGGGGCGTCAGAAGGTGCGGGATGTTCTCGTACACGCCGAGCTCGAGACGCTTCGGGTCGATCATGATGAACTTCACTTCGTCGGGGCTCGACTTGTAGAGGATCGAGGTCAGGAACGTGTTCAGGGAGACGCTCTTGCCCGAGCCCGTCGACCCGGCGACCAGCAGGTGCGGCATGCGCGCCAGGTCGGCGTAGTACGGTTCGCCGTTGATCTCCTTCCCGAGGGCCAGCGTCAGCGGCGCGGAGGCCTTCTGGAAGCGCTCGCTCGCCAGAAGCTCCCGCAGCGAGATGGTCTCGCGCTTCTTGTTCGGCACCTCGATGCCGACGGTCGATTTACCGGCGATCCGATCGATGCGGATCGACTCGGCCTCGATCGCCAGACAGAGGTCGTCGGAGAGGGTGACGATCTTGCTGTACTTGACGCCGGCGTCGGGCTTGAATTCGAACACCGTGACGACCGGGCCCGGCTGGATGGCGATCACCTGGCCGGTGACGTCGAACTCGCGGCACTTTTCAGTGATGATGCGCGCCGTCTCGACCAGCTCTTTCTCGTCCACCTGCACGTCGTGCTGCGGCGGGTTCAGGAGCGACAGGGGCGGCGGGGTGTACGTCGCAGGGGTCTCGACGAAATCAAACTGCGGCTGTCCCTCCTGCGGCTCACCCTTCCCCCGGCCGGCTCCGGCGGCACGAGCCGCCTTGCGGGCGGCCGTGGCGGCCGCGGCGGCCGCCGCCCGGCCGCCGGCCTGGGACACAGGGGCGCCCTCGGCGCCGGCGAGCGGGATCGGCGCGGCAGCGTGCGATTCGACGGCTGGAGCGGCCTCGGCGTCGAGGGCGGCGGCCGCCGCCCGTCGCTCCTTCTGCCGCCGCGCCACTTCCAGACGCAGCCTCTCCTTGCGGCGCGCCTCGCGCTGGCGCACCCAAGCCAGCCAGACACCCCGCAGAAGCGCCATGCCCCGCCGCCACACGATACGCGCCGCCTCGACGATGGAGGCACGCGTCACCACCAGGAGGCTGGTCGCGAGCAGGGCCGCGGCCACGACCAGGGCGCCCCAGCGGTTGAGCGGGCGCATCAGGAGGTGCGCGAACGAGGCGCCGAACCAGCCGCCGGCGGGGCGGGTGTCCGGGCCCACCCCTCCGTCGAGGACGAGGTGCAGGGAGGCGGCCGCCGACAGCACCAGGAGCGCTGAGCCGAACGCGCGGGACAAGGCCCGGCCGCTGCGCCGCCAGAAGATCTCCAAGCCGAACAGGAGCATCAGCGGAGGCGCCGCCCAGGCGGCGTAGCCGAAGAGCTGCAGCAGCATCTCGGCGCACAGGGCGCCGGTGATTCCGACGACGTTGCGCACCGGCTCATTGCTCCACCGCCCCAGTGGCCAGGGAACGGGATCATCGGCGCGGTAGGACCCCAGGCTCAGGACCAGCAGGACGGCGACCGCCATCAGGACGATCGCCATCGCCTCGGACCAGAAGCCCCGTGCCGCGGGGGATTCGCGGCGGGGAGACACAGTACGCCGCCGGGCGCGCATAGGAGGGGATTCTACCACCGGGGGGAGACGGCCGACCGCTCACGTAGAATGGTGCCGTGCATGGTGGTGCGAAGCTTGTTGCGATTCACGCGTCCGGAACCTGCGGGACCAGGTCTCCTGGTGTCAAACCATGGCAATGAGGGGGCTCGCTTTCTTGTCGGGGCGGATTCTCCGTCCTGAATTCCCAACATGACAGGTTCACCATAAACCATTCAAGAAGAATAGGTTATCGGACAATTACAACAACCTTCGCACCACCATGGGCGCGGTGGCTCCTCGCCCTGGGGATGCTGGCGGGGTGCTGCTGGCTGTCCTACATGGCGGTCTACCAGGTCGACGACGCCTACATCGTCTACCGCTACGCCCGGAACCTGGCGCACGGGGAGGGCTTCGTGTTCAACCCGGGAGAGCGCGTCGAGGGCGTGACCTGCTTTCTCTGGACGCTCGCGCTGGTGCCCTTCGCCGCGGCCCGTCTGCCGCTGCCGACCGTGGCCCCAGTCCTGACGGTCCTCAGCGGTCTCGGCGTGCTCCTGCTTCTGCCGCGCGTGTCCGCGCGGCTCGGGGACCGGAAGAAACCGGACGCCTGGGACGCCGGCGGCTCGGTCCTCCTGGCGGCGCATCCCGCCTTCGCTTACTGGTGCGTCGGCGGGCTCGAGACCGTACCGTACACGCTTCTCCTCCTGCTGGCGCTTGACGACCAGCTCCGGGAGCAGGCCCGGGGAACTGGCCGGCGCTCTGCGCTCTGGCTCGGCCTGGCCGCCCTTGTGCGGCCGGAGGCGCCCCTGATCGCAGCGGGACTGGCGGGGGCGCGCGTCTTCGGCGGCCCCGGACGGCGCCCCGGGGAGCGCCTGAGAGAGCAGGTGCTGTGGTGGGGCGTCCTGGCCGCTTTCGTCGTCCCGTTCCTGATCTTCCGCCGCCTCTATTTCGGGGACTGGCTGCCAAACACGTTCTACGCCAAGACCGGTTTCGGGCTGATGCAGAATCTGCACGATGGCCGGGTGTACACGCTGGCGTTTCTCTCGTCCCTGGCGCCCGGATTCGGCGGCGCCGGAGCGGTCACCGTCATCATCGGGGTAGGGATGGCGCTGGCCCTGGTCGCCTTCGGTCTGCCGCTGCAGCGGCTGCGGGCCCCGGCGCTTCTGGTCTGCGCGCTCGGGCT
>QHXY01000399.1 GCA_003223145.1 Acidobacteriota bacterium
TCCCAGGCCTCCGACCGAGGCCAGGCGGCTGGTGATCTCCTCCGTCACCCCGGCGGCGAAATAGGCGTCGTCCGGCGCCCCCAGGTTCTCGAACGGCAGGACGACGATTCGCTCTCGGCCATTCTGGGGTGTGCCGCCGGACTCCCCCGTCGGTCCGCCACCGCGCTCGCCCGCCGGCGGGCCGACCGCCTGCCCGGCTGACTTGCCGGGCCACTCCCTCAAGGCGATGAACCCCGCCGCGGCCGCCCCGAGGACCACAATGGCAGCCGTCACGGACTGGATCCTCCTGGCGCGGGCAGGCGACGGCTTTCCCGGCGAGGCCAAGCCGCTCGATCGGCGGCTGCCCGTCGCGAGTGCCTCCAGCTCGCCGGAGTCGGAGTCCTGCTTCAGCGTCGCCAGCTCCGTGGCCAGCCCCATGGCGGTCTGGAACCGCCGCGCCGGGTCCTTACTTGAGGCAGCGATCCACGATGCGCGCCAGGTCGCGCGGCAGGGTCGCCTTGATCTCGGTCAGGGGCGGCGGGTGATCCTTCAGGATGGAGGAGAGCAGTGACACCGCCGTGTCTCCCTTGAACGGCCGCTCCCCCGTGGCCATCTCGTACAGGATGATGCCGAGCGTGAAGACGTCGGAGCGCGGATCGACCCGCTTCCCCTCCGCCTGTTCGGGTGACATGTAGGCGATCGTGCCGACGATCCGTCCCTCCTCGGTCAGCGCCCTGGTCGGCAGCCGCGATCCGTGACCGGTGTCTCCGAAAGCCCCTTCCATCTTCGCGAGGCCAAAGTCGAGCACCTTCACCTTGCCGTCCCGATGGATCAGAATGTTCTCCGGCTTCAGGTCCCGGTGCGTGATCCCCTGCTGGTGCGCCGCCGCGATCGCCTCCGCCAACGGGATCGCCAGATCGAGCAGCCTCCCGAGCGCCAGGCCGCCCCCCGGCAGCACCCGCCTGAGCGTCTCACCCTCGACCAGCTCCATGATGATGAAACCGATCCCGGCGGCCTCCTCGACCGAGTAGATGGTCACAATGTTCGGGTGATTCAGCGCCGCGACCGCCTTCGCCTCCCGCTCGAACCGCTCCCGTCGCTGCGAGTCGCGCGCCGTCTCCTCCGGGAGGACCTTGAGGGCCACTCTGCGCCCCAGCTTCATGTCCTCCGCCTCGTACACCTCTCCCATCCCGCCCGCCCCGAGCTGGCGGAGGATGCGGTAGTGCCCCAGGGTCTGACCAATCAGCAGGGACAAGGGATCCTCCGGCGAATCGCGCGGCATTCTATCCCGCGGACGTGACGGGGGCGCAAGACGGATCGGGGCGCGCCGGGGAGATCATCCGGGTCTCCACAACCGGACGATCACAAGAACGTCATCCGGGATCCTGCATCCTTATATATATGCGGGCGCGTCTCGAGGCGGAGTCCGCAGCGACCACCGTCGAACTCTCGCCCGCCACCCAACCCCCTCACAGCGTGGGTGGGACATTCAGGGCTGTCCAGAAGGCCTGGCCGGCGGACCTGATTCTGTGATTCACCTGAACCTCGACTCGCCGGCCTGAGGTAGACTTCGCGCCATGTCGACGATCCTCAGGCGCCGGTTCGCCGCTGCGGCCACCGTCTTGGCGATCGCGCTCGCCTTCCAGCGCGCCTCCCTCTCTGACGACGCCCTCGGCGCTATCCGAGCAGAAATCGCCAAGCGCCACGACGAAGGGGTGCGCCGGCTTCAGGAATGGATCCGGCAGCCTTCGATCGCCGCCGAGAATCGGGGCATGAGCGAGGGCTGCGAGCTGATGATGCGGCTGGCGCGCGAGGCGGGCTTCGACAACGTCACGCGCGTACCCACCGACGGCCAGCCCGGCGTGTTCGCGACGCTGGACGCCGGCGCACCGCGAACCATCGGGCTCTACTTCATGTACGACGTCAAGCAGGCCGATCCCGCCGAGTGGTCCTCGCCGCCCTGGGAGGCGGCCCTCGTCGACAAGCCCGGACTCGGCAAGGTCCTGATCGGTCGCGGCGCGGTGAATCAGAAGGGTCCGGAGGCCGCGTTCCTGTCCGCCCTGTACGCCATCCGGGGGGCGGGGAAGAAGGTGCCGGTCAATCTCGTCCTGGTCGCCGAGGGCGAGGAGGAGATCGGTTCGCCCCACTTCCAGCAGGTCGTGCGGCGACCGGAGGTGACCGCCGCGCTCAAGCACTGCAGCGGCGTGTTCATGCCGTCGGCGTCCCAGGACCCGGACGGCACGGTTACAGTCTCTCTCGGCGCGAAGGGTGTGGTCGAGCTGGAGCTGGTCGCCAGCGGTGAGAAGTGGGGCCGCGGTCCGGGGAAGGACGTGCACTCGAGCAACCGGGCGCGGCTCGACAGCCCGACCCTCCACCTCGTCCAGGCGCTGAACACGCTGGTCACGCCCGACGGCGATCCCGCGATCGACGGCTTCGCCGACGCCGCGCGCCCGGCCACGGCCGCCGAGCGCGCCATGCTCGACACGGCCGCGGCCCGGCTCAACGAGTCCACCGACAAGAGCCTGCTGTCCGCCGAGCATTGGGCCCACGATCTGCCCTGGCGCGCGACGCTGGAGCGTTTCCTCTTCACTCCGACCGTGAATATCGAGGGGCTCGTGGCCGGCTACACGGGACCCGGCGGCAAGACCGTGCTCCCGCATCGCGCGGTCGCCAAGCTGGATCTTCGCCTCGTCCCGGACATGACGTACACGGGCGCCGTCGCCGCTCTCAAAGCGCATCTCGAGAAGCGCGGCTTCGGCGACATCGAGGTCAACCCGAGCGGCGGCTACGACCCGACCGGCACCTCGGCGGACGCGCCAATCATCCGCGCGCAGCTCTCGGTCTACCGGCGCGCCGGGCTCGACCCCGTCCTGTGGCCGCGCAACGCCGGCTCGTACCCCGGCTACGTCTTCACCGCCGAGCCGCTCAAGCTGCCCGCCGGCCACTTCGGCCTCGGCCACGGAAGCGGCGCCCATGCCCCCGACGAGTACTTCGTCATCGAATCGTCGAATTCCAAGGTGGCGGGCTGGAACGCCGCGGTCAGCTCGTTCGTCGACTACCTGTTCGAGCTCGCCGCCATCCGCTGAGCGGGCGCTGCGCCCGGGCGGTTCAATCCGCTCTTCCGCCAGGTCAGCCTGGATCGCAGTCAGGTCCCCCTGCGTTGCGCTCCGGGAGCGAGAATCACTCCTCTCCTTGGTTCATCCGGAGAGTACAATGAGCCGCATTCCAGCAAGAGCGCGAGAAGCTGCGGGGCTCCAGCCCAGCCGCAACCCACGGCCGTCGCCGGAAGCCGGTCCAGCGTCCAGGTCGCCACCCTCTCAGTGTCCCGGAACGGAGACTTGCAGTGAAGCCCACCGACACCGTCATCCATAGCGCCTCCCCGGGCGAAGAACCGATCCGTGCCGAACTCTTTGGCATCGAGCGCCTGGAGCAACACGCTGAGAGCCTGGCCGCCGCCCATCGCACGACCGAAAAAACCCTCAGAGGACGGAATCTCATTTCCAGCGTCCGCGAGAACGCACGCGTGCTTCTGGCGGCGTACCGTAACATCGCCGCCACCGTTCTGGCGAAGCATGAGATCACGCCCGCCGCGGAGTGGATCCTCGACAACTTCCACGTCGTTGACGAGCAGCTCCGCGGAATCCGGGACCACCTCCCGGGGAGCTACTACCGCCTGCTACCGAAGATCGCCGCGGGCCACCTCGCGGGATACCCTCGCGTCTATGGGATCGCCTGGGCCTACGTGGCCCATACCGACAGCCGCTTCGAGCTGGACACGCTGCAGCGGTTCGTCCGGGCCTACCAGCGTGTCCAGCCGCTGACCATCGGAGAGCTCTGGGCGGTCGCCATCCATCTCCGTGTGGCTCTGGTGGAAAATCTACGACGATTGTCCCAGCTGATCATCCGCTCCCGCCAGGAGCGGGCCCGGGCCGACGAGCTGGCGGATCGCCTGTTGGGCCTCGGCGATCGGCCGGTGGAGCTCCCGGACGAGGTTCTGAGCGGTCTGGGAGAGGCGCCACTGGCCCGCGCATTCGCGGTGCAGCTCGTCCAGCGGCTGCGTGGCCAGGATCCTTCAATCATGCCGGCTCTGGCCTGGCTCGAAAAAAGACTGAACCTTCAGGGGACCTCGGCCGATGAGGTGGTCGCCCAGGAACACCAGGCCCAGGCCGCCGCGAACGTCACCGTGAGGAACATCATCACCAGCATGCGATGGATGTCCACCATCGACTGGAGCATGT
>QHXY01000400.1 GCA_003223145.1 Acidobacteriota bacterium
GGCGCGCATCGCGGCAGGCCGCGACCGGGCCGCGGGAGGAGCGGCCGGGACGGTAATCGGCGGCGACACGGAGGCAGGACGCTCCGAATTGCCGCCGATGTCGGACGCGGAGCGCCGCGTGCTGGAGCGTCTGTCGCCGGCGCGCGGCACCGGCATCGAGACGCTGGCGACGGCCTGCGGGCTGCCGGCGGGCGCGCTGATGTCGGCGCTTCTCGAGCTGGAGCTGCGCGGCCTGGTGCGGCAGGTTCCGGGGCCGCGATTCCTCGCCACGAGGCCGCGCGAGACGCCGGAATGAGGGCGCGAGTGGCCGCCGGATTTGACAGCGGACTATATTTGTCGAACGATAGGGCCCCTTCACGGGGCCCGCGGAGTCGAAAGGAGAATCTTCTTGGGCAAGTCGCTGGTCATCGTCGAGTCGCCTGCCAAGGCGAAGACTATCAATAAATTCCTCGGACGGAACTTCACCGTCAAGGCCTCGATGGGCCACGTCCGCGATCTGCCGAAGAAGAGCCTCGGGGTGGACGAGAAGCACGACTTCAAGCCGACCTACGAGATCCTCCCCGGCCGCAAGAAGGTGATCGACGAACTGAAGAAGGCGGCCGAGACCGCGGACAAGGTCTATCTCGCCCCCGACCCGGACCGCGAGGGCGAGGCGATCTGCTGGCATCTCGCCGAGATCCTGAAGAAGACCAACAAGAACCTGCACCGCGTCATGTTCAACGAGATCACGAAGAGAGCTGTGCAGCAGGGCATGAACGACCCCCAGAAGATCGACTCGAACAAGGTGGACGCGCAGCAGGCGCGGCGCATCCTCGACCGGCTGGTCGGCTACAAGGTCAGCCCGCTCCTGTGGGACAAAGTCCGCCGCGGCCTGTCGGCCGGCCGCGTGCAGTCGGTGGCGCTGCGCATCGTGGTCGAGCGCGAGCGCGAGGTCCTGGCGTTCAAGCCCGAGGAGTACTGGACGCTCGGCGCCCTGCTCGAGGCCAAGGAGCCGCCCCCGTTCGAGGCGCGTCTGTTCAAGGTTGGCGACAAGAAGGCCGACCTCAAGACCCAGGCCGACACCGACGCCGTGGTCGCGTCGCTCCAGAACGCCACCTTCGTCGTGCGCTCGGTCGAGTCGAAAGAAAAGAAGAAGAACCCGGTCCCGCCGTTCATCACCAGCAAGCTGCAGCAGGACGCGTCCCGCAAGCTCGGCTTCACCGTGCGCAAGACCATGACCCTCGCCCAGCGTCTGTACGAAGGAATGGACCTGGGCGACCTCGGCACCGTCGGTCTCATCACCTACATGAGGACCGACTCGACACGCATCGCCCCCGAGGCGCTGCAGGAGGTACGCGACCACATCGTCAAGGCGCACGGCCCCGAGTTCCTGCCGGAGGAGCCGCGCTACTACAAGACCGGTAAGATGACGCAGGGCGCCCACGAGGCGATCCGCCCGACGACGATGGACCTGGCGCCGGATCGGGTCAGGAAATATCTGCAGAAGGACGAGTTCCTGCTCTACAGCCTGATCTGGAACCGCTTCGTCGCCTCGCAGATGAAGCCGGCGGTGTTCGACGTCACCACCGCCGACATCGAGGCGGGCCCGTGCCTGTTCCGCGCCACCGGCTCGACCATGAAGTTCCCCGGCTATCTGGCGGTGTACCAGGACATCGCCGAGAAGAGCCGGAAGGACTCGCCGGACGCGCCCGAGGAAGACGAGACCGCCCGCGCGCTGCCGCCGCTCACCGAGGGCGAGCGCCTGAAGCTTCAGAAGCTCGACCCGAAGCAGCACTTCACGCAGCCGCCGCCACGCTTCACCGAAGCGTCGCTGGTCAAGGAGCTGGAGGAGAACGGCATCGGCCGGCCCTCCACCTACGCCACCATCCTGGCGACGCTGCAGACGCGTGACTACGTCGAGAAGAACGAGGGCAAGTTCGTGCCGACCGAGCTCGGTCTGACGGTGACCGACCTCCTAAGTACACCGCGCGGATGGAAGAGGAGCTGGACGAGATCGAGGAAGGCCGGCTGAATTTCGTGGACGCCCTGAAGGAGTTCCACAAGCAGTTCGCCAAGGACCTGAAGGCGGCCACCGCCAACATGGAAAACATCAAGAAGATGGAAGAGCCGACCGACCGCACCTGCGAGAAGTGCGGCAAGCCGATGGTGATCAAATGGGGCCGCTACGGCCGCTTCATCGCCTGCTCCGGCTACCCGGAGTGCAAGAACACCCAGGAGATCGCCACGGTGGTCAACGGCAGCAGCGGCAACGGCCAGAAGGCGGGTGCCGCGGGCGGCGTCGCCATCTCCGCGGAGGCGCCGGCCATCCCCGAGGACCACGGCACCTGCGAGAAGTGCGGCTCGCCCATGGTCCTGCGCAAAGGCCGCTTCGGCCCGTTCATCGCCTGCTCCGCCTACCCGAAGTGCCGCAACACCAAGAAGATCGCCATGGACAAGGAAGGCAAGATCACCATCACCAAGAAGCCCGACCGGATCCTCGACGAGAAGTGCCCGCAGTGCGGCAAGCCCCTGGCCGTCAAGGACGGCCGCTTCGGCGAGTTCACCGCCTGCTCCAACTACCCCGAGTGCAGGTACATCAAGCTGAAGGAGGTCGGTCTCGACTGCCCGCGCGACAAGTGCGGCGGCCGCATCGTCGAGCGCCGCTCCCGCCGCGGCCGCGTCTTCTTCGGCTGCAGCAACTACCCCAAGTGCGACTTCGTCACCTGGTACCGCCCGATCGCGGAGCGCTGCCCATCCTGCGGCAACCCGTACGTCCTGGAGAAGGTAACCAAGAGGGACGGCACCACCCGCTTCTGCGACCACGAAGGCTGCGACTTCAAGAAGGCCGTCAACTCCTGACGCGGCCCCCCGCCGGGCGGCACCGCCTTCGCGCGCGCCGGCAGCTCCTCAACCACCGACCTCGTCCCGGAAATCGCAGCGCGTCGTGCCGTCGTCCCCGGCGACGCAGTCGAAGAACTGGAAGCGGTCGCGCTTCGGGTTCCAGCGGATCAACAGAGGGATATGGAGACCCGCGGCGGCGCGCCCGTCGGCCGTTGCGGTGATCGGCGTCAAGCTGAGAGCGACGTGCCCGTCGGCAGCGTCGGCGCGGCCATTCCATCCGAGGATTGGCCCGTCGACCCCCAACTCGCGAAGATCGACCAGCCGCTGCCCGGCACCGCGCACTTCCTGCTCGATCATCACCAGCGGAAGGACGTCCTTATCTTGGAGAAGCACGATCCGGATGCGGGAGCCGACAAACCCGACCGGATCCGGACAGAAACCGCCCGCCTCGCAGGCCGCCTTGATTTTCGCCAGGGCTTCGTCCGGTAGAGGCTCGGCTATCACCGCTTCCCGCCCTTCCTCGGCGCCCAGCCGCACCGCCGCGATGACCGAGAACCGCTCGAGGTGCAGGACTCTCTTGATCCTCTCCAGGTCGGACGGGCGGATGACTCCCGGGACGGCATCGCCATACTTGACGCCCGCGCCGATCGCGCCCGTCGGGAACTCAGCCAGGATGATGAGCCATGCCAGGGCGCGCCCCAGCCGGGAACGATAGGACGTCGCGCCGCCTCCATTGCTCATGCCGCCAATATCAGGTCTTCGCGATCCGGAATCAACCCCGTCTCCAGGCTCGGGGTTGGCTCGAGTGTTTACCAGGGGATCGGCTTCCGGTCCCTGAAAAACCCCCCCGTCGGAACCTGGCGCTCCGTCGCCAGCCAGACGATCGTGTCGGCGCCCTGCTCCGTGGTGCGCGTGGCGCCGGCCCCGCCCATGTCGGTCTTCACCCAGCCGGGGCAGATCGAGTTGACGCGGATGCCGGTGTCCTTCAGTTCGTCGGCGAAGATGCGGGTCAGCGCGTTCAAGGCCGTCTTGGACATCCGGTAGCCCGCCCAGCCGCCGTTCATGTCGGTGAGCTGACCCATGCCGGAGGAGACGTTGATGATGCGCGCGCCGTCGCGCGGCATCAGGGGCAGGAGCGCCTGGATGACGCGCAGCGCGCCGTAGGCGTTGGTCTCCATCGTCTGGCGGATCGTCTCGACCTTCGCCTTGAGGGCGCTGGCGGCGCCGTCCGACCATGAATCGTTCGTATCGATCATGATGCCGGCGTTGTTCACCAGGACGTCGACCCGGCCGTAGGTCTTCCGGAGAAATTCGGCGAACCGGCGGACGCTCTCGTCGTCCGCCACGTCGAGGCGGGCGGGATCGACGTCCAGATCCTCGTCGCGCAGGCGCTGCGCCGCGGCGCGGCCCTTGGCTTCGTCCCGGGCTGCCAGGACGACCTTCAAGCCGCGCTTCGCGAGCTGGCGGCAGGTTTCGAGACCGATGCCGCGGTTCCCCCCGGTGACCGCGGCGATTTTACGAGGCGGAACCATCGGCATCTCCTTTCCTATTTGGTCCCGGTCATTGTATCAGCCCCCCCTGCCGATTCTGATTGACGGCCCCCGACCGGCGCGGTATTTTGGTGCCAACTCCGGGGGGAATCCCATGACCAGGACGACGCGAGCGCTATGGGCGGCGGCCATTCTGTCGGCACTGCCGGCCGTCCGGCAGGCGTCCGCCGCGACCAGCACCTGCGAGCCCGACGGTGTGCAGACGAGCGGCGCCATCTACCGCATCTGCATGCCGGCGGTCTGGAACGGCGATCTGGTGGTGTACGCCCACGGATACGTCGGCTTCAATGAGCCGGTGGCGATCCCGGAGGATCAGCTCGTTCTGCCCGATGGAACCTCGGTGCCACAGCTGGTCAATACTCTCGGCTTCGCGTTCGCCACCACCAGCTACAGCACCAACGGCCTCGCCGTGGTGCAGGGAATTGACGACGTCGTCGATCTCGTCCACGTCTTCACGACGACGCATGGTTCCGCCCGCCACGTCTTCCTGGCCGGTCCTTCCGAAAGCGGACTGATCAC
>QHXY01000090.1:0-3584 GCA_003223145.1 Acidobacteriota bacterium
GGTCTGAACTCTCCCCTCGCATCAACTCTCCCCAAGAAAGGCTGCCGCGCCCGGTCGGCGCGCGTCTGCCCACCGACCGGCCGGTCGGGTCCGCCGCGACCGGGGAGGCGGGGGCCCTGCCGCCCGCCTATAATCGACGGCCTCCCTTATGAGGTGACGGATGACCAAGGTCCCCGGCTGGTACAAGGATCAGAAGAAGAAGTATCCCGATGTCTTCCGGGCCTACGAGGAGCTCGGCGACGCCTGCCGAAAGGCCGGGCCCCTCGACGGCAGGACCGCGGCGCTCGTGAAGCTGGCGATCGCCATCGGCACGCGCCACGAAGGCGCGGTGCACTCGCACACCCGCCGCTCGCTCGAGGCGGGCGCCAGCCTCGACGAGTGCCGGCACGTCGTGCTGCTATCGCTCACGACGATCGGCTTCCCGGCGATGATGGCCGCCCTGTCGTGGGTCGAGGACGTGGCGAAGGACGGGCGGTAGCTACTTCTTCAGCCACTGGTCCAGCCAGCCGATCACCGTGTCGTGCCACAGGATGCTGTTCTTCGCCTTCAGCACCCAGTGGTTCTCGTCGGGGAAGTAGAGCAGCTTCGACGGGATGCCGCGTCGCTGCAGCGCGGTGAAGGCCGAGAAGCCCTCGGTCTCGGGCAGCCGGAAGTCCTTCGCGCCGTGGATGACCAGCATCGGCGTCTTCCAGTTCGCGACGTGCAGCGCCGGGGACCAGACGTCGTGCGTGGTGCCCGGCTCCCACGGCGGGCCGCCGTGCTCCCATTCCGGGAACCACAGTTCTTCGGTCGAGTAGTAGGACGTGCGCGTGTCGAACTCGCCGTCGTGGCTGACCAGGCACTTGAACCGGTCGGTCTGCCCGGCGATCCAGTTGATCATGTAACCGCCGTAGGACGCCCCCAGGGCGCCCATCCGGTCCTTGTCCACGAAGCCGTACGTCGCGATGACGTAATCGAGCCCTTTCATCAGGTCCTCGTACGGCGCGGCCCCCCAGTTCCTGCGGATGGCGTCGGTGAACGCCTGTCCGAACCCGGTGCTGCCGTGGAAGTTGATCGTCACGGTGACGTATCCGGCGCCGGCGTACACCTGAGGATTCCAGCGGTAATGGAAGTGGTCCTCCCACGACCCCTGCGGGCCGCCGTGCACCAGGAATGCCAGCGGGTACTTGCGTCCCTCCTGGAAATCGACCGGCTTCAGGATCCAGCCGTGGACCCTCTCGTCCATCGCCCCCTTGAACCAGAATTCCTCGGGCCGGCTCATCTTCACCGTTTCGAGGCGCGCCGCGTTGACCCGCGTCAGCAGCCGCACGTCCGTGCCGTCCAGGAGACAGGTGACGATCTCGGTGGGCGAGACCAGCGAATCCTGTCCGTACACCAGCCGGCCGCGCGAGGTCACCGTCACATCGGTGTTCTCGTGCTCGCCGACCACGACGCTCACCCTGCCGCCCGCCGGATCGACGGCGAAGATCTTCAGGCGAGCCGTCTCCTCGGCCGTGACGAACAGCCGCTTGCCGTCTGGGGACCAGACGACCGAGCCGGCGGAGCGGTCCCACGACTCGGTCAGCGCCCGGGTTTTCCCGGACGCCAGGTCATACAGCATCACGCGCTGCCGGTCCGCCTCGTAGCCAGGGCGTGACATCGCGAGGTAGGCGATCGACTTCCCGTCCGGCGAGAATGCCGGCTGCGCGTCCAGCGCCTCGTTGGCGCAGGTCAGACAGCGGTAGCCGCCGCCGTCCGCGGCAGCGAGATAGATGTTGTCGTCGGTCGACCAGGCCTCGTTCCCCGCCATCTTGGACGTGAAGGCGATCGACTTGCCGTCGGGGGACCAGGCGAACTCCTGCGCTCCGCCGAACGGCTTGGTCGGGCTGTCGGCGTCGGCGCCTTTCATGACGTCGATCGGGTCCCCGCCCCTGAGCGGCCAGACGAAGATGTGGTTGCGTTTCCCCTCGTTCCAGGCGTCCCAGTGGCGGATCATCAACTTCGTGTAGACGCGCGCCTTCACCGGGTTGTCGCTCTTCTCCTTGTCCCGCTTCGCCGTGCAGGCCAGGTCCGGACAATCGGGATAGACCTCGGCCGAGAACGCCAGCCGCGTCCCGTCATGCGACCACTGCACATTGTCCACATCAACCGGAAGGTCGGTGACCCGCCGCGCCTCGCCTCCGGACGGATCGATTGACCAGACCTGCGACGAGCCGCCGCGATCCGAGATGAACGCGATCGATTTCCCGTCGGGAGACCAGCGCGGCGACGTGTCCGCCGCCTGCGCGTTGGTCAGCCGCCGCGGCCGGCCGCCGTCGATCGGCACGATCCAGAGGCTGGTGAAATTCTTGTTGGCCTCCGCGTCATACACCCGGCGCGTGAACACGACCTGGCTTCCGTCCGGCGACGGCTGCGGCGACGCCAGCCTCTCCATCGCGACCAGGTCGCGCACCGAGAACGGATGCTTCGGCTCGTCGGGGCCGGCGGCCGCGACGGCGGTTGCAGCGGCGACGGCGCAACCGTAGAGAACGAGCGATCTCATAGCGGGCCTCCCTGGAGATTCGGATCGTGGCGTCGGAGCGGGGTCTTTTTATCCTCCGCCGCGCGGCGTGTCAAGCGGGCTGCGCGCGAGAGGCCTGCCGGGTCACGACGGAAAGACTAGGCTTTTGCGTTGACGGCGAGGCCTCTGCAACGTAAGATTTGCGCCATTCGCGCGGGGAATTCACACCTCACATTGCGGGGGCAGGGGAGCGATGATCACACCTGTCGGCGACGGGCGCACCGGACTGTTCTCTCGGGTCCTTCTTCTTATCGCCGTGGCCGTCGGAGCCGGCCCGGGGACGCGTCCGGGGACGGCGCCGCCGGCGTGGTCTCTGCCCGAGCCCCGCCCCGGGAAGATGACGGCGCCGATCGACATCACCATCGAGTCTGACGAAGCCGCCATGGGGCCGGGCGTTTCCTCGACCCTGTCGGCGACGTTCGCCGCGCGGCAGGACATTCCCGCGCTCTGGCTCCGCATCGACGTCGAAGGACCGGTGGTCCTCGAGGGCGCGGCGGACGCGAGCCTCGGGCCGCTCTTCGAGGGCCGTCCGATCACGGTGGCGATCCCGATCCGGGTCACCGACGTCGGCGAAGCCGCGGTTCACGTCAGGGCGGAGGCGGTCGACGGGAACGGCACGCCGCTGTTCTGGCGGAGCGCGACGCTGTACGCCCTGGTGCGCGCCGACCGGACGCTCGCGACGACGACCAACTTCCAGGACCTGCGGTTGCGCGCCATCAGGGACGACGAGGACAGCGGCAGGCTCGGCGCGGGTGACGCCGACGCGGCGCGGCGCGCCTTGGCGGAGACGCCGGCGCGCCGCGACAGCGCTCCGATGACCTACCGCGCGTTCACGCCGCAGGAGCAGGAGCTGAACGCCATCGTCGGCGCGCCCCGGCGCGGCCACCTCCCGGTCGAACGGGGCTCGGCTCCCATCATCGAGGGGGCGGGGACGATCACCGTCCAGGGCAACGTCCAGGGGACCGACGAGAACGGCGGCACCCACCCCGTGTACGGCGCCAGCGTAAATATCCTCGACGACGACGGTCTCCTCGGCACCGAGTTC
>QHXY01000090.1:3684-33788 GCA_003223145.1 Acidobacteriota bacterium
CCTCGGTCCACAGCGAGACGCCGTCGGGCACGGTGATCACGGAGAACTTCACCGCAGCCAACAACGGTGGCGGCGAGGCCTGGTCGGTCTTCCAGGCGGGCACCTGGGTGGCCGTCTACGCGCAGCAGGCGCACGGCTCGCCCCTGGCCTCCGTGGACATCGTCTGGCCGTTCGGCGGCGGCACGTTCTACAACGGCCGGATCAACGTCCTCCAGCTGGATCGATGGGACTGGGACGTCATCATGCACGAGTACGGGCATCACATCCAGGCGCAGCTCAACATCGCCAACAGCCCCGGTGGCGACCACGGGAGCGGCTGCGCCTCCGACGCCCGCAAGTCGAAGGACAAGGGCGTCCGCCTCGCCTGGGGCGAAGGCTGGCCCACGTACGACGGCACCGTCGCGCAGCAGATCCTCAACCTGGCCTCCCTGGGCGTCCCGCGCGTAGGCGACGTCAGCTATCAGGACCTGGAGGACCAGACTCTCGTCTACAGCCTCGAGGCCAACGGCGGCGGCGATCAGGGAGAGGACGACGAGACCGCCGTGCAAAGGCTGTTGTGGGATCTCTACGACAGCGCGAACGACGGGCGCGACGCGATCAGCCGGACCGATGCCTCGATCTGGAACGCCATCGACGCCGCCGATCCGCCGACTCTCTCCGGCGCCTGGACGGCGCTGCGTTCCGGCCAGTCGAACGAGACGGATCTCCTGATGGGCGGCATCGCCTCCGACCAGCTCATCGGTCCGAGGCTGATCTCCCCCTCGCAGGGGACGATCGTGACGCCGTCGAACGCGAGCTTCTCCTGGAACAGCGACGTCGGCTGCAGCACCTCGTACGACGGCAACCGGTTCGATCTGGTCTTCTACAACGCCTCGAGCTTCGCGAAGGTCCTGGCCATCCCCGGTCTGGCGGGCACATCCGCGACCCTCACGCCGGCGCAGCTGGCAACACTCATCGGGGCGGGACACAATATTCTCTGGGCGGTCGAAGGCTACAACACCGACTCCCCCGCGACCGGGCCGTACCTGGGAGAGAACCTCGCGATCGTGGTCAACCGGCCGCCCGTGGCCAACGCCGGCCCTGACCAGCCGAGCGTCGAGTGCGCCTCACGCACGACGACGCCCGTCCAGCTCAACGGCACCGCCTCCAGCGACCCCGACGGCGACCCGCTCACCTACGAGTGGTCCGCGCCCGGCGTGACGTTCAACGACATCCACTCGGCCACGCCCACCGGACAGTTCCCGATGGGGACGACCGTCGTGACGCTCGCGGTCTCGGACGCGATTCAGGTCGCCTCGGACACCGTCTCGATCACCGTGGTGGACACCACGCCTCCCGTGATCACCTGTCCGGCCAACATCACGGTCGAATGCACCGGGAACTGCGGCATCCAGGCAGTCGACCCGCAGCTCGCGGCGTTCTTCGCGGGCGTGTCGGCCACGGACATCTGCGACGCGACGCCTGCGATCACCCATGACGCGCCCGCGTTCCTACCGCTCGGCAACACCACGGTGACCTTGACTGCCCGAGACGACAGCGGCAACTTCTCGACCTGCACGGCCGGCGTGAGGGTCCAGGACACCCTGCCGCCGGCGATCAAGGTAACGCTCAATACGATCACGCTCTGGCCGCCCGACCACAGACTCGTCGACATCGTCGCCACGGTCACGGTGGCGGACGTCTGCGATCCCGATGCCGGATTCGTCCTGACCTCGATCAAGAGCAGCGAGCCGGACGACAGTCTGGGGGACGGGGACACGGCAAGCGACATCCAGGGGGCCGCCTACGGCACGGCCGACACGCAGTTCAGGCTCCGCGCGGAGCGCTCGGGGACGGGGTCCGGGCGGGTCTACACGATGGTCTACACGGCGTCCGACAAATCGGGGAACAAGGCCACCGCCACCGCGACCGTGGCTGTCCCGCACAATTAGCGCGGCCGGGTCTTGCCGGCGATCGTGCCGGCCCGGGGGCGGCTGGGTCAACCGGCCGTCGGCGTTTGACACAGCCGCGAACCGACCGCTAGAATCCGCGCCAGTTCTTGTGTCGCTCTCTGTCTCGGAAGCTCGAAATCAGCGGAACGCCCCTCGAACTGGCCGAACGCGGCCTTCCATGGAGGTAGCGCATGGCCGTCAACACGAAGCGAGTCCTGATTGGCGCCCTGGTGGGCGGCGTGGTCTGGAACGTCTGGAGCATCGTGGTCAACCAGTTCCTGCTCGGCGAGCGCTATCAGCGGGCCACCGAGGCCGGGTTTTTCCAGGAGAAGCCGCGTCTCCCGTTCCTGCCGTTGTGGATCATCACGCTGTTCGCGGTCGCCTGGATCATCGCCTCGCTCTATGGCGCCGTGCGAACCGCGTGGGGTCCCGGGCCGATGACCGCGCTCAAGCTCGGGGTCATGGTCGGGTTCGCGATCGGCCTCCCTGGGAATCTGGCGATGGCCGCCTGGGGGGCGTTCGGCAGGATCTTCCCGTTCTGCTGGGCGCTGGACCTGGGGCTCGGCTCGGTGTTCGCCGCCCTGATCGCCGGCTGGCTGTATCGCGACTGATTCGGGATTACTTGCGATTGTCCGGATCGCCGCCCCAGATCGCTCCGTCGTCAGTCACCGTCCCGCTGGTGCTGTCGAGCGAGGAGCGGCCCCCGCCCCAGATGGCGCCCGAGCCGGCGACCGCCGGATTGTCGAGCGTGGACTTGGCGCCGCCGGTGCCGCCCCAGATGGCGCCGCTGCCGTAGGTAATCGACTGCGGCACCGGTGTGAGGCTCACCCCGGCGGCGCTGCCTTTCCCGCCGCCCCAGATGGCGCCCTGCGTCCAGGTCGAACCCCACAGGATTGCGGTGTCCTGGATATAGACGAAGCCGTCGCCGGCCGCCATGGCCAGGGGAGACTTGGCGTTCTGGGCGTAGCCGGTGGCGTTCACGGCGGCGTACGCGTCGAGGGTGCCGGCGCCGGTCTCGAACACCAGCCGCGTGTCCTTCACGGCCGACTTCATCAGCCGCGCCTTGATGGTGGCGGGATTGAGCGTCGGGTCCTTCTGAATCATGAGGGCGGCGGCGCCCGCGACCATCGGCGCGGCCATCGAGGTCCCCGACAGGGAGTAGTACGCGCCGTCCTGCGTGGCATGCGCCGGGTCGTTCTTGTAGTCGCCGATCTGCAGCGTCAGCTCGTGGTGCTGGGTGTCGAGCCACGAGGAGACCGCCCGGGCCGAGACGATCCACGTGCCGGGGGCGACCAGGTCGGGCTTGACGACGAAGTCGATCAGACTCGGGCCCTTGCTCGAGTACCCGGCGAGCACGTCGTCGGCCAGCGGCACGGTGTTCCGGTCGTCCATCGCTCCGACGGTGACGGCGTCGGGCGAGTTTCCGGGGCTGGTGACCGTCCCGAAGCCGGTGCCGACGGCGCCGTCGTTGCCGGCTGCGGCCACCACGACGATCCCCTTGCGCACCGCCGCCGCCACCGCGCGGCACAGCGGATCGGTCAGGTACGACTCGTAGACGGGGTGGCCCAGCGACAGGTTCAGGACTCGGATGTTGTAGTAGCGGGGTCGGGCGACAGGGCCCGGAGCGAGATGAGCTGGGCATCGGGGGCAAGCCCGCGGAAAGTGCGGAACGACAGGCTGTCGCTCGAGGCGTAGCCGTTGCCGTACAGGATCCCCGCGACGTGAGTCCCGTGACCGAAGTAGTCGGCCAGACCGGTCTCGTGCCCGACGATCTCCACCTCGACGATCGGCTTCGAGCCGATCGGCCGCTTGAAGTCCGGATGGAGCTGCACGCCGGTGTCGATCAGGGCGATCCCCACGCCCCGGCCGGTCAGCCCGGCTCCCCAGCCCCCCGACAGCGAGGCGACCCGATCGGCCCGGACCGCGCGGTAGGCCACGTCCAGGTGGGCCTTCACGGGGGAGTCGAGAGAGATGCGCTCGACGTTCGAATCGTTCGCCAGCTGCAGGAGGGACCCCAGCGGCACCGTGGCGGAGTAGCCCGGGACGGCGGTGTACGTCGTCTTGAGCAGACCGCCCAGGAGATTCAGGAGATTCAGCTCGGTCGAGCCGGGCGGGTTGTAGGTCTGCACGATCACCGCCACCGGCTGGTCCGCCGGCCCGCCGAGGAGCGCCCCCAGGTCGCCGGAGAGTTTGGCGACGAGACCCGTCACGGCGCCGAGCAGCGGGTCGAGGGGCGACAGCAGCTGTTGGGTGGTCGAGGTCAGCGAGCCGAGGAGCGACAGCTGGGCCCGGGCCTGCGCACCGGTCACCAGCGAGAGAATCAGGACGATCACGCTCAAGGCTGCCGGCTTGCGGAACGTGCGGCGATGGTATGTCATGGGAGCCTTGCGAGAAGCAAGACCTCTGCCAGAAGCGGGCCGATCTTTGAATGGGGCCCAACTCCTTGGTGGACAAAGGTTTTGCAAGGGGGGTCAAGAAAATCGCGCCGCTGCTCCGGAGCCGGGAGTGTCGGATTCCGCGACGGGCACCCGGCATGCGGCGCCCGGCGATCTCGCTAACTGCTCTGTCTCAAGGGCCTGTCTCCATCTGACCAGACTCTCGACAGCGCGAGTCCATCCACTGGTCATCCCGGACGCAACCTGACTCGATTCTTCTCGGTGGCTCATCGCCGGCCGGGTGGCGCGCGGCCGGACACGGGGCCGACCTCTCCGGTGATCAGACGGGCGCCGCTGTCGTGGCGCAGGTAGAGCCAGGCCCACTGCAGCATCACCAGCAGGCGGTTGCGGAACCCGATCAGGAAGTAGATGTGGACGAGCAGCCACGCCAGCCAGGCAATGAACCCCGACAGCTTGAGTCGTCCGAATTCCGCGACCGCCGCGGCGCGCCCGATGGTCGCGAGCGAACCCGCATCGCGGTAGCGGAACGGCACATGGGGCAGCCCGCGCACGGCGCGCAGGATGTTGCGCGCGGCATGCCGGCCCATCTGCTTCGCCGCGGGGGCGACTCCCGGCACCGGCTTGCCGTCCTGGCGCAGGGCCGCGAGGTCGCCGATCACGAACACCTCGGGATGACCGGGGAGAGTCAGGCCGGGGGAGACCGGAACGCGCCCGGCCCGGTCGAGCGGGATGCCCAGGGACCCGGCGATCGGCGAGGCGGCCACGCCCGCGGCCCAGAGCACGTTGCGCGCCTGAAGGCGGCGCTCTCCCAGCGACACGCCGGTCGCGTCGACCGACGTCGCCGCCGCGCCGGTGATCACCTCGACCCCGAGCCCCGCCAGCTCCCGCGCCGCCTCCTCAGACAGGGCCGGCGCGAACGCGGGCAGGATGCGCGGTCCCGCCTCGATCAGGGCCACGCGCGCGGAGGCGGGATCGATGCTGCGGAAGTCCGCCCTCAAGATGAGGCGGGCGATCTCCGCCAGGGCCCCCGCCAGCTCGACACCGGTCGGGCCGCCCCCGATCACCACGAAGGAGAGCCAAGCGCGCCGTGTCCCCGGGTCCGGATCGCGCTCGGCCGCCTCGAAGGCAAGCAGGATCCGCCGGCGGATCTCGAGCGCGTCTTCGATCGTCTTCAGCCCCGGCGCGAACGGGGACCAATCGTCGTGACCGAAATAGGAGTGGGCGGCGCCCGTGGCGATGATCAGATAGTCGTACGGCAGCTCGCCGTCCGCGAGCACCACTCTGCGTCCGGCGATGTCCACGGCGGTCGCTTCGCCGAGCAGGACGGTGGCGTTCTTCTGCCTCCGCAGGACCCGTCTGATCGGCACGGCGATGTCGCTCGGGTTGAGGGCCGCCGTGGCGACCTGGTACAGCAGCGGCTGGAACAGGTGGTGGTTGCGCCGATCGACCAGGGTCAGACGCAGCGGCGCGCGCCGCAGCGCCCGCGCGGCGTACAGGCCCCCGAAACCGCCTCCGAGGATCACCACGTGCGGGAGCACGGCCGGCGGGGTCACGGCACGGGGCTGCGTCGCCTCAAGGCGGCGGTCTCCGGCCGCCCGACCCTCACTTGCTGAAGACGAATTTGTTGGGCGTCCCTTCCATCACCGAGCCCTTGGGCGGACGCCAGAGGACGAGCTTTTCGATCTCCCGGGCGAGCGCGAAGTCCCTCTCGGTGATCCCCGCCGAGGCGTGGGTCTTCAGTTTGACCCACACTTTGCCCCAGGTGACCTCGAGGTCGGGGTGGTGATACGCCGCCTCGCTCAGGAAACCGATGGCGTTGACCAGCATCAGCGTCGTCGGCCAGCCGTCGGTGCTGTACTTGCGGCGCAGCCAGCCGTCCTCGAGCTTCCACCCGGGGAGCTCCTTCTCGAGTCTCGCGGTCACTTGGCTGTCCGGAATGACCGGAAGTTTTTCAGGCATGAGACACCTCCCGTTCCCAGTTACTCCAGGACCCACTTGCGCTTGTCGCGATTGAAGTACATGTGGCGCGGCATCGAGCGATCCTCCTTCAGGAGGTCCTGCACGGAGGGCTTGCCCTTGAGCGCCTTCTGGATCGCCTCCTTCATGGCGGTCCGATTGTTGCGGTACAGCTCATTGAAATCGGCGTCCTTCATTCCGGCGAGACGCGGATCGACCCACACCAGGGCGATGATGCAGAGACTCTCGGCCTTGTTCTTCGGTATGATGCCGGCCTCCACCGCATCAAGCACCCCATCGGCGATGCCGGCCTGCACCGGCCCGCCGTACACCATCACGTCCGCCATCTTCTTGAGCTGCACCTTCGGAACCATGATGGTGGCCGGCTTCACCATCTTTCCGCCGTCCACCAGGCAGAAGAAGCGCGAGAACCCGGCGCTTTGCCCCATGATCGACGCGAACGCCTGCCCGACCGGTCCGTCCGCTTCCCCGATCACGATCTCCGGCTCGGTCCAGAGCCAGTCCTGGCTGCCTTCCCCCATCGCCTCGCCGAAGCGGATCCTGATCCGATCAGGCATGACTGTCCCTCCGTGTGGAAGTGAAAAACGATACGCCAGGATAACGGCGCCATCCTATCCCAGGCGGGGGAGGAGTGTCATCCGACCCGCCCATCCTTCCGCGGGCCCGCGGCGGGCGTGTATGATTCGCGGAGATGGTGCAACGTCACTTCCGTCTCGGGTTCGCCGGCTTCGGGAACGTCGGGCGCGCCCTGGCGCGGCTGCTCCTGGAGCGCCGTGACGAGCTGGCGCGCCGGCGCGGGCTGACGTTCTCAGTGACCCTCCTGGCCAGCGCGCGCCGCGGCGCGCGGGTCGAGCCCGCGGGAATCGATCTCGAAGTGGCGCTGCGCGACGGCTGGTCCTCACCCGCACGCCTGCAGGACGTTCTCGGTTCGGCACCTGTCGACCTCCTCTTCGAGGCGACGCCGCTCGAGCCGCGCACCGGCGAGCCGGCCCTGTCCCACATGCGGGCGGCGCTCGAGCGGGGCGTGTCGGTGGTGAGCGCCAACAAGGGGCCGATCGCCCTGGCGGCGGGCGAGCTGTTCGGGATCGCCCGGAAGACCCGTGCCGGCTTCCGATTCGAGTCGGCGGTCGCCGACTGCATGCCGGTGTTCAACCTGGTCGAGGCTGCGGTCCCCGTCGGCCGTCTGCTGCGCTTCCGCGGTGTCCTGAACTCGACGAGCAACCATGTTCTGCAGGCGATCGGGCGCGGCCAGCCGGCCGACGCCGCCGTCGCCGAGATGCAGCGTCTCGGGCTCGCCGAGGCCGACCCGGCGCACGATCTCGACGGCTGGGATCAGGCGGTCAAGATCGTCATCCTGGCGAACGTGCTGATGGGACGGGACCTGAAGCCGGCAGACGTCGAGCGCACGCCCCTCGCCGCCGTCGATGCCGCCTGGCTGCGGCGGGAAGAGGGCGCCGGACGCATCGTGCGCCTGGTTGGAGAGGTCTCGGCCGACGGTCCGGCGCGCGTCCGTCCGGTGAGCCTGGGACCCGGCGAGTTTCTTGCCTCGCTGCGCGGCGTGTCGCTCGGTCTGACGATCGACACCGAGCTGGCCGGGCCGATCAACGTCTCGAGCGTCGAGCCCCACGTCGAGCAGACCGCCTATGGCATGCTCGCGGACCTGGTCGCCATCCGCGACGGCCGGCCGATGGTCCCGACGCCGCTCCTTGGAGAAGATTGAGCGGCATCACCTGGCGGGGGTTCTGTACACCTCCCGCCCGTTGAAGATCGTCAGGGTGACTTTCGCCTCATGGATCTTCGCCGGCGGGACGGCGAACAGATCGGGGGACACGACCGTCAAGTCGGCCAGCTTGCCCTCCTTGATCGATCCCTTCACGTCCTCTTCGAACGAGCCGAACGCCCCGTTGATGGTGTAGGCGGCGATCGCCTGCTCGAGGCTGACGCGCTCGGCGGGGACCCAGCCGCCCTTCGGATTCCCTTCGATGTCCTGGCGCAGGACGGCGTTGCGGAGACCGATCAGCGGGTCGATCGTCACGACCGGCCAGTCGCTGCCGAACGCCAGACGGCCGCCCGCACGGGCGATGCTGTTCCATGCGAAGGACCGCGGGACCCGATCCGGCCCGACGTTGACCGCCCAGACGGTGAGCAGGTTCGGCTCGGGGTAAGCATGGTACGGCTGCATGCTGGCGATGATGCGCAAGGCGCCGAAGCGGGGGATGTCGGCCGCGTCGATGGTCTCGATGTGCTCCAGACGGTTCCGGCGCAGCCCGCCCGGGCGCTGGCGTGCGGCCTTCTCCAGGGCGTCGAGGGACATGCGCACCGCGGCGTCGCCGATGGCGTGGATGTAGATCTGGAAGCCGGCCGCGTCCACCTTGCCGACCATCGCGTCGAGCTGGCGCGCGTCGTAATGGGGGACGCCCTTTGTCGATGGGTCGTTGGTGTACGGCGCGAGCATCGCGGCGGTGTTCGACTCGATCACCCCGTCGGCGAAGAACTTGGCCGCGCCGGCGCGCACAAGGTGGTCGTGGTGCTCACGGCGGGCGGACTCCATCTGTGCCATCAGGGCACCGGTGAGGAGCGCCGGGCTGTCCGGCATGACGAAGGCCGTGGAGGTCCGCACCGTCAGGCGCCCCTCCCGCTCGAGCTCGGCGTACAGGTCGATCTCGTCCTGCCCGCCGCTGCAGTTCTGGACGCTCGTGACCCCGAGGCTGTTGGCCAGCCGCATGCCCTTCTCGAGGGCGGCAATCCGCCTGTCGTGCGACGGCTTGGGCAGGACGCTCTCGACCAGCCCCATCGCCCCCTCCTTGAGGGCGCCGGTGGGCTCGCCGGTCTTCGGGTCCTCGACGATCTCGCCCTGGCTCTTCGGGGGCTGCGGTGTGCGGGCGCCGATCCCGGCCGCCTTCAGGGCGGGGCTGTTGCACCACGCTGAGTGGCCGTCGTAGGAGTAAAGAAAGACAGGCCGGCGCGATTCAACGACGTCCAGGTCGCGGCGGTGCGGGAAGCGCCCGGGAAACGTCGAATAGAGCCAGCCACTGCCGAGGATCCACGGCTCGTCGGGGTGTCCCTTGGCGTAGCTCCGTACACGCTCCTGGATCTGCGGCAGGGTCGTGGCCCCTGTCAGGTCGACCTGCTCCAGAGCGAGCGAGCCGTCGAGAAAGTGGGTGTGCGAGTCGTTGAAGCCGGGGAGGACGAGGCCACCGGCGACGTTGTACTCGCGCGTGTTCGGCCCCGACAAGGCGCGGACCTCCGGCTCGGTCCCGACCCTGATGATCCGATCGCCGCGCACCGCGACCGCCTCGGCCCACGGGCGATCAGGCTCCACCGTGTAGACCCGACCGCCGGTGATCACCAGGTCGGCCGGTGGAGGTGGGGGCGCGCCGGCGCAGGCGGCGAGACTGAGCGCGGTCAGCGCCGCCAGCATCCCGACTGACACCGGTGAGCTGCGCGTGGCAGGATTCCTGTCCATGGTCCTCGGCCACGGCGGCATCGACCGCACGGCGCGGCGTTCGGCGGACCCGGCTGCGGCTAGCGGCTCGAGCTGCGGGCCGCAGGCCGGCGGGTGCGACGGGCGCCGCCCGGATTCCCCGCGGCTCCGGAGCTGCGCCCGGAGAGCGCGCGCTCCACCACGAGGCTCCCGAGCCTGCGTGTCGCCTCCTGGCGATCGAGACGGCCCGCGGCCAGCTCGTGCAGCACGACCGCCTTGTAGATTTCGAAGATCCCGCGCCGCAGGGCCTTCCCGAGGATCTCGACCTCGCCGGCGTCGAGTCGCTGGCAGACGAAGCCAAGCTCTTCGCTGGCCGGCCGCCGGTAACCTTCGTGCAAGATTTTCATGGGCGCCTCTTCGTGGTTTCTTCGGACTACGGCGATCTTCGCACACGGCGGCGTCGGGCGCCAGACCCGGCGGTTCCGGGACGCCATGAATGGTCTTCACCGCCTGGACGAACGCGTCCCGCGGCGGCCCGGGGGCGCTGCACCCATGCCGGACCGCCGGGTAATCGACCGCGCCCGGCGAGCCGTTTCGGGTGGAGAATACCGGAGAGGTTGTCCCGGACCATGCGGCCGCAACGAACAGGCACCGCTCTCATCGTTCTCGCCACGCTCCTGCCCGCGGCGAACGACGCGCAGGCGGGTTCCCCGGTCGCGGCGCCCTTCCGCGACTACATCAGGGTCGTCGAGCGCCCGTACCTCAGGGTCGGACTGACGGTCACCGTCATCGATCGGCAGGGGCGGCCCGTGCGCGATCTCCGACGCGACGATTTCACCGTGACCGAAGACGGCAAGCCCGTGGAGCTGGCGGACTTCGCGCCCGAAGGAGACAGGCGCGACCGGCCGCTGTCGGTCGCGGTCCTGCTCGATCTGTCGTACAGCATGGCGGGTCAGGTGAAGCGGGTGCGGGAGGCGGCGCAGGCCCTGCTGAAGGGTCTCAGGCCGGGAGACGAGATCATGGTGGCGAAGTTCAACGACCAGCTGACCGTCCTGCAGAATTTCACCGGCGACCCGGGCGACCCCGGGAAGACGCTCGGGAGGATCGGCGTCGCCTGGGGCGGGACCCTCCTGTTCCGTTCGATCGGGCAGACCCTGAGGGATCTGCGCGAGCGCCCGGGCCGCAAGGTGATCCTGGTCGTCAGCGACGGCCTCGACAACGACATCGAACGCGGCTCGGTCTATCAGTCGCTCTACCTTCAGGATTTATTGAGGTCGTGCTTCCGCACCCAGACCGTGGTGTACGGCATCCGGCCGGGCCTCAGCGCTACGTCCTGGCTGCCGTTCGAGGGCTTCGTGGAGGAGACCGGCGGCCGTCTCCTCTACACCGGCGGTGATCTCGCGACCCTGTTCGCGCGCCTCGGTGAGGAGTTCCTCAGCCAGTACTATCTCGCCTACGACATCGATCCGAAGCTCGCGGACAAGAGACGGCGCAGCCTTCGCGTCGAGGTCCGGCGTCCCGAGGTGGTGGTGAAGACCGTGCGCGGGTTCACGGCGGCCCGCGGCCACGTCCAGATGGGCGTGCGCGATCTCGAGGACAAGGACGCGCAGGTGCGCGCCGACGCCGTCTACGAGCTCGGCTTCGCCTCGGATCCGCGCGCCCTGCAGGCGCTCCTGGGGGCGGTCACCGACAGGGACGAGGGCGTGCGGCGGCTGGCCGCCGCGTCGCTCGGCCGTCTGGGAGCGAGCCAGGGGCTCGGGCCGCTCATCGAGCTGCTGGGCGACCCGGTGCCGTCGGTGCGCACGGCGGCGAGCGACGCCCTCGCCCTGTTCGCGGACCGCGCCATCCCGGCCCTCGTGGAGGGGGTGCCGGCGGCGAGCGGCTGCGAACCGCGGCTGGCCGGTCTCGTGCAGCTCCTCGGCAGGGTGGGGGACGACCGCGCCATCGATCCTGTCGCGGCGGTCCTCAGAGGAGGCCCGGCCGGGGGACGGGTGGCGGCGGCGCAGGCGCTCGGTGAACTCGGTCTGAGTCCGGGCATCGCTGCCCTGCGCGCGGCGCTGGCCGATCCGACGCCCGAGGTGCGGGCCGCATCGGCCCGGTCGATCGTGCGCATCGCCGGCGAGGCCGCGCGCGCCGTCATCGAGGACTATATCGCCCGCGAGACCGACCCGCGCCTGCAGGAGGCGGCGAGAGCCCTTCTGGCTCGTCGGGCCACGCCGTGAACAGGCGTTCGTGGCGCCGGGGGGATGCGTTAGAATGAAGCCCACACAGCGGGAGGCACGCGACGATGGCTGAAACCCGAACGGCCGCACCGAAGGTGACCTATGCGACCCTGGCCGGCGGCCAGACGCCCGAATTCAACAAGGCTTACGACGAGGCGGTCGAGCGGGTCAGGACGATCCTGGGCAGGACGCACGGCCAGTTGATCGCCGGGAAGGAAATCGAGAGTCAGGAGACCTTCGCCGACACCAGCCCCAGCGACACGCGCCTGGTGCTCGGTCGCTTTGCCAGCGGCACGCGCGCCGACGCGCAGGCGGCGATCGCGGCGGCCCGCAGGGCCTATGAGACCGTCTGGCGCGATCTGCCGTGGCGGGACAGGGTCGGTTACGTCCGCAAGGCCGCGGCCGTCATCGAGAAGCGCCGCTTCGACATCGCGGCCCTCATGAGCATGGAGGTCGGCAAGAACCGCCTGGAGGCGATGGGGGACGGCCAGGAGACGGCCGACCTGATGACCTATTACTGCGACCAGATCGAGCGGCACCAGGGCTACGAGGTCCCGATGGAGCGCCTTTCGGACAAGGAGGACAATCGGGACGTTCTGCGGCCCTACGGGGTGTGGGTCATCATCTCGCCGTTCAACTTCCCGATGGCGCTGTCGGGCGGACCGAGCTCGGGGGCCCTCCTGGGCGGCAACACGGTCGTCTTCAAGCCATCCAGCGACACGCCTCTGACCGGATACATGCTGGCCGAGTGTTTCCGTGAGGCCGGGCTGCCGGACGGTGTCTTCAACTACGTCACGGGTCCCGGGTCGAGCGTCGGCGAGGAGCTGCTCACGCGACGTCGGGTTCGGGATCTATCACAAGTTCCCGCGCGCCTACCCGAAGCCATGCATCGCGGAGATGGGCGGCAAGAACCCGGCGATCGTGTGCGCCGGCGCCGACCTGGAGGCGGCCACCGACGGCGTCCTGAAATCGGCGTTCGGGCTGCAGGGACAGAAATGCAGCGCCTGCTCCCGCATCTACGTCCACCGCTCCGTGGCGAAACAGTTCACCGGGATGCTGGCGGAGAAGATCGGGAAGATCACCATCGGCGACCCCGTGAAGAAGGAAAACTGGCTGGGGCCGGTGATCAACAAGGAGGCATTCGACAAATACGCGACCTACGTCGACATCGGACGGAAGGACGGCAGGATCCTGGCCGGCGGCGAGCAGCTCAAAGGCGAGCCCTACGACCACGGTTTCTTCGTGAAGCCCACCCTCATCGCGGGCCTGCCGAAGGACCACCGTCTGGCGCATGACGAGATGTTCCTGCCGATCACCTGCCTGTGGGAGGTCGACTCTCTCGACGAGGCGCTCGAGCTCGCCAATCGCACCGAGTACGGTCTCACCGCCGGTCTGTTCAGCAGCGACGACGCGGAGATCGGGAAGTTCTTCGATCGCATCGAGGCGGGTGTGGTGTACGTCAACCGCCGCGCCGGAGCCACCACCGGGGCCTGGCCCGGAATCAACCCGTTCGGCGGCTGGAAGGGGAGCGGATCATCCGGCAAGGCCAGCGGCGGACCTTACTACGTCACCCAGTTCATGCGCGAGCAGAGCCGCACTCTGATCCGAGGGTAGAGGCCCATCCGAACACCCGCACGGCTCCCGGGCGCCCGTCCGGGCACCTCCGGCCCGGTCATGGAGCGGATTGTCGGTAGGACGAGACTGGTCCTGGTCGAGGGGGACATCACGCGCCAGGAGGTCGACGCGATCGTCAATGCCGCCAATGCATCGCTCCTGGGCGGGGGTGGCGTGGACGGGGCCATCCATCGTGCCGGCGGCCCGCAGATCCTGGACGAGTGCAGGGCGATCGTGGCCCGGCAGGGGCGCTGTCCCGCGGGTCAGGCGGTGGTCACGGGCGGCGGCCGCCTGAAGGCGCGCCACGTCATCCACGCCGTCGGCCCCGTATGGGACGGCGGGAGCCGGGGCGAGGACGACCTCCTGCGCAGCGCCTACATCAACTGCCTGCGGCTGGCGCTGTCGGTGGCGGCCAGCAGCGTCGCGTTCCCGTCCATCAGCACCGGCGCCTACGGCTTCCCGATCGAGCGCGCGGCGCGCATCGCGTTCGACGCGGTGCGCGAGCTGGTCCAGGAGCCCTGCCGCCTCGACGAGGTGCGTTTCGTCACCTTCAGCCGCGGCGATCTCCTGGTGTACGCCCGCCTGTTCGAATCGACCTGACCGCCCTCGCCGATTATCCTGCTCACGTGTGAGCGCCCGGCGCGTCCATCAAAGTGCAGGGCGTCATCGGGAACGGAGAACGTGCCGTCGAGTGACGAGAGTGCCCTCATCGGCGAGGCCCGGAACGGGTCGGTCGCGGCGTTCGAAGAGCTGGTGCGCCGCTACGACAGGAGCGTTCTGCGGCTGGCGCTGAGCATCGTGCGGTCGCAGGAGGACGCGCGTGACATCTACCAGGAAGCGCTTCTCAAGGCCTTCCGTTCGATTCGAAGCTTCCGGAACGAGTGTGGCTTCAAGACCTGGCTGTTCCGCATCGTCACGAACCTCTGTCTCGATCGCGCCCGCCGCGACGGGGCGCGCCTGCCGGGGCCGCACGGACGGCCGGTGGGGCCCGAGGAGGGCCGCGGTCCGGAAGGCGAGTCCCTCGTCGTCGACACCCGGCCGGGCGCCGACCCGGAGAGGATGCTGGCCGCGGCGGAGACTCGCCGGCGCGTCGGCGAGGCCCTGCGGGCGCTGCCGGGGCGCGAGCGGCTGGTCTTCGAGCTGCGGCACGACCAGGGCATGCGTCTCGCCGCAGTCGCGGAGATCCTGGAGACGACCGAGGAGACCGTCCGCAACTGCCTCTATCGAGCGCACCAGAGACTGCGCGAGGCTCTCGGTGATCTCAAGCCCACGACCGGAGCGCGCGGCCGGGCTGCGCCGCGGTCCATGCCGGGTCTGCGGCTTCCGGGCGAATCGGAACCAGTGAACGGGGTGGAGTGATGAGCTGCGAAGCGAACCGGAGACAGATTGTCCTGATGATTTACGACGAGCTCGCCGAGGCCGAGCGCCGCGAGCTGGACCAGCACGTCCGCGGCTGCGACGCCTGCGCGGATGCCGTCGTCGAAGAGCGCCGGTTGTCCCTGCTTCTGGAGCACGGCACCGCCGTCGAGCCTCCCGTCGATCTTCTCGAACGCTGCCGGTCGGATCTGCGCGTGGCGCTCGGGGCCGGCGGGCCGGTGGAGTCGGCGGCGCGCCTGGCAGACGCCGTCCCGGCGCCGACTGCCACCCGGCCGGCGCATCGCGGCCGGCCCTGGCGGCTTCGTCTGTGGCCGGCGTGGGCCCTGGTCCTGCTCGCCGGCGGCTTCTTCGCGGGCCGGGCGCTCCCCGGAACAGGGTTCCTCTCCCTCGGGGGCGGTCAGGGGACCTCGGGGGAGGGCGGCGCCACCATCGCCAACGTCGATTTCCACGACAGCGATCAGGGCTCCGGCCGGGTGCGCCTGACATTCGATACCTTGCGGCGCACCGCGCTCGAGGGCACGGCCAGCGATCCGCGCATCCGCAGCGTTCTGGTCGACACCCTGCGGGACAATGTGAACGCCGGGCTCCGACTCGAGGCGATCGACGTCCTGCGCCGGCATGCCGACGACCGGGAGGTGCGCCGGGCGCTTCTGCGCGCCGTCCGTGAGGACGCCAATCCTGGCGCCCGTCTCAAGGCGCTGGAGGCCCTGCAGGAACGGGCCGGCGAGGACGCGGAGGTGCGCGGCGCGATCGTGCAGGCGCTTCTGAGCGACACCAACCCCGGCGTGCGGGTGCGGGCGATCGACGCCCTGCAGGCGGCGCGCAGCCCCGAGACGCTGCCGGTGCTGCAGCGGCTGGCCGAGCGGGATCCGAACGACTACGTACTCCTGCGCTCCGCGGCCCTGGTCAGTCAGATGCTGCCGCAGGATGTGGCGCGATGAGCCGGCGGTTCACGAGACGGCTTGGCCTTGCGGCCCTGCTCGCCTGCCTGCCGGGGGCGCCGCTCCCGGCGCAGGAGGCGCGCTATTACCGCGACGGACGGTTCCTGGTGCACGAGCTCACGGGCGTCATCCCCGGGGCGGGGCCGCGGGTGCGGGTCGAGACCGACGTGGGCTCGGTGACCGCCCGGGCCACGCCGGGCGCCGGGGTGCGCTATCGCGTCCTGGTCCGGGCCCGGGGTGTCGACGACGCGGCCACGCGGCGCCTCCTCGACGACATGCAGGTCAGCGCCGTCCAGAGCGGCGACCTGCTGCTGTTCCGCGGACAGGAGATCTCACCCGGTGCGGCGCGCGACCTGCAGGCGGAGTTCGACCTCGAGCTGCCGGCGGCGACCGGGGAGTTCGAAGTCATGACCGGGGCCGGCAACGTGACGGCAGTCGGAATGACGGGGCATGCCCTCCTCACGACCCGCGGCGGCAGCATCCGGGCCGACCAGGTCGGCGGCCCGCTGAGAGCCGAGACCCGCGGCGGCAACATCGATGTGGGTGGCGTCGACAAGGAGGCGCGGCTGGTGACGGCCGGGGGGAGCGTCAGCGTGCAGGCCGCGGGCGGTGAAGTGGTGGCCCAGACGTCGGGGGGCGACGTGAGCGTCGGCCGCGCTGCCGGACACGTGCGCGCCGAGACCGGCGGCGGCAACGTCACGATTGGTTCGGCCGGCGGCGACGTCTTCGTCCAGACCAAGGGGGGGAGCATCAACGTGGGCCAGGCGCGGGGCGAGGTGACCGCCGCCACCGCCGGCGGCAGCATCCGCGTGGCCGCGGCCCGGGGCGGCGTCCGCTGCGAAAGCGGCGCGGGGCCGATCGTCCTGAAGGGGATCGGCGGGCCGATCCGCGCGGTCACGTCGGCCGGGAGCATCCAGGCCGAGCTCCTCCCCTCCGGCCGGGCGCTGTTCGATTCGGACATCCAGACCTGGCAGGGGGACGTCACCCTGGCGCTGCCGGAATCGGTCGCGCTGACCCTGCGGGCGATTGTCGAGAACTCGCAGGGGAATCGCATCAAGAGCGACTTTCCGCTGCACATCTTCCGCGAGGCGGAGGACGCCGGCCGGCCGGTGGAGATCGCCGAGGGGACGATCGGCGGCGGAGGCGCGCTCGTCAAGATCCGAACTCTCGACGGCAACATCGTGATTCTCAAGGCGAAAAAACCAGGCTCCTAGACCCGGAGGTGAGGACCATGTCCAGACTACCGCTGTTGCTTGTCGCGTGCCTGACCCTTCTCGAAACGGCCGCCCCCGCCGGCGCGGCCCGGCCCGCTCCGCCTCCAGCGCCAGCCCCCGAGGCGCCGCCCCACGATGACATGATCTTCTTCTCGTCCGGGGGCTCCTGGCTCGGGATCAGCATTGCGGACATCACCGGCGAGCGCGCCCGGGAGCTGAAGCTCAGGGAGGAGACGGGAGCCGAGGTGAAGGCGGTGATGCCGGGCAGCCCCGCCGAAGGGGCCGGCTTGAAGACCGGAGATGTGGTCCTCGAGTACCAGGGGACGCGCGTCGAGGGAGCGAGGCAGCTGACGCGCATGGTGCGCGAGACTCCGCCGGGACGCACCGTGACGCTCAAGCTCTTTCAGGACGGCGAGACCCGCACGGTGCGGGTGAAGGTGGCCGAGCACGACGGCGAAGAGCACGGCGAACGCTTCCACAAGGTGATCGAGATCCCGCACATCGAGATGCCGGAGATCGACGTGCCCGAGATCCCCATGCTCGGCGGCATGCAGTCCTCGATGCGGCTCGGCGTGTCGGTGGAGAGTCTGACGGAACAGCTCGGCGAGTACTTCGGCCTGAAGAACGGCGAGGGCGTGCTGGTGCGTTCCGTCAAGAAGGGCAGCCCGGCCGAGGGAGCGGGTCTGCGGGCCGGCGACGTCATCCTCAAGGTCGACGGTGAGAAGATCGAGGACTCGGCCGACCTGCGCGGCGCTCTCCGCGACCGCCGCGGCAAGGAATTCCCGATCGTCATCATGCGTGATCGGCGCGAGCAGACACTCACCGTGGCGCTCCCCAAGGGCGAGGCGCCGGCGGAAGAGTCATTCGGTCCTGACTTCGAGAAGCGCATCCAGGATCGCGTGCGGATGAAGATGGATTCGGCGAGACGCAAGCTGGAGGCCGCGCAGGCCGGGATGCGCTATCGGCTCGCGGGCGCCCAGAACGACATCTAGGACCTTCCCCTCCTCTTCGGCAGTCGGCAAGGCTGACGGCCCGGCGCCTCGAGCGGGGCGCCGGGCTCCCTCCCGCCGCCTTGCCGCCCGGCGCGGCTTTCCCTTACTCTAGGCGAGTCCAGGGAGAGCATGATGCCGCCCGTGATCGAGGCCCATGGCCTCACCAAGAGATATGGGAGCCTGACGGCGGTCGACGCGGTCGATTTCACGATCGACGCGGGGGAGTGCTACGGGTTTCTCGGGCCCAACGGGGCGGGGAAGACCTCGACGGTGAAGATGATCCACTGCTCGTCGCCGATCACCGCGGGGGACCTGCGGGTCTTCGACCTGGACGTGCGCGAGCAGCCCCGCTCGATCAAACAGCGCATCGGTGTCTGCCAGCAGGAGGACACGCTCGATCCGGACTTCTCGGTGCGCAAGAACCTGACCGTGTTCGGGCGCTACTTCGGCATCCCGGCGCGCCAGGCAGGGGAACGCTCCCGCGAGCTTCTCGAGTTCATAGGGTTGTGGGAGCGGCGTGACGCGCGCATCCGCGAGCTGTCCGGTGGTCTGAAGCGGCGGCTGGCGATCGCCCGGGCGCTGGTGAACGAGCCCGATCTTCTGATCCTCGACGAGCCGACGACCGGACTCGACCCGCAGTCCCGGCACCAGGTCTGGGACCGCGTGCGCACGCTGCGCCGGCAGGGGAAGACGATCCTGCTGACGACACACTACATGGACGAGGCGCAGACGCTGTGCGACCGGCTGGTGATCATGGATCACGGCCGGATCCTGGTGGAAGGGCCGCCGGCCGATCTGGTGAGGACGCGCGTCGGCAGGGAGGTCGTCGAGGTCTGGGGTTTCCCGCCGGCCCTGGTGGCGCACGTCAGGGAGCAGGGCTGGAGCTTCGAGGCCGACACGCACCGTCTGTGGATCTACACCGATTCGGGCGAGGACGTGTTCGAGGCGATCGCCCGGAGGTTTCCCTCGGAGGGCTGCACGGTCCGCATGGCCGGTCTGGAGGACCTGTTCCTGAAGCTGACCGGCCGGGAGCTGCGCGAATGAGCGTCGCGGACGCGGTCGCGCTGGTGCGCAACGTGAGCCCCAGGTCGCTGCGCGTCTGGGAGCGCAACCGCGACGTCTACTTCGTCACCTGGAAGACCAACCTGTTCCCGCCGCTGGCGGAGCCGATCCTGTACCTGATGGCGTTCGGCGCCGGGGTCGGCGCGCTGGTGAAGCAGGTCCAGTACCGCGGTGAGATGGTCGGCTACACGGCGTTCATCGCGCCCGGGCTGCTGGCGACGCAGGTCATGTTCCAGGCGTTCTTCGAGACCACCTACAACACCTTCGTCCGGATGCACTACCAGCGGACGTTCGACGCCATCATCACGACCCCGCTCAGCCTCGAGGACGTCATGGCGGGCGAGCTCCTGTGGGGCGCGACCAAGGGGGCCATCGGCACCGCGCTGATGATGCTGGCGATCAGCGCGTTCGGCCTCCTGCACTACCCGCACGCCCTCTTGATCGTGCCGTTCTCCCTGCTCGGTGGGCTGTTCTTCGCCGGGCTCGGGCTCTGCTTCACCGGGCTCGTGCCGCAGATCGACTCGTTCAATTTCCCCACCTTCCTGTTCACACGCTGGGCGCAGAACCTCGCGAACGCGCTGCCGCTGACCCACGTCGCCAACGTCATCCGCGAGCTGGGCTTCGGCCGCGTGCCGCGGGACCTGGTCTGGGATCTCCTGTACCTGCTCGTCCTCGCCCTGCCGCTGAACGTCTTCGGGATCCATCTCATGAAGCGGCGCCTGGTGAAATAAAGGACATTTTCTAGTTCACGTCGACCGCCACCATCAGCCAGGTGTGGTCCTTCAGCTCGCGGCCGTGGTGCGGCTCCGTCCCCTGGCCCTCATAGCGGTACCAGGTGCCGGGCTTCATCGTCCCGAGCTTCGGATCGATGGCGGGGAATTCCCGCAGCCGCAGCCCCTTCGCCACCAGCGGAGCGGCGTCGACGAAGTAGACGATGTCTTCGCTGGTCTCGGCGGGCCGGTCGCTGAAATGCGCCATCACCGGCCCGCCGGTGTTCAGGCAATACTCGCCGGTGGTGCCGGATAGATCGATCGCCATGGCCGGTTTGAGCGCCAGGATGCGCGCCAGCGACAGGACCTCGGCCTGCGCCGGCCCCCGCAGGTGCCTGATTTCCCTGCAGGCGGCATCGGAGTCCTGCGGCGCGGCCGGTGGCGTCGGCGCGGCGCCGGTGACAAGAAGAGCGGCGGACGCGACGAGCAGGGAGAGCCCCGCCGCGGCGGGCGGGCGTCGTTCCGGGGAACGTGGGTCAAGACGCATGGTCCGGTCCTCCTTCGATCGGAACGATAGCACCTGGCGCGCCGCGGGACGGGTCGAAGTCAGATGAACACGGCGCCCGCCACCGACAGGAGCGCCTCCGCCGCGCTCCTGTCGAGGCGGCGCAGCCAATCGGCGAACGGCGCGCCGGTAGCCGCGGGCGCGGCGAGGAGATCGAGGTACACGATCGCGGGGCGCAGCCCGGCGCTCTTCCTTCCAAGCCTCACGAAGCGAGCGGGGCCGTCCGCGCGCGCCCTCAGACGTCGGGCTCGGAGGATTTTTCTCGTTCGTTCCGGATCGCCTGACAGGATCGCCTCGATCGCCTCGCCGGCGGCATCGCGAAAGGCGGCCGGCAGCCTGGATACGTTCATCGACCAGGAGGACAGCGCGATCAGATCGCGGAAGATCTCCCGGTCGCGGATCAGGACGGCGCCGTCCTCGAGGAGGGCCAGGGCGGCCGCCTCCGCCACGATACGGGAGAAGGTTGACGGCGCGCTGAGCAGCGCCGCCGCCTCGGCCGCCCGCTCGGCGGCGGGACCGGGCCCCGTGAATGGCTCATGCCGGGCGCGCGCCGGCAGGGCCTCGTGCCGCAGCAGGACCGACGGGAGGATGACACGACAGTATCGCTGCCGCTCGACGATCCATTCAATCGCGGGCGGAGACGGGGGGCGGTCCGGGTGGAACAGGAAAATCCGCGTGCTCGGCCCCGATGGCATCGGGGACGATCCTATACGAGACGCGGACGGCGCCGCGCTCCGGACCTCTAGAACTTCAGGCCGAGGCCGGCGTACGGCCCCTTGAAGGTGTTGCTGACCGAGCCGAAGTCCTTGTTGTCCGCCGCCATGTGGAAGGTGCGGTAGCCGGCGAAGAACCCCAGCACGTGGGCCACGTACATCTCGGCCTGCACGCGGCCGTCGAGGACGTTGACGCGCGTGCCGCCGGCGTTGAATTTGATGCCGTTGGCCTCGACGCGGATGTGGAAGCCGGGCACCGGCTTGAGCGTCACCGCGGCGGCCAGGGTCGGGTACGGCACACTCTTGTCGAACGTCGTGCGTCCGCTCACCGAACCGTCGAGCTGCATGTTGATCTTCGCCTGGTTCACCACGAACCCCAGGGAGACGTCGGCGAGCTTCAGGTCGGCCAGGGTGAAGCGGTACTGGGCCTGCAGGAGCTTGACATCGAGCCGGCTCGCCACAGCCTCGCCGCTGGCGTACAGGGTGTCGTTGAAAAAGAACGATTGGCTCAGCGTCGTGCTGCCCTTCCTGGAGGCGTCGAAGTAGTCGAGGAAGAGCCGGCTCTTGCCCCAGTGGAGCCACACGCGCCCCATCTTGGAGTTGTCGGTCCGGTCGAGATCGAGCGTGTCCTGGAAATCGACCGAGGTGCCGCCGAAGACGTCGCCGTCGATCGAGGCGCTGCCGCTCTGGCTGTTGTGCCAGAAGGCGCCCTCGACGCCGATCCAGTCTCCCAGGGCATGCGCCGGAGTCGGCGCGGCGAACAGAACGACGAGCGCGAGCGGCAGTATCGGATAGACTACCTTGCGCCGGAGCTTCATGGACCCCCTCCTCCTCGGCAGACATCGAGGCGTTCCTAACGTAATGCCCGGCCCGCCCGCGGGCAAGGTGGATCGAGTCCAGGCCGCCGGCTGCCTCGTATCGCCCCACCTCGCGGCGCCGGTTGACACCCCCGGGGGGCGTCCCTACAATCGGTCCGTGACGCGAAACGACGGACATCAGGCCGATCTCATCTACGATTGGAACCAGGTCGGCTCCATTCCGAAGCCACCCGCCTCCATTGCCCTCGACGACGAGACGCTGCGCGACGGGTTGCAGGGGCCGAGCGTCACCGATCCGCCGATCCAGATGAAGATGACGATCCTGAGGGCGATGAACGCCCTCGGGATCGACACCGCCGACGTCGGCCTCCCTGGCGCCGGGCCCAAGGCGGTCGCGGACTCGACGGCGCTCTGCCGGCAGATCGCCGAAGAGAGGCTGTCGATCCGGCCGAACTGCGCGGCGCGCACCATGGTCCGCGACATCGAGCCGATCGCCAGGATCGCGTCGTCCTCCGGCGTCCCCGTAGAGACCTGCCTGTTCATCGGCTCGTCGGCCATCAGGCAGTACACCGAGGACTGGTCGATCGACCTGCTGCTGAAGCGCACGCAGGAATCGATCGAGTTCGCCGTGAAGGAAGGGCTGCCGGTGATGTACGTGACCGAGGACACGTCACGGGCCCACCCCGAGACGCTGCGGCGTCTCTACAGGACGGCCATCGAGTGCGGCGCGCGCCGGATCTGCGTCACCGACACGGTCGGGCACGCGACGCCGCACGGCGCCGCGGAGGTGATCCGGTTCGTCGCCGGGATCGTCAGGGACAGCGGCGAGGAGGTCGGCATCGACTGGCACGGGCACCGCGACCGGGGTCTCGGCCTGGCCAACACGCTGGCCGCCCTCGCCGCCGGGGCCAGCCGGGTGCACGGCTGCGCGCTGGGGATCGGTGAGCGCACGGGGAACGCCCCGATGGACCTGATCCTGGTCAATCTGAGGCTTCTGGGCTGGATCGACAGGGATCTCACCGGTCTGGGGGATTACTGCCGGCTCGTTACCGAGGGTTGCCGCGTGCCGATCCCATCCAACTATCCGGTGCTCGGCCGCGATGCCTTCGAGACCGGCACGGGCGTGCACGCCGCGGCGGTGATCAAGGCGCTGCGCAAGAACGACCTGTGGCTCGCCGACCGGGTCTACTCGGGGGTCCCCGGCTCCGATTTCGGCTTCACCCAGCGGATCCGCGTCGGCCCGATGAGCGGCCGCTCGAACGTGGTTTTCTGGCTGGAGCAGCAGGGGATCGAGCCGGTGGACGAGCTGGTCGATCGGATCTACGACGCCGCCAAGCGCAGCGACCGTCTCCTCGAGGACCGGGAGATCCTGGCGCTGGTCGGCCCGGGACTGAGGTCCGCCCCGTCGGGCTAGGAGCCTGTGCGGGCATCGGTCGGGGCCGCCCCGCAGACCCGGTTTCTTCCCGATTCCTTCGCGCGGTACAGCTCCCGGTCGGCGCGCCCGACCAGCGATTTGATGTCCTTCCCGTGCTCCGGAAAGGTGGCGATCCCGATGCTGATGGTGACCCCGACCGTCACGCCGTCCAGACAGATCGCCTCCTGCTCGATCGCCCGGCGGATGCGCTCCGCCGCCCGCAACGCCTCGCCGGCGCTCCTCTCGGAGAGGTAGGCCAGGAACTCCTCGCCGCCGTAGCGCGCCGAGACATCGTCCGTCCGGATCGACTCGCGGATGAGCCGGCCGACCTCGGACAGCACGTGGCTCCCCATGAGATGACCGTAGGTGTCGTTCACCGACTTGAAATGGTCCAGGTCCATCATCAGCACGGCGAGGGGCAGAGCGTATTTGCGGCAGCGCTTCAGCTCCAGATCGAGGGCCAGGTAGAGCGACTCCTTGGTGAGGAGCCCGGTGAGCTGGTCGTAGGTGATGCGGTGACGCACCTCCTCGTGGTAGCGCGCCTCGATCTCGTCGAGCAGGACGAGCTTCAGGACCGTGTCGCCGATCTGGATCTTGTCGCCCTCCGTCAGCTCCATCGATTCGACGCGGCGGTTGTTGACCAGCGTGCCGTTGGTGCTGCCCAGGTCGGTCAGGTGGAAGGTTGCGCTGCGGCGCTCGCGATCCCACTTCACGCTGATGCGGACATGCTCGCGGGAGGCGAGGTCGTCGAGAATCCGCACATCCGCATCCAGGCCCCGCCCCAGGACCGTGTGCATCCTCCGGAGCCGGAAGTCACGACCGATTTCCGCGCCTTTCAGGACGACCAGGGAGGCGCTTGCCTTGCGGAAGCGCCCGCTGTCGAGGATCTCCCTCGGGATGGCCAGCGTGCGATCATGGGCCCGGCGGGGCATGCGGCTCGCCTCACTCCTTCGAATCGATGCAGACACGGTTACGACCGCTCTCCTTCGCCCGATAAAGCGCCCGGTCGGCGCGCCCGACGAGCGTCCGCACGTCCCGGCCGTGCTCCGGGCAGCAGGCGATTCCGATGCTGATGGTCACCTGGATGGTCACGCCGTCCAGGGTGAACCGGTGATCCTCGATCGCCTTGCGGATCCGCTCGGCCGCCTGGCCCGCGCCGAGAGTCGTGCTCTCCGCCAGATAGGCCAGGAACTCCTCGCCGCCGTACCGGGCGGCGACGTCGACGGTCCGGAGCGAGTCGCGGATGAGCCGGCCGACCTCGGCCAGGACGTGGCTGCCCATCAGGTGCCCGCGCGCGTCGTTGACCGACTTGAACCGATCGAGATCCATCATCAGGATGGAGATCGGCAGCTCGTAGCGCAGGCAGCGCTGCAGCTCCCTGTCGAGGGCCAGATAGAGCGATTCCTTGGTGAGGAGCCCGGTCAGCTGGTCGTACGAGATCCGGTTGCGGACTTCCTCGTGGAACTTCGCTTCAATCTCGTCCAGGAGGACGAACTTCAAGACGGTGTCCCCGATCTGAATCTTATCCCCCTCGCGCAGCTCGACGCTCTCAATCCGCGTCGAGTTCACGAAGGTGTCCTGCATTCGAGGCGGGCGTGCTCGCGCGATGCCAGATCGTCGGGAAGGCGGATCTCGGCCCCGAACCCCCGGCCGATGATGGTCGGTCCCCGCCGCAGGCGGTAGTTGCGGCCGATCTCGGCCCCCTGCAGGACGACCAGCGCGGCCACGCTCTTGTGGAAGCGGCCGGTGTCCAGGGAGGCCCGGTCTATCGCCGTGGTCCGATCGTGGAGTTCCTCGGCCATGATCTCCGCGTTCATCGGAAACGGCGCGTGGTCGCGACGGTTACAGATCTGCAACCGGGAGGCGATGCGCCGCTCCCATCGAGTCCAATGTAATGCGGTCCCCGGGGATGTCCACACGGCGGCGCGCACTCGGCCGCCCGCCCCGCCGCCGCGGCGGTACCACGTTCCTAGAGCAGGGGAACCGACTGCGTCTTACGGGAGAGGGGACGGTGAGGTTGCGCGACAGCGAGCGGTAGGCCTCCTCGATGGCGGCGACCGTGGCCTGCCGCTCGGCCTCGCAGTCGAGGGAGGCGAGGGCCGGGGAGTCGGAGCGCAGGGTGCGGCGCAGACGGAGGTAGGCGGTCAGGACCTCCTCCTGCATCGCGCCGGGACGGAGGTCGAGGGCGCTGTACGCGTCCCGCTCGGGAGTGCGCGGGCCGGCACCACCGCGCGGGCCGGCGCGGGGTGAGGAGAACGACTCGGCGACGGCGCGCAGCATCTCGGCGGTGCGCGTCCTGGGATACTCGGAGAGATAAGCCTGGCGTGACTTGACGCACTGCACCAGTGTCGGGTCGTAGGGGATGGCGCCGGCGAAGCGCATCGGGATGCGGATGAAGCGATCGGAGATCCATTCCATCGATTCGCCGAGCCGCTCGTCTTCGTGCGAGCGCACCTGATTGATCACCAGGTGCGGCAGGAAGGTGTCCACGTGGCTCGCCAGCGTCGCCGCGACGCAGGAATCGACGCGCGCGATCTCCTCGATGATCTCGTAGGGCCGTCCGTCGTCCGCCTGGTCGCGGTGCTCCATCACCAGGTCGATGATCGGCTGGTGACCGAGGGTCCTCCCCAGGTGGTACAGGCGCCTGAGGAAGGCCGCCTTCAGGAACCGGTAACAGTTCTCGACGGAGGTCGGCTCGGGAAGGATCACCAGGAGGGCCCGATCGGCGAGCGAAAAGAGATCCAGGACGTTCAGCGAGGTGCCGGCTCCCAGATCGAGCAGCACGACGTCGGCCGGCAGCCCGAGAAGGACGCGCAGCAGGCGGGTTTTCTGGAAATGCTTCAGGCTCTCGATGTCGAGGCTGTTGCGCGCCCCGCTGATCAGCGACAGACGCTCCACGCCGGTCTCGAACACGACCGTCTCGATCGAGTCGAAACGCCTCTTGATGAAGTCGCTCAACGCGAGCGGCGGGGGGTCCATGCCGAGTATGGTGTGCAGGTTCGGCGCCCCGAGGTCGCCGTCGACCAGGATCACCCTGCGTCCCATCTGGGCCAGGTGGATCCCGAGGCTGGCCGCGACCAGGGACTTGCCGGTGCCACCCTTGCCGCCGCCGACGGCCCACACCTGGGGCCGGCCTGCGAGCGCCCGAGCTCCGATGTTCATGTTGATCTTCCAGTACCGCGTAATCGGGGCGCGCGCAACTGGCGGTATGCTGACGGGTCGGCTAGGATAGGGGGTCCTTCACCACGATCGGCTTCCGGAGGTCCTCGCATGCGCGATCACTATTCTGTCATCGGCGCCCTCCTGTTCCTTCTCCTCCAGGCCGCGGCGGTCCCGGCCCGGTGCCAGGCGCCGCCGCCCGGTCCACCGGACGCCGGTCCTCCCGGCACGCCGCCCGTGAAGAAGAGCCTGGGTGATCGCAACGATCGCCGGCTGTTCCAGCGTTTCGTCGAAGACGCCGCGGTGTCCTCCGGGGGCTGGGCGGAGATGCAGTACCGTTACGACAACCTCCCGGGCGGGAAAGACCACTTCATCGGCCCGCTCGTCGCGTTCAAGGTCGTCAAGGACGTTGAGGCGGGGCTGCGCTTCGGCTGGCTCGACGTCCGCCCGGACACGGGCCCGAACGGATCGGGGCTCTCCGACCTTGACCTGTACGCCAAGTACCGCTTTCCGGGCGGCGCGGCCAGGACCGCCGTGGGCGCGCTCGTGAAGATCCCCACCGCCGACGAGACCAAGGGGCTGGGCACCGGCAAGCGCGACGCCGAGCTGTTCGCCGCCTGGCGCGCCGATCTCGAGGCGGTGTCGATTACCGCGAACGCCGGCTTCCGGTTCAACGGCGATCCGGACGCGCCTCTCCCGCACACCAACGACACCCTCCTGTTCGGCGGCGGCGTCCTGCTGCCGGCCTCCCCGCGACTGACCATCGTGATCGAGGGTTCCTATGAAACGAACCGGATCGAAGGGGCCGCCGATGACGGGCGCCTGACGCTCGGGGTGCAGTCGCGCGGCCGGCGCGGGCGCGGCGGATTGCGCGGCGCCGTCGCCATCCCGCTCAAGGACGGCGCTCCCGACAGCGAGCTGATCGCCGGCGCCTTCCTGACCTACTAGGAGCCATTCGGACGCCACCCGCGCTCTGCGGGCCTGTCGGGAGGCCGCGCCCGGAGCGCTGTGCTAGGATCTGACGAGCCGTGCTGCTTCCCAGGGTGCGCCGATGACCAACCCTTTCAAAGGACTCACGATCGGCACCAGGCTGCTTCTGATCGTCCTGGTGATGATGCTCCTGACCCTCACCAGCTCTTTCCTGCTTTACTCGCACTTCGAGGTGGAGCTGCTCGACGAGATCCAGGGCCAGACCGAGTCGCTCTCTAAGGCCCTGCAGATCAGCGTCCAGCAGCTCACGTCCCAGGGGATGAGCGACGACAAGCTCCTGAACGACTACGTGCAGCGCCTGTCGAGCAAGGGGGTCAAGGAGATCTCGATCCTGAGCAACGAGAAGCAGGTGGTGGCGTCGTCCAACCTGTCGAAGATCGGCAAGACCCTCGGCACGGCGCGCCTGCCCCGGCACGGCAACAACGTGATCATTACCGGCACGCTGGAGGACGACGACACCGAGTTCGAGGGGAAGAAGCCGTATACCCTGGACATCCCGATCATCGTGGACAACCAGAAGCGGGGCTACGTCCGGCTGCACCTCCTTCTGGACGACTTCCAGCAGATCATCCACGACGCGCTGACGCGACGCCTCCTGGCCACGGGGATCGTGTTTCTCGTCGGGATGGCCGGGGTGGTGGCGCTCTCCTTCGGCGTGACGCGCGCGCTGGACCAGCTGGCGAAAGCGGCGGGCCGGGTCGCGGAGGGCGACTTGTCCGCGCGCGTCCGCTCGACCCGCCGGGACGAAGTCGGGCGCCTGGGCGCCACGTTCAACACCATGGTCGAGAAGCTGCTCGAGCAGCGGGCCCTCGAGTCCCGGCTGCGACGCGCCGAGCGCGCCTCCGCCGTCGCCGGCCTGGCCTCCGCGGTGGCCCACGAAATCCGCAACCCGCTCAACCTGATCAGCCTGAGCATCGACCATCTGGGGACGGAGTACGGGCAGGCGGACGAGGCGCGTGCCGCCGAGTACCGGAAGATCATCGCGTCCGTGCGCCACGAGCTGAACCGGCTGAATCGGATGGTGAGCGACTTCCTCAGCTACGGCCGCCCGCCGCGCCTGGCTCTGCGCCCGTGCCGCGTGGACGAGATCGTCGACGAGGTGCTGTCGCTGACGGAAGCCAAGGCGCGGGATCAAAGGATCGAGATCGTGCGGACCATTCCGGCCGGCCTGCCGGTCGTCCGGGCCGACCCCGAGGGGCTGCGCACCTGCTTCCTCAACGTCGCGATCAACGCCATCCAGTCGACCCCCGCGGGCGGCAGCCTTTCGGTCGGGGCGGAGACAGGCCGGAACGGCGCCGGTGAGTCCACGGTGTCCGTCACGTTCCGGGACACCGGCTGCGGGATCGCGCCCGCCGACCTGGAGCGGATCTTCGACCCCTACTTCTCGACCCGCGAGGCGGGCGTCGGGCTCGGCCTGGCGATCACGCAGCGCATCGTCCAGGACCACGGAGGCGAAATCAAGGTGGACAGCTCCCCCGGCGAGGGGACGACCTTCCGCATCGATCTCCCGTCGCGCGGTCCCCAGACCGGCGCGGAATCGCTGAGCGCCGCGTGATCCGCGTCGGCGGCGGTTCCCCGGTCTTTGGAGCGGGATGTGAATGACACGCAGCGCGTGTTGGTGGTGGACGACGAGACCCGGCAGCTCGACATCCTGAAGGCGATCCTGGGCCGCGAGGGGTTCGACGTCGACACCGAGACGACCGCCGAGGCGGCCGTGGCCCTGCTGCGCGACGCCCCGCCGCCGGTCATCCTGACCGACCTCAAGCTGCCGGGCATGGACGGCATCGGACTCCTGGACGAGGTCCTCAGGACGGCGCCGCAGAGCTGCGTGATCTTCATGACGGCGCACGGCACCATCGACACCGCCGTGGAGGCGATGAAGAAGGGGGCCTTCGACTACCTCACGAAGCCTCTGGTGCGCGACACGGTCGTCCTGGCGGTCCGGCGGGCGATGGAGAAGGCGCGCCTGCTGCGCGAGAACCTCGCCTTGCAGCAGCAGCTCGTCGATCGTTTCTCGTTCGCGAACATCATCGGCGATCACGGCAAGATGCAGGACGTCTTCCGTCTGGTGATGAAGATCGCCCCGAGCGCCTCGACCGCCCTGATCTACGGGGAGTCGGGCACGGGCAAGGAGCTGATCGCGCGCGCCATCCATTACAACTCGCCGCGTCGTTCCCGCCCGTTCCTGGCCATCAACTGCGCCGCCATCCCCGAGCCGCTCATGGAGAGCGAGCTGTTCGGGCACGAGAAGGGCGCGTTCACGGGGGCCATCGCGCGCAAGATCGGGCTGTTCGAGGAGGCCTCCGGCAGCACGCTGTTCCTGGACGAGATCGGCGATCTCGGCGTGGCGATGCAGGCCAAGCTGCTGCGCGCGCTGCAGCAGAAGGAGATCCGGCGCGTAGGCGGGAACGAGTCCATCCGCGTCGACGTGCGAATCATCGCCGCGACGAACAAGAGCCTGACGCGCCTGATGCAGGAAGGGAAGTTCCGCGAGGACCTCTACTACCGTCTCAACGTCCTGGCCATCCTCCTGCCGCCGCTGCGCGAACGGACCACCGACATTCCGCGCCTGGTGAGTCATTTCA
>QHXY01000091.1 GCA_003223145.1 Acidobacteriota bacterium
CGCCAGGGTGAGGCTGCCCCGGAACTTGTCGATCGCCCACCGCAGCGCGTCCTGGGGCGACTTCGTCTCGAACGCGTTCGACAGATGCTGGAGCTCGGCTGGGTCAATCTCGGCGATCGTCTGAATCACGTCCACGCTCGGCCTCCTGCTGGTGAAAAAAGCGTTGGGACAAAATAAAAAACCCACTGCGAGTGGCAGTGGGTTTGGGATTTCCTCCGAAAACCTTTGGAGGGCCTGCTATTTTTGCTTGCTTACTCTAAGGACCCTCCAAGCCCGCTGCCGCCGGTCGGCCGTGTAGGCCGACAACAACAACAGCAGCAGCAACACCTTGCGGAGGACGCCATGGCGCGGACGGCGGCCACGCCGTCCCGGAGCTTCCTGGCAATCGTCGTAAAATGACTCACGGTGTCCCCTCGACGTCATCTCATATACGCTCAAAGTCACGGCGGATCAACAGGATTTCACATGACGGATCGGTTTTTTGGGGCGATGAAATCGGGCACGATTTGACCGGTATACTCCTGCTCAGGGTACTTTCAGGCGGGGAGGCGAACGCATGGCGAGGCGAATCGTCCGGGTAGCGATTGCCCAGGCGGCTCCGGTTTTTCTCAATCTGGAAGAGTCGGTCGAGAAGGCCGTCCGGCTGACGGCAGAGGCCGCGGCCAAGGGGGCCCGGGTGGTCGCGTTCGGTGAGACCTGGCTGCCCGGCTATCCCGCCTGGCTCGATCTGTGTCCCGGTGCGGCTTCCTGGGATCATCCGCCGGCCAAGCGGGCCCACGCCCGCCTGGTGGAGAACAGCGCCGTCATCCCCGGCCCCGAGACCGATCGTCTGTGCGCCGCCGCACGCGAGCACGCCGTCGTCCTGGTCATCGGAGTGCACGAGCGGGTGGCGGCGGGGCCGGGGCACGGGACGCTCTACAACGCGCAGCTCGTCGTCGGTCCGGACGGGACCATCCTCTCCCGTCACCGCAAGCTGGTGCCGACGCACGCCGAGCGGCTCGTCTGGGGCCCCGGCGATGGCGAGGGTCTCGAGGCGGTGGCCACGCCCGCCGGGCGGGTCGGCACGCTCATCTGCTGGGAGCACTGGATGCCGCTCGCCCGCCAGGCCATGCACGAATCGGCCGAAGAGATCCACGTCGCCTGCTGGCCGACCGTGCGCGACATGTACCAGGTTGCCAGCCGGCACTACGCCTTCGAGGGCCGCTGTTTCGTCCTGGCCGCCGGTTTGATCACCGCGGCGCGCGATCTGCCGTCCGACCTGGAGCTGCCGCCCGACTTGAAGGGCAGACCCGACGCCCTGGTGTGCGCCGGCGGGTCGTGCATCATCGCCCCGGACGGCGCGCTGCTCGCAGGCCCCGTCTTCGACCGCGAGGAGATCCTGATCGCCGATCTCGACCTCGGGAGGATCGCCGAGGAGAGCATGGCTCTCGACGTCACCGGCCACTACAACCGGCCGGACGTCTTCCAGTTCAGCAAGCGAGTCGTGAAGTAGGGATTTCGCTTTTCAGCGGTCCATCCAGACGGGGCGGCGCTTCTCCAGGAACGCCTCGATCCCTTCCTTCGCGTCGTGAGTGCGCATCAGGTCGTCGACATAGATGCGCTCGGTCTCCGCCAGGTCGGCCGCGAGCGCCTGGTTGAAGCGCAGCCGCGCCGCCCGGACCGCCCGTGCCAGCGACGCGGCGCTGTTCGGAAGGATCCGCGTCCGGATCCACTTGTCGGCCGCGCGGCGGGGGTCGGCGGCGACCTCGTCGACGAGACGCGCCGCCAGGGCCTCCTTCGCGGTGAAGGTCCGCCCTGTCAGGCAGACTTCATCGGCCACCGCCTGGCCGCAGCGCAGGGGCAGGATGACCGAGGCAACCGGCGGGAATACGCCGAGGCGGATCTCCGGCTGGCCGAGGCGCGCCTTCGGGTGGGCGAAGACACGTTGGCAGAAGCAGGCCAGCTCCATCCCGCCGCCGAGACACTGCCCGCGCACCACCGCGACGAGCACCCGATCGAGCCGGGCCAGCGCCCGGATCAGATCGTGGAAGGCCGACAGCATGTCACGCACCGTCTCGGGCCGGTGCTCCTCGATGCTGGCGCCGAAGGAGAAATGCGCGCCGGCACCCTCCAGCACGATCGCCTTGAGCGGCGACGCGCCGCTGTCGGCGGCGAGGACGCGCCCCAGGGCGCGCATCATGGCGATGTCGAGGATGTTCCCGGGCGGCGCGTCGAGGGTCAGGCGCAGCACCGCCCCGCCGTGCAGGCGTTCCGGGACTACAAGAAGACGGCTCATGACGTAACCTTCCCCTCCTGGTGGACACCCTGAAACCAGCGGATTCTGGCACAATCAGGACACCAGACGACAGCAGCTTCATCACCGGCGCGGAGCTCTTCGTCGATGGCGGCGCGGCGCAGATCTGAGGCCGCCGGCGGGCTGTCTCCAAGCGTGTTAGTCTACCAACCATGATTCCGTCCGTCATCCTGTCGCCGAAACTGACTCGCTCCGCTCCAGCCCGGTTGCTTTCCATGCCTATAGCAGTGCTCGTCGTCGGGCTTCTATTCGGAATCGTCCCGCCGACCTCTGCCGCGACGTCTGTGGCCGAGCTAACCCTCAAGGATCTGCACAACACCAACACGACCTGACGGAGTTTCGTGGGAAGGTGGTCGTCGTCAACTTCTGGGCGACGTGGTGCATGCCATGCCGGCAGGAGATGCCAATCTTCGTCAGGCTTCAGGAACGCCGGGGTGCCGAGGAGGTGCAGGTGATCGGCGCGTCGGCGGATGAGGCAGGAAATGAACCTGCAATTGAGGCGTTCGTTCAAGAGCAGCGCATTCATTTCCCGATCTGGATTGGCGCGACGACGGTTGATATGGAACGCCTGGGGCTCGGCACGGCTCTGCCGGCGACGGCGATCATCGACCGCGACGGCACAGTGGTGACGCGTGCCCCCGGCATCATCGACGAGGCAGGACTCAATCGGTGGATCGACTGGCTGCTCGGTGACCGATCAGCAGCCGCACCCCCTGCGCCAGTCGGAGTGCCGATCCCGCCCGCCGCGACCGGAGATCAGGGACACGATCATCACCACCACGGCATAGGAATCGGGCTGGACGGACCTTCCCTGGTCCCTAGCTGACCCCTCTGACCCGGCGAAGGTCGGGCGGTCCGGGGGACTGCCGAATCGCTCAAGGATAGATGGATCTTCAGCGCCCGCTGGATCGAAAACCAGATCCCGCGGGCCACGTGGCGGTTCACGCTGACTTACCGGTTCCTGCCGACGTTTACGGCTGGCGTGGAGTACAACCCGAAGGCTGATGAAGTCGCGCCCTTGGCAAATTGGCTGGCGATGCAGGAGACGGCGTACCGCCCGGCACTCATGCTGGGGACGAGCACCGACCGTATCGGCACTCCTTCGGGCCACGCCTACTACGTCACCCTCAGCAAAAACCTCGAACGGCTCCTGCACGCACCAATCGCGCCGTACGCCGGTGCGGCCTATGGCACATACGATGACCGCTTGCGGTTCATCGGTGGCGTCAACTACTTCGTGACTGACAACCTGTCCGCCCTCGTGACCTACAACGGCGAGCACTACAACTCGATTCTCAGCCTGTCACGCGGGCGCTACACCGGCTCACTCTTGTACGTCAGCGGCGGCAACATCGGTGCAGCTTGGAACGTCACATGGTGAGCCCGAAGATGCGAGCTCATTACTCCAGATCGCCGACGCCGCCCCCGCTTGGCAGCCTCGAATAGCTCCTTCTTGCAGGCGGACTAACTGCGCTTCGCCATGGGGGGACGTAGAGCCTGCGAGGAGGGGCGGCAGCCCCGGAGATCACGCTGCGCCGCATTCGGCTGCACCAGCGGCGGCTATGGGCGGCTGTGACAGGTGACCCAGGAGCACGATGGCGGGGTCGACGGGGCTCGAACCCGCGACCTCCGGCTTGACAGGCCGGCGTTCTAACCAGCTGAACTACGACCCCGCGTTCGGGTGGGACCCGCGGCGCCCCGCCTTCATGGAGCCGGGGGCCCATGGTGGGCGATACTGGATTCGAACCAGTGACCCCCTGCTTGTAAGGCAGGTGCTCTCCCGCTGAGCTAACCGCCCAACGAGGCCGCCGCGCGCCTTTACTGAAGCGCGGAATGGTAGCCCGCCGGGAGATCACTTGTCAACGAAGCCCTTGGTGATCGCCAGCCGGCCGGTCAAATCCGCGAGCATCCGGCTGACGTGCGTCGCCCGCCAGAAGACCTGGCGGCAGCCGGGGCAGCGGGTGAAGCGGCGGCGGGTGCGGTAGACATAGGGTGGGACCTCGGCGCGGACGGAGACGCGCGGCACGGCGCGCGTGGGGCGGTTGCACTTGATGCAGCGGCGGAAAAGTCTATCTTTACGGATGCGCAGTCGGCGCTCCTGGAGCACCTGCCGGACCTGCTCGCGCAGGTCCTGACTGGCGATCAGGATGTGGTCCCTGGCGTCGCGCCGCTGCACGAGCCTGCGGTCGCGCGTCAGGAGGGTGCGTTCTTCGCGGCGCGCGAGCGCCACCAGGTCGCCGTCCTCGATGCGTGGAAAGTAGGCGACGTCGTGGCCCAGGATGATCAGCCACTTGGCGAGGGTCCCGAGCATGCAGTCGGCGGCGAATCTCATGGCATCGAACCTGGCCTATAATTCTGCCACCATGCATCGCAGATCGCTCCGCCTGGCTGTGGCGCTCGCCCTGGCCCTGGCGATCTTCCTTCCCGTGGCACGGGCGGAGGAGCCCGCGCCGACGCCCACGCCGGCTCCCGCGACGGCGGCCGGTCCCGCCGTGACGCTGCGCGCGGTGGTCGGCACGATCCTGGGGCGCGTCTACGACACCAAGAAGAAGCCGATCGTGGGCTGGATGGTCGAGCTGTCGTCGCGCGGGCAGGACGCCGTTCTGCGGGTGACCGGAACGAACGCCAAGGGAGAGTATGTGTTCAAGGATCTCCCGGCCGGGATCTACGACATCGAGGTCGGAGGGGGCACCGAGGGCTCCAGGAAGAAGGGGACGATCGAGGTCAGACCGCCGTTCCGGAATATCGTCGACTTCCAGATCGGAGCCGGCGGCGACCATGGGGCGGAGGCGGGCGACCGGCTGGCGGTGGCGCTGAAGAAGCGCGCTCCGGACGGACCGGCGGCCGCTGAGCCCGCCCAGACGGTGCCTGTGCGCGGTCTGTTCGCTCGAGGGCAAGGGGATGTACCAGGCCTCTTCGGGCGACGACGGCGCCTTCACGATCCCGGCCGTCATTCCGGGGCTGTACCGGGTGCTCGTGGCGTCGCCCGGCTACGTCTCTCTCGAGCTGAAATCGGTCGAGGTCTCCCCGAAAAACGGGCTCAACCTGAGCCTGTCGCTGGTCGACTACCCGCTGAACTTCAAGGGTCGCCCCGAGGACCAGGCGCCGCGCGAAGAGCCGCGGCCCCTTCCGCCCGGAAGCCGCTGAGTCCCTGCCTTCCCGCAAGGCCTGTGCTAACATCCGCGCACGGTTCCTTCAAGCTCGAGTCGGTGCTGGGCGCGTGCTTGAGTGGTCCCGTTGAGCGGCCGCGGTGTCAGGGGCTTCCGGCGGAAGCCGCCGCCGGGGCCTTCCGGACGGCGTAATAGCCGCTGCGGGTGCGGATGTCGA
>QHXY01000401.1 GCA_003223145.1 Acidobacteriota bacterium
GTCCCCGATCGTGTCGTACATCGTCACGACGGCCCGGTTGTATTCGGCGCGCAGCTCCTCGGGCAGGTGCAGCGCGTCGGCGTCGAAGATCGCCTGGTGGTGCCGGTGCATGAACTCGCGGGTCTCGAGGGAGCACGGCAGGAACTCCGCCCATCCGAAGAGCTCCCGCGCGTTTCTCCCGTACTCATCCATCAGGCCGAGGAAGTGGTGCGCTCGCTTCGGGTTGGTCAGCGGGTCCCAGGTGATGATGCCCTCCGCATGGTCTCCCACGAGCTGCTCCGGCGAAACCTCCAGGACGTGCGCCATCACCTTGACCTCGTGCGGCTGCAGCGTGATCGCGACCCCCTTGCCCGGCCGCGGCCGGCAGCGCTCCGCCAGCTCCTCCTGGGTCAGGCCGAGCCCTTCGCGCAGGCGCTTGATGCGCAGCGCGATGTCGCGCATCTGCCCGGGAAGCACTTCGATCAGACGCGACGTGGTCCCCATCCACACTCCACGGGGTCCTGCCCGGATGACTCGACCTTATAGGATCGTTTGCCTTCGGCGGGTACCAGGATATGCCGTTGTGCTCAGGATCGCACACGCTGGCCCTCCACGTCTTGAAACGCCGCGACTCCGGTTTTGGTGTATACGTAGCGGGTCACGCCAACCGTCTTCAGCATGGAGGCCATCTCGATGAACCGATCAACACTCACGCTGGCCGCGCTGGGCGCGATCGCCCTGGCCATCGGACCCGTCCTCGCCGACGCCAAGCCCGTCTCGCAGCCGAAACCGAACGTCGCCTTCGACAAGATGAAGTCGCTCGTGGGCGAGTGGGAGGGGACCACGAAGGACGGCAAGAGGGTCAAGGTCGCCTACACGCTGGTCGCGGACGGCTCCGCCCTGATGGAGCAGCTGGAGACGCCCATGGAGTCGACCATGGTCACCATGTACTATCCCGACGGCAGCCGGCTGCTGATGACGCATTACTGTTCGGCGCACAATCAGCCACGCATGCGCGCCGACGTGATGGCACCGGATCCGAAGTCCATCACCTTCACCTTCCTCGACGCCACGAACCTCTCCTCACGCGCCGAGGGGCACATGGAACGCCTGGTCGTGAGCTTCGACGACCCCAGCCATTTCACCCAGGAGTGGACCTTCAAGGCGAAGGACCAGAAGCAGACCGACCTGTTCCGGTTCGAGCGCAAGAGCTAGGGCTCCCAGAACCTAGAGCGTCTTCAGGAAGGCGAGGAGATCGCGGCGCCGGTCGTCGGGCAGCGAACCGAACCGGTCGCGCGCGGCACCGGCCTCGCCGGCGTGCCGGCGGATCGCGTCCTCGACGGTCGCGGCGCGGCCGTCGTGCAGGAAATGGCTCCGCAGGCGCAGCCCCATGAGCGGCTCGGTGCGAAACTCGGACGGCGTCGCCTGTCCGAGGCAGACGTCAGCCAGGTCCCGCCCCATGTCGTGCAGCAGCAGGTCGGTGTACGCCGCCACGACCGCCTGACGGAGCGCGCGCGTTCCGCTGGTGCCCGTGCGCAGCCGCGGCACGTGGCAGGCGGCGCAGCCGATCGTCTCGAAGACCTCCTCGCCGCGCCGCGCCCCGGCGTCCATCGCGCCGCGCGGCGGCGGCGCCAGGAACCGCACGAAGTCGATCGCCAGGTCGAGCTCCTCCCCGGACAGCTCCGGCTCCGGCAGCGGGTCGACGCCGGAGGGGATCGGCTTGCCGCCGATCGTCTCCTCGATCGGCTGGGCGGGGCTGGTGATCCCCTGTTCGTTCAGGAACGCGCCGGCGTTGAACTCGCGCAGCGTGGGGACGAACGCCTTGCGGCCGAAGCGGCCGACCCGGCCGTCGGCCGAGTAGTTCGGTCTGCCGGAGATTCCGTCGCGGTCCCGGTCGTCCGGATCGGCGAGCGCCAGGATCGTCTCGTCGGGAACCGCGTCGAGGAGCCCGAACCCGAGGAGCGACGGCGTCGTCCTGCGTCCCGTGGCGGTGGCGCGCGGCGGGACCGGCTCGGCGTCGATCCCGAGCGCGTCGTGGAGGGCGGGCGTGACGTGCTGCTGCACCACCGGCCCCCCCTGATCCGCGAGCGGATCGCACGCCGGCGCCGGGCCGCCGCCTCCCGGGCTGCGGATCAGGAACGCGGTCGCGTGCACCTCGACCTCGTCACCCGACCCGCCGGTCGCAGGCTCCTCGTGGCATTCGCTGCATGACGTCGAGTTGAACAGCGGACCGAGCCCGGTCTCGGGCGTGAACTCACGCTTGAAGACCTGCTGCCCCCGCGCGAAGCGGGCGCGCTCGGAACGGTTCAGCCCGGGCAGCGGATCCCCGGGCTGAGTCTTGCGGGCACAGCCGGCCGGAAGCACCAGCGCGGCCGCCATCAGCACGACTGCGCCGCGGCGCGGCGCAGGGCGGACCATCCCTCCCTCGAAGCGCATGTCGTCATCCCTCCCACCCCGGCTCCGGGCCGCGGATCAGTCCCGCGGCTCTGCCCCCGAATCTCTGCTGTACAAGGTGGTTTCGCCAAGGGCGTCGAGTCAACCGCCGGAACGGCGATCGCGCGATTCTTGTGTCAGGGGGTTGCCACCGGCGCGCTCCGCCGTGACCGGATTCTGGATGCCGGCCGTCAAGGCGTCGTCCGCCCCAGGACCCAGCGCGCGAACCATTCGAGGTTGCGGTGCATGGCGTCGCGCACCAGCTTCGGCTCCTGGGGGGAGTGTCCCTGCCGGGGGTAGGTGACGAACTGCACCGGCACGCCCTGCTCCTTGAGCGCCACGTACAGCTCCCAGCCCTGGGAGATCGGCACGCGCGCGTCCGCCTCGCCGTGCTGGATCAGCGTCGGGGTCGAGACCCCTCTGACGTTGAACAGCGCGGTGTGCGACGTGTAGACCGCCGGGTCCTCCCAGGGCCACGCGCCGAAGTACGAGCGCATGAACGGAGGGATGTCGGTGACGCCGGCCCCGACGCTCGCCGCCTTGAACCTCTTCGTCCGGGTGATGACGCGCGACGTCATGAACCCACCGTACGACCAGCCCATGATGCCGAGCCGCTCGGGATCCGCCCGGCCGGAGGCAATCAGGGCGTCCACCCCCGCCATGATGTCCTCGTAGTCACCGTCGCCCCAGCCGCGCACGTTCGCTTTGCGGAAGGTCTCTCCGTACCCGCCGCTGCCGCGCGGGTTCGGCATCAGGACGTTGAACCCGCCCTGCACGAAGAGCTGCACCGGGTAGACCCCGCGGCGCACCGAAAAGTTGTTGGAGAAGAACCCGGCCGGACCTCCGTGGACGATGACCAGGAGCGGCGCTGGGGCCCGGGGCGACGGAGCGGAGGGCCCGACGAGGAGCCCCTCGATCTCCTTCCCGTCCGGCGCCTTCCAACGGAACGGCTTCTTGGACACCGCGTCGTGTTCGCGCGTCCAGCCGTTCACGCGGGTCAACGGACGCGGCTCCGCTCCCCTCGACGGAGTCTCCAGGAGGGCCACCTCGGGGGCCTGTTCCGGGCTCTCGTGCACCAGCGCCATGACGCGGCCGTCGCGGCTCCAGGTGACCTGGCGGTCGATGGCGTCGAAGGGCGTCAGCCTCCGGATCTCCCCGCCCGACGCCGGCACGCTGAACACGCCGTGGGTCAGCCGCAGCTCGCCCTCGAAGATGACGGACCGGCCGTCGGCGCTGAACCGCGCGTTGTCGGCCTCTTCGTCGAAGGCGCGGGACAGGACACGCGGCGCGCCGCCCGCGACGGGCACCGTGGCGACGTACTGGTTCGCGTACCACTCATCGCCGCCGTCCTGCGTCAGAAAGACGATCGACGAGCCGTCCGGCGAGAACCGCGGGGAACGGTCCGGGCCGCGCGTCGTCACCACCGGAACGGGCGCGGCGAGCGCCGGTGTCGCGGCGTCCGTCCCCGCGGCGCCGGCCGCCGCCTGCTGCGTCCCGGGAGCCGCGGCGGAACGGCCGCCTGCGTCGCGCAGCGCCGCGAGCGCCGGGGTGACGTCCAGCGTGTAGATGTCGGACTTGAAGTTGTCCGGGACCCCGGGCGACGGCTGGCCGGCGAGCGCGAGTCGCTTCCCGTCCGGCGACCAGTCGAGATCGGTGAAATGGATCGCGCCCCGCGTGACCTGCACGGCGGCGCCTTTCGCCGTGTCCATCAGCCAGACCTGGTCGCGCCGGATCTCGGCGTCCACCACCGTCGCGTCGTCCTTGTCTTTCTCGCGTCCGGCCCGCTCCGCGGATTTCGGCTCGCGGGCCAGGAGGGCGAGCGTCGACCCGCCGGGCGACCAGGCGAAGCCGCTGACGCTCCCGTTGATCCTCGCGGGCAGCCACGGTTCCCCGCCGTCGGGACGGATCAGCCAGAGACGCTCCCCCCTCTCCCCCTCGTCCCCGTCACCCCCGGCGGCGCGTCCGGACAGGAACCCGATCGTCGATCCGTCCGGGCTCCAGCGCGGGTTGTGGTCGGGCTTCGGCGAGCGTGTCAGACGGACCGAATCCGCCGCAGCGGCGGGCGCCGGAGGCGTCGCGCCTTTCTTCGCCTCCCCAATCCTCGGGCCGGTCGGAGCCACCGCTGCAATGTAGAGATCGGTGTCGAAGGTGT
>QHXY01000402.1 GCA_003223145.1 Acidobacteriota bacterium
TCGGCTCGCTGCGCGCCGTGCTCATCCCGGTCGTCGCCATCCCGATCTCGCTCATCGGGGCCTTCTTCCTGATGCTCGTGGCCGGCTTCTCCATCAACCTGCTCACCCTGCTCGCCATCGTGCTCTCGGTCGGTCTGGTCGTCGACGACGCCATCGTCATGGTCGAGAACGTCGAGCGGCACCTGCGCTCGGGCCAGCGGCCGTTCGACGCCGCCATCCATGCCGCCCGCGAGCTGGTCGGACCGATCATCGCCATGACGATCACGCTGGCGACGGTCTACATGCCGGTGGGCATCCAGGGCGGCCTCACCGGGGCGCTGTTCCGCGAGTTCGCCTTCACGCTCGCGGGAGCGGTGATCGTCTCCGGGATCGTGGCGCTGACGCTCTCTCCGATGATGGGCTCGAAGCTCCTGCACGCCGGGGACACCGAGCGCGGCTTCGCCGGCGTGATCAACCGGCGCTTCGAGGCGCTGCGCAGCCTCTACACGCGGCTCCTGTCACGGACCCTCGCCTACCGGCCCGTCGTGCTGGTGCTGTGGGCCATCGTCGTGGCGCTCATCGTGCCGTTCTACCTTTTCTCGCAGCGCGAGCTGGCGCCGGCCGAGGACCAGGGCGTGGTCTTCGCAATCATCCAGTCGGCGGCCAACGCCACGCTGGACCAGACCAAGCTGTTCGCGTCCAAGGTCGGGGACGTCTTCCAGTCCTTCCCGGAGAGCGACATCACCTTCCAGATCACTTCGCCCGGCGGGGGGTTCGGCGGCATGGTCACCAAGCCGTGGAGCCAGAGAAAGAAAACCGCCGCGCAGCTGCAGATGGAGGCGGCGGCCGCGCTCTCCAGGATCCCGGGCCTGCGGATCATCCCCCTGACGCCGCCGCCGCTGCCAGGGGGCGAGGGGTTCCCGGTCGAATTCGTCATCGGCTCGACCAGCGAGTCGGCGCAGATCGCCGCGCTCGCCGGCCAGATCGTGCAGAAGGCGTACGCCAGCGGTCTGTTCATGTACGCCGACACGGACGTGAAGTTCGACCAGCCTCAGACGGAGGTCGTGTTCAACCGCGACCAGGTCCGCTCCCAGGGTGTCGACCTGAGCCAGGCCGGCGCCGATCTGTCGACGCTCCTGGGCGGCAACTACGTCAACCGCTTCAGCATCCAGGGGCGCAGCTACAAGGTGATCCCGCAGGTCAAACGGTCGGAGCGCCTGACACCCGAGCAGCTCAAGGATATCTACGTCACCGGTCCCGGGGGCCGTCCGGTCCCGCTGTCCACGTTCGCCACCCTCAAGACCACCACGGAGCCCCGCGAGCTCTAGCGGTTCCAGCAGCTCAACGCCGTGCGCGTCCAGGGCGTCATACCTCCGGGTGTCTCGCTCGATCAGGCGCTGACCTTTCTCGAGAAGGAGTCCCGCATTCTCCTGCCGCAGGGATACTCGATCGACTACGCCGGGGAGTCGCGGCAGCTCCGGACTGAGGGGAGCAAGTTCCTCGGCGTCTTCCTGCTCTCGGCCATCCTGATCTACCTCGTCCTGGCGGCCCAGTTCGAGAGTTTCCGCGATCCGTTCGTCATCCTGACCGGCTCGGTGCCGCTCGCCCTATCCGGCGCCCTGCTGTTCTCCTTTCTCGGCTGGACGACCCTCAACATCTACAGCCAGGTCGGCCTGATCACGCTGGTCGGCCTGGTGTCGAAGAACGGCATCCTGATCGTCGAGTTCGCGAACAAGCTCCAGGAGCAGGGGCGGGTCCCGCTCCAGGCGATCATCGAGGCCGCTGGCACGCGTCTGCGCCCCGTCCTCATGACCACCGCCGCCACCGTCATGGGCCACCTCCCCCTGGTGTTCGCCACGGGCCCCGGCGCCGGCGCCCGCAACAGCATCGGCAAGATGCTGGTCACCGGCATGATCATCGGGACCGCCTTCACCCTGTTCGTCGTCCCGTCGATTTACGTGCTCGTGGCGCGGACGCGCGCGCTGGCGCCCTCCACGCGGGCGGGCGAAGAGCCGGCGGCCGATCTGGCGCCGGCCGCAGTCTAGGAGACCTCGGTAACCGTCGAACGCTGCGCGGCGCGCTCCAGGTCCCGCGGCAGGTAACGCGAGCCGATCAGCAGCAGGATGCCCGAGACGATCATCGCCGCCACGGCGAGCAGGATCCCGCTCTGCAGGCTCGAACGATCGGACACCCACCCGATCAGGAAGGGCGACGGGGCGTCACCCAGGATGTGGATGATGACGATGTTGGCGGCGACCGCCGTCGCGCGCAGACGCGCCGGTGTCACGCTGAGGATGACCGCGTTCAGGGGGCCGGTGTTGAGGAAGAGAAAGAAGATCGCCAGGGCGAAGCACGGAGCGAACGTCCCCCTGTCGCCCGAGACGATTGCCACCCAGGCGAACGGGATGGCGGCCAGCACCCCGAGCCCCGAGAACAGAAGGTAGGCCCGCCGGGTCCAGCGCATCAACAGGTCACCGGCGAACCCTCCCGCCAGGGTTCCGAGCAGGCCGGCCCCCGCCACGATGCCACCCGTGAGACGGTTCGAATCCTCCAGGGAGATTTTCTTGATCGTCTCCAGGTAGCGGGGCATCCAGAAGGCCATCCCGCCGATGGCGAAGGTGAGCGCCGCGTATCCCAGGTTGGTGAACAGATACGAACGGGAGCGGATCAGCTCCCGGTACGACGACACGATGTGGTACAGCGGTTTCCGGTCGGCGGGGTCGGTCGGTTCCCGCGGGGGCTCCTTGAGAAAGACGATCGGGACGGCGAGCAGCAGGCCGGGAAGACCCACCAGAGTAAAGAAGAACCGCCAGCCCCGTTCCTCCCCCAGCAGCGGGACGATCAGATAGGCGAGCGCCGCCCCCGCCGGGATCGTGAGGAAGAAAACCGCCATCACCCGGCCGCGCTTCTGCACCGGAAAGTGTTCCGCCAGGAAGGGGGGCGACAGGGTTCCGAAGGACGCCTCACCGATGCCGACCAGCCCGCGCGACACCAGGAGCCAGGTGTAGGAGCGGGCCAGGGCCCACGCGGCGGTGGCCAGGCTCCAGAGCGCGGCTCCCAGCGCCAGGATGCCGCGGCGGGGGTAGCGGTCCCCCAGGTATCCGAAGATTGGAGCGGTCGTCAGGTAGACGAGGAAGAACAGGGTGCCGAACAGGCCGTAATCGGCGTCGGTGAGGGGAAAGTCCTTCCGCACCAGAGACTGGACCGAGGCGATGATGTAACGGTCGAGATAGTCCAGGAGGTTGAGACAGGTCAGAAGAGCGAGAACATAGCCGGCGTAAGCGCCAGGCGGCCGGCCGCTCACCGGAGCAGCGCGTCGCAGTATGGGTACGGCACCAGCAGCTTCGGGCCCTGCGGCGTGACCACGACCTGGTCGCCCAGCTTGACCCCGTCGCGGCCGCCGATCTCGCCGCAGTACAGCTCGACGACCAGGACCATGTTCTCGCGCAGAACGCGATCCTCGTTGGGCTGCGGATCGCCGGGGTAGGCGACGCTCGGGCTTTCCTCCTCCAGACCGGCGCCGTGCATCATGACCTCGTAGCGCTGCGGCATGAACCTCGCCGGCAGACGCGGGGCCCTCGCGGCGATGTCGCGGCAAGCGAGACCGGGGCGCGCCAGCTCGCGCGCCGCCAGAAGCCAGTCGTAGGCCGTCCGGTACGCCTCCCTCTGGGCACGGCTCGCGGGCCGGCCGCCACAGAGGAACGTACGCGACACGCAGAAGAAGTAGCCTTCCAGGCCGACCGTATCGGTGTCGACGTAGACCAGATCGCCGTCCGCGAGCGCGCGATCGGTCGCCTGCGCCCTCCAGGGGTTCGTGTTCGGCCCGGAGCACACGGTACTGGTGGCGAGGTGCTCGCCCCCGCCGCGCAGCAGCGTGCCGGTGAGGACGGCCAGAAGATCCCGCTCCCGGACGCCGGGCGCGATCGCGCCCTCGAAATCGGTGAGCATGTGCATCAGGATTCCGCCGTTCAGCTCGAACAGGGCGATCTCCTCGGGGGTCTTGATCTCACGCGCCGCGCTCGTGGCCGGCGCCGAGTCGACCATCGCGATCCCCGCGCGCTCGAGCGCGAGGTACCCCGGCGTCCCCAGCCGGTCGACCGCCAGCCGGCCGCCGGCGACGCCCAGCTCGCGCATCGCGGCAACCGTCTCGCGCGCGAAGATCGCGGCGTGCGCCTGCGTGTCGTCGTAGAACTCCCACGAGTGCATCGGCCGCACCTCCGCCGCGAGCCCCCGGAACAGGTGCATCGAATTCGGATGCTCGAACAGGATCGGCCGCCCCGACGCCGGCACCAGGGCGCAGCGGACGAAGGTCGTGTTGCTCCAGATTGGCATCGACGAGGCACCGGTGGCGTAGCGGATGTTCGGCTCGTTGAACAGAAGACAGGCCTCGACGCCCTGCGCCTGCATCGCGTCCTGCAGCCGGGCGAGCCGCCCGGCCCGCAGCCCCGCGCGGTCGATCGGGCTCGTCCCGCGATCCCCGGTCCGTCGATCATTCACCACGGGTCCTGCGCTCGTAGTAGGTGAAGGTCAGCACGCCGGTCCGCGTGGCGGGGTAGAGCCGGAACCCGGTCAGACCGCTCACGTCGAGACGTTCCTGCCGGAGAGCGTAGTCCGCCGGAAAGCGGGGGTCCCGCGCGATCTCCAGGTCCGACAGGAACATCGGGTCGCGGGCGGTCGCACCCTCGGCGGGGCCGATGATGACGTAGTCGGGCCGCCGCCCCAGGACATAGGCGCCGTCTCCCTTGAGGTGCCCCGGGACCACCTGCCATGGAACCTCGATGCCGGCGACGGCGCGTCTGGCGATGTGGGCATCATTGAGACCGAGCATGTCCAGGAACCGAAGGTCTCCGGCATAGTAGGGCGTCGACCCGGCCGTGTTGAGCGCCACCAGATCGCCTGGGGGCCACGCGGAGGCGATGTGTCGTCCCACGATCGTTCCCACGAAGGCGGCGGGGTCGGTGTATCTCGGATTCACGCGCGGATCATCCACTTGAAGACCGGTCAAGAACAAGAGACCTGCCAGGGCCCCCATACCGGTCCACCTGGCCGACGGCGGCGTCGCGCGCGCGAGGGCCGACCCGACCAGAAGGGCGGCCGGGAAAATGACCGGCAGGACCATGCGGAACGCCGGCATGTAGTCTCCGCCAACATAGACAACGTACAACAGATAGACCACGACCACGCCGAGCAGATAGGCCGTCCTGCGGTCGAACGATCGGCGGACCAACGAGTACACCAGGGCCAGCCCGGCGAGCGCGAGCAGGTAAGGGGGCGTCGCGGCGTAGGATGCGAGGTAGTCGAGACCCGACACCATCCGGCTCCAGCTGCCCCCGGCCGCCTTGACCCAGAACGTGTTCGGCACCGGCGAGCCGTAGTAGAGCAGCCGCCAGAGGAAGTAGGGCAGAAAGGTGGCGAGGAAGGCACACAGGAACGTGGGCAGCCGCGCGGGACGGGATTCCCTGGATGCGAACAGCAGGAACCCGAGACTCACCGGGATGAACAGCAGCCCGTCCATCCTGACCGCGCAGGCCAGGCCGAAAAGAACTCCGCTTGCGGCCGTCGATCGGCTCCCGGGGTCCGGATCAGAGGGGCCGCACAGCAACCCGATCGCGCTGCCGCTGAGAGCGGCGAAGAGCGGTCCCTCGAGGCCGCCGGGTATCCACACGATCAGCGGGAAGCTGGTCAGGACCAGCAGGGTCGGGACCATGGCGAGCGCACGATCCCCACCGTCTCGCGCCGGACGCCCCGGCGCGCCGACCCACGCGACCAGGATGAGTCCGGCGAACGCCGAGATGTTGATGACCCTGGAGGCGACGACCAGATCGACGCCCGCGGCGCCCAGGAGGCCTTCCAGCAGCGTGAACAGGCCGTTGGTGTACCCCTCGACACGCTCCCCGCTGTTCCACACGAGACCGTGTCCCGAGATGAGATTGCGAGCGTAACGCAGACCGATGAACGCGTCGTCGTGAAAAAAGCCCTTGTTGGCCGTGAACCCGAGCGCGAACACCCACACGGCGGCGAGAACCACCGCCCCGCGCCACACCCGACCGCCGTCCCACGACATGCTGCGCTCCAGGGCCCGGTCGGCTCGCTCCTAGAGCCAGCGCCGCACGGAAGCCCGGTACTCGCGGTAGGCCGCTCCGAACTTGCTCTCGAGGTAGCGCTCTTCCCGCCGGACCACACCGTAGTGCATGACCACGAGAACCGGGACCAGCGTCAGCAGGACGCAGACGCCGTTGATCAGGAAGGCCAGCCCCAGATAGATCGCCGTCACGGCGACATACAACGGGTTGCGGCCGAAGCGGAACGGGCCGGTTCGCACCAGAGCCGTGCTGGGCCGGCGTGGGTCGATGTTGGTGCCGGCCGCCTTCATCGTGCGCCGCGCCCACCATCCCAGAGCCACGCCCAGGGCCAGCAGCACCCCGCCGACCCAGTGGCCGGCGAGCGGCGCGACGATGGGTCGAGGGCTCAGCCAGTGCGCCAGCCCGCCGGCGGCGAGCGCGACGAGGTAGAGCAGGGGCGGAAAGACGATCACGCCCGGCGAGTCGGCTTGCGGCGATGGGTCAGGTGAAATCGACATCACGCGTTCGTGTCAGGGTCCGGACTGACGGTGTCGGTCGAACCAGCCGACGATGTCCAGCATCTTCGCCATCCAGTGGCTCGGGCGGCGGCTGATGCCGTGCGGCTCGCCCGGCACGCGCACCAGGACGGCCTCGACGTTGAGCAGCTTGATCGCCTGGAAATACTGCTCGGACTCCGAGATCGGGGTCCGGTAGTCCTCCTCGCCGGTGATGATCATCGTCGGCGTCTTGACGTTCTTTACGACCGACAGGAGCGACCGCTTTTCGTAGTGCTCGACGTTGTCCCAGGGGAATCCCGGGAACCAGTACTTCGCGACGAACGCCGAGATGTCGGACGTGAGCACGAAGCTGTACCAGTTGATCACCGGGTAGGCCGCAGCCGCCGCGCGGAAGCGAGGCGTGCGACCGATCATCCAGCAGGTGAGCACGCCCCCGCCGCTGCCGCCCGTGACGAACAGGTTCGCGGGGTCGACGTACCCCTTGGCAATCGCCGCGTCCACGCCCGAGTTCAGATCGTGGAAGTCGTCACCCGGGTAGCTGTGGTGGATCAGATTGCCGAACTCCTCGCCATAACTCGTGCTACCCCGCGGGTTGACGTAGAGGACGACGTAGTCGCGGGCCGCCCAGAGCTGCTTCATGAAGTCGAAGCGGTCGCCGTAGTTCGCGAAGGGCCCGCCGTGGATCTCGAGGATCAGGGGGTATTTCCGTTTCGGATCGAAATGGGGCGGCTTGACGATCCATCCCTGGATCTTCCTCCGGTCGAGCGACGACTCGTATCCGATCTCCTCCACCTCGCCCAGGGTCTTGTGCCCCAGGAGATCCTGGTTGACCGCCGTGATGATCTTGACCGGAGACCCATCCGCGGACCCGACACCCACGTCGCAGGGGACGCTGGGGCGGGAGTAGGTGATCGCGAAGCCCCGGCGGCCGCCGGTCGAGTAAGTTCCGTCGCCATACGTGCCGCCGGGTCCCCCGAGGTCGG
>QHXY01000087.1 GCA_003223145.1 Acidobacteriota bacterium
CTCGCCGCCGCACCCGGGTCCGCGGACGTCGCGCTGACCCTGGAACGCGGCGGTGGCGAGCGGCACGTGAGCGTGCGGCCGATGCAGAGACCGGAGCGGGTCATGCTCGATCCCGCGGACGAGATCCAGGAAACCCTCGAGGCGAATCTCAAAGAGGTGGCCAGCGGCGCGGGCGGGCACCCGGGCCTGGTCGTCGCCGATCTGGTGCGCGGCGGTCGGGGCGAAAAGGCCCGGTACAAGAACGGCGATATCATCGTCGGGGTCGACAAGAAGTCGATCAAGAGCTTCGAGACCTTCGATGACGTCATCCGGTCGTCCTACAGGGAGATCTTCTCGAACGACGTCTCGATTGACCGCCGGTTCGGCTCATCCTATGTATTGAAACTGGAGGTCCGGCCCGAAGGCCAGGACAAGGTGACGCGGGAGTACGTCAATATGTTCCCCGATTTCCTGGCACCGCCGGTCTACTGAGGAGGCCGGCGGAGATGCATAGACGCGTCCTGCTCACCCGGCTGATGATCGCCGGTCTCGTGCTCGTCACCGCCTGGCTGCCCGGCATCCCTCCGCCCGCGCTGGCGGCGCAGGCGGTCTGCCCGTACTGCGGGGCCCCGCTGGAGCCGGGCGCGGCGTTCTGCGGGCGCTGCGGCCACAAGATCGAGGGCGACGCCGCGCCGGCGGCGCAGGGCGCCCCCGACAGGCGCAGCGCCGTGGTCCAGGTCGTCACGGTCCACGACAGCGAGCTGACCTCCACCTTTGCCTCGCTGGCCTACGAGTCCAACCTCCGCATCGATTCCATCCTCGGCAGCGCCTTCGCCATCGGGCCGGGCGAGTTCGTGACCGACAGCGGCCTGCTCGTCGGGGCCAAGGATGTCTCGCTGCGCACCTCGTCGGGCCGGTCGGTCCCGGCGCGCATCGTCGGTTCCGACGCGATGATCGGCATCGCGCTTCTAAAGGCCGAGCTGCCGGACGTCGCGCCGCTTGTCCTTCGCGACGACCAGCCGGCGCGGGCCGGGGAGAGCCTCGAGGCTTTCGGCTTTCGGAGCGGCACGCAGGCCGGCGGAGAGCCGATCGTTTCATCGGGTGTCGTGAGCGGGCTGCACCGCGGCTCCGCGCGAATCCACCCGATCGAAGATTACCTCCAGACCGATGCGTCCATGCCGGAGGGGCTCGCCGGCGGACCCCTGATCGACAACCGGGGTCAGGTCGTGGGGATGAGCACGGGCCTGGTCTTCGGTTCGAGAGTTTTCCTGGGGCCGCAGAGCGGAATCGGCTACGCGGTTCCCGCGGAATGGATCCGCCGGTCCCTGGCGTGGATTCGCGCCGGCGCTCCGCCCCGGGCCTGGATCGGCGCCTTTGTCGTCCCGGCCGACCCCGACGACCGGGCGCAGTTCAATCTTCCGTCGCAGGTGAAGCTGATGGTCGATCAGATATTTCCCGGGAGCCCGGCGGCGGGTGCGGGGCTCAGGAGGGGGGATGGTCTCCTGAAGCTCCAGGCCGAAGACGCCAGCACGCTCCCCCGGCTGCAGGAGCGGATCCTGGGGGCCAAGGCGGGAGACGCGGTCACGGTGGAGGTCACGCGATCGGGACAGATCCTCTCCTTCTCTCTCACGGCGGCAGCGCGACCGGACAAACCCCGGCTGACCGGGATTGACGCCCTGCATTTCTTCGGCGGCCTGGATCTCGTTCCCCGTGACGGCGACAAGCTGATTGTGGCCTCCGTGACGCCCGGTTCCGAGGTCACCCATTACAAGATCGGCCCGGGCGACGTGCTCCAGAGCGTGTTGAGCAAGAAGGACTGGGCGCACGGGGCCAAAGACAATTCCCGCTGGCGATCGGTTCACACGGTGGCCGATCTCGAATCCCGCCTCGAAACGGCCTACTCGGACCTCGACTTTTGTCTGGGGCTGCGTTTCCGCGCCAAGGACGGGTCGAAGCGGGATCTCTTCGTGTGGCAAATCCTCACCCCGACCGCGGCACTTTGATTAGCGCCGGCCGCCGGCGGCCTGAATAAGTGAGCCGATCACCGGTCGAGACTCCCGGCCAGGCCGGCATGCCGGCCATCTTCCTGGCGCACGGCTCCCCCCTGCTGCTCGACGACACGGGGTGGGTCGCGGAGCTGAATCAATGGGCGCAGGCGCTGCCGCGTCCGCGGTCGATCCTGATGCTGTCGGCCCACTGGGAGCGGAGACCGGTCACCCTCGCCGCCACCCGCACCGTCCCGCTGGTGCACGACTTCTTCGGCTTCCCGGCCAAGTATTACGATGTAACCTATCCGGCCCCGGGCGCCCCCGAGCTGGCGGCGCGTCTGCGTCAGCTCCTCGGGCGGTCGCAGCCCGTCGCGGACGCCCCCCACAGGGGTCTCGACCACGGCGCCTACATTCCGCTGGTCGCGATGTATCCCGAGGCCGACGTCCCCGTACTGCAAGTCTCCCTTCCGGGTCTGGAGGCGCCAGCGCTCCTGGCGCTCGGTCGCGCGCTCGCGCCGCTGCGCGGGGAGGGAGTGCTCATCGTGGGCAGCGGGTTCCTGACTCACAACCTGCGCGCCCTGGACTGGGGGCAGGACCCGGTGACGCCCACATGGGCGGTGGAGTTCGATGCCTGGGCCGCCGAGGTCCTGGCCCGGCGGGACCTGGACGCGCTGGTCGATTACCGCAGTCGGGCTCCGGGCGCAAGCCAGGCGCTTCCGACGCACGAGCACTTCGTTCCCGTGATCGTCGCGGCCTCGCTCGATCCGTCGGGCCCCGTCTCGTTTCCCATCACCGGATTCAGCATGGGCTCGCTCACACGACGATCGGTCCAGTTCGGATGACGTGCGGGCCGCCGTCGAACGGATCGGTGATCCGTCCATGACGAGCGACGGTCCCGGCGGGCCTCTCGCGCTGGTCATGAGCGGGGGCGGCGCGCGGGCCGCCTACCAGGTGGGGATGCTGCGCTGGCTGGCGCGGCGCCATCCGGACCTGCACGTTCCGATCCTGACCGGCGTGTCGGCCGGCGCGATCAACGCCGCCTTCCTGGCCTCGCGCCCCGGGGACCTCCGGGTGCGCGTCGAGCGGCTCGCCAGCCTGTGGAGCCACCTCACCACGCAGGAAGTCTTCCGCGTCGACAGCGTGTCGCTGGCGCGCAACGTCGCGCGCCTGGGACTGAAGCTCGTGTCAGGCGGTGTCGCGGCCGCCCCCCGTCCGCACGCCGCGGTCGACACGAAGCCCTTGTGGAGCCTGCTCGAGCGCGAGCTGGAGGAGCGCGACGAGGTGCTGGAGGGCATCGAGGCGAACCTCGGCCGCGGCGCGCTCAGGGCGGTGGCGATCACGGCCTCGAGTTACACGACGGGACAGTCGATCACCTGGGTGCAGGGCCGCGGCATCCCGCAGTGGGAACGGGCGCACCGCAAATCGATCGGCGCGACGCTGGGCGTGCGCCACGTCATGGCCTCAGCCGCCTTGCCGATTTTCTTCCCGGCGATCGAGATCGACGGGCAGTGGTTCGGCGACGGCGGGATCCGGCTCACCGCGCCACTCTCGCCGGCGGTCCATCTCGGCGCGGGCCGGATCCTGGCGATCTCGACCCGCTACCCGCGGAGTCGGGCGGAGGCGGATCAGCCCGTGGTGAAGGGATACCCTCCGCCTGCGCAGATCATTGGCGCGCTCTTCAACGCCGTGTTCCTGGATCTCTTCGACGCGGACGCGCTGACCATGGAGCGGATGAACAGGTTGATGGATGGACTGCCGCCCGAGACGCGCGGTGACTATCGGATGGTCCGGCTCGTGGTGCTCCGCCCGTCGCGCGACCTGGGTCGGCTCGCCAACGAATACGAGGCCGATCTCCCGGGAGCTTTCCGGTTCATGACCCGCGGTCTGGGCACGCGCGAGACGCGGTCGAACGACCTGCTCTCCCTCCTCATGTTCCAGCCCGACTACCTGAGCCGCCTGATCGAGCTCGGCGAGGCCGACGCGGAAGACCGGAAGGACGAGATCGAGGGTCTCCTGGAGGGGACGCCGATCAGGCCGGAGCTCAGAAGCCCCAGCCCAGGATGAACTTGACCGTCCAGTCGTCGGAGCCGGAGGTCAGCCCGCGGCCGGCTCCGAAGTCGACGTCGAGGGTGCGCCCGGTGTAGTCAGCGACGGCGAAGATCTCCTGGAGTTGACGGCCCCGGGGCTCGAAGCGGTCGATCGGGCCGAAATCCGCGTAGTGCTCCAGGCCGACCGTCCAGGCAGGCGACAGGATGCCGGCGAGACGCGCGGCGGGGGCGAAGTCGATCGTCCGTCGCGGTCCGCTCAGGACCACGTCGACGATCGGATTGACGATGAACTCGATCGGCGGCCGTCGCCAGCCGATGATCGGCCGGATTTCCGAGCCCCAGTGATTGGCTTCGAACAGACGCGGCTGGTCGCTCAGCTCGAAGTTGACGCCGTAGAAAAACCGCCGGTCGTGGGCGTGAGGCGACGCGACGAGCGTCCGCAGCTTGCCGCCCCCCGTCTCGAAATCGCCACCGCGGGTCACGGCATAAGGAAGGTAAGCCCCGATCTCCCAGCATTCGGTGATGCCGAGAGCGAACTCCGGGGTGCCGTTGAAGGCGCGGTCCGGCACCATCCCGCCCGGGAAGGCGGCGGCGGTCCTGCCCCGCGGGACATAGTTGCCGTGCAGCTGCAGGCTGAACTGACCCGGCCGGTTGATCTCGGCGTTGTAGACCTGGATCTCGTCGGCCGCCCGCGCGCCGCCCGGAGCCAGGAACAGAAGGAGGGCCGGCCAGAGCCAGCCGCCAGGGCGCTTCGCGTCAACCGCGGGACGCATCCACGCACCATAGCAGAAACCGCCGGGCGCGCGCGCCACCGCGGCGGGCGAGGTAAGATCATCGCCGAGGAGCGGCCCCATGGCCCGGCTGTCCGAGCGTCTGCCGGAGAACGTCCCCGGTGAGTTCTATGTCGACCGGTCCTGCATCGATTGCGACACCTGTCGCAGGATCGCGCCGGACGTGTTCGCGGAGGGAGAGTCGTTCTCCTATGTGGGGCGGCAGCCGGCGTCCGAGCAAGGACGGCTGCGGGCTCTCATGGCGCTCGTCGCCTGCCCGACCGCCTCGATCGGCACCGCCTCACGGCTCCCGGCGGCGCCGGCTGTCGGCCTCTTCCCCGAACCGATCGACGGCGGGGTGTACTTCTGCGGCTTCACGTCCAAGGATTCGTTCGGCGCCTGGAGCTATCTGATACGCCGCCCGGCGCCGGGGGGCAACGTCCTGGTCGATTCGCCACGTGCCGCGGCCCCGCTCCTGTCGCGCCTGGATGAGTGGGGAGGCGTGCGCCTCATGTTCCTGACCCACCGCGACGACGTCGCCGACCACGCGGCATTCCACAAACGGTTTGGGTGCGAGCGTGTCCTCCACGAAGACGACCTCACGCCCGCGACCCGGTCGGTGGAGCACGTGCTCCGGGGCCCCGCTCCTGTCCGCCTCGACGACGAGCTCCTGGCCATCCCGGTGCCGGGGCACACGCGCGGGCACACGGTCCTCCTGTACCGTGAGACCTACCTGTTCACGGGAGATCATCTCGCCTGGTCGCCCGGGCGCAAGAGCCTGTACGCCTTCCGCGACGCCTGCTGGTACTCCTGGGAGGAACAGATCCACTCCATGGAGCGCCTGCTCGACTATCGCTTCGAGTGGGTGCTGCCGGGCCACGGCTGGCGGCATCACGCCGCGTCCGCCGCGGCCATGCGTTCCGAGCTGGAGCGCTGCCTCACCTGGATGCGCCGGGCTTAATCACGCAGGTTGAAGGAGAGCTTATTCGCCGGGAGGCGGATCCACCGCGGCCAGTCGGATCTTCGCGCTCACGCCGCCACCCCTCATCCCGCCACCCGTGCCTCCGTGCCGATGACCGCCCATGCCTCCACCCATCCCTCCACCACGGCCACCCCCTCGGCCCCCTGCGCGGGGCGCCGCGGAATCTCTGCTTTCCTGGGCGTAA